>JBGYAB010000042.1:0-22584 GCA_041815985.1 Sodaliphilus sp. | reverse complement strand
AATTTAGTAACAATATAATCAAACAGATACAGTACAGAATAAACGAAAGACCGAGATGCAAACTCAATTTCTATTCCCCAAAAGAAATCTTTTTCTTAAATTTGAAACAAAAAGTTGCATTCAATAGTTGAAACTACAAAAATCTTCAATGACGCTTTCTTTTCCAAAGGCGGAATGCCAATTGAGCCACTTTCATCGACAAGAATGCATAGTCGGCTGCCTTCAAGCGCGACAATGTGACATTACGAAACAGCAATCCACGCATGCCTTCACTGCCGGCACGTTGCCTCAATCCATCGAACGAAGCATGCATTTGGGCTTTTTCCACTTCCAATTTCACAAGCGCAAGTGCTCTCTTGTAGCGCAATTCTTCGAGCGTCATTCCTTTATAGACGGGTATTGGCCGGGAATTTTCTTTGTTTTGTTGCATAATCTAAGAATTAAAAGAGGCATTATTTATCTTCGGGATTAAAAAACAATTTGGTCACAAAGCGGGTAACAGGGTTTACAATCAATTGGGTTCTGAAAGCAAATATCACCAACAAGAGCAAAATCAAGATTCCACCGGCAATCAAGTGTGCCATGCTTGCACTGCCAAGCGAAACGGTTAAAGCGGCAACAATGGCACCCATCAGTTGCATGAGCAGCAACACTCCAATCAGCAATACCACGGCCACAAGCAACACTCGCGAAAAGAGTATTGAGAGTTTCTCGGCCACAGTGAGCTTGGAATAGTCGATTTGAAGTGTGACAAAGTTTTTCAATTGTTGCCACAGTTTTTTATAATCCAATTCGTTCATGACAAAATCTTTTTAAGACCAAACAACAAGCGCATGACACAAAAAGAGTCTTTCTCGTTGCGTCATGCGACAAGTCCTTTAATTAATTTCAAGTGTTCCAAATGCAACCGATGCGTTCAAATCACATCATTGTTCAATTTGAGCACTTATTTGATCCACAAGGCGTTCTACCTCGTCATCGGTAAAGTCAATGCCTTTTTTCTTCAACATTTCTTTAATGCGCTTGCGTGTATCTTCTCCTTTTTCGGGAGCAAAAAGAATTGCAGTGGCACAGCCTACCACAGCACCGCCGAGGAAAGCATATAGTATTGATAAAGATTTCATTTCCTTAATTATTTTATTTTTAACGATTAATTGATTTCATTTGAGATGTCGTCAACAAGCTCATCCAATTTCTTGGGTTCAAGCTTAATGCCGTTAGCCTTTAAAGTTTCAGCGATTTTCGCACGAGTTTCAGAGCCTTTTTCTGGAGCGAAAAGCAGGCCAACCGCTGCGCCGGCAATAGCACCGCCCACAACAGCCATTACAATGTTTATTGGTTTCATAATCAAAATTATTTAAAAGTTATTATTTTCTTGTTTCAAAAAACATCATCGCCTACCGGCTCAAGGAAGGTCGATTTTGTTATCACGCACTAAAATTATTAAAATGTTTTTGGATATGCAAATATTATGCCCCTTATTTAAACATAATTAGGATTTTCACAAAATATGATGCTTTTTTATCTCGGTGACATTAAGTAATTTTGCACAATTATATGCAGAGAAACGCAAAATTTCTCTCAACGAGAATTTTGACTTTTTCTTTAATATCACACACGATATGACTTCTAACGACATTACAATAAAAGGAACACGCGTCAACAACCTCAAGAACATCGACGTTAAAATTCCTCGCAATCAATTCATTGTCATCACCGGTCTTTCGGGTTCGGGCAAATCGTCGCTGGCATTCGACACGTTGTATGCCGAGGGTCAACGTCGCTATGTGGAGAGTCTTTCATCATACGCCCGGCAATTCTTGGGACGCATGAGCAAACCCGACTGCGACTTCATCAAAGGCTTACCTCCTGCCATTGCCATTGAGCAGAAAGTAAACAACCGCAATTCGCGAAGCACCGTGGGCACTTCCACCGAAATATATGACTATCTGCGCATCATCTTTGCACGCATAGGAAAGACCTACTCCCCTATTTCGGGTGAAATGGTGAAAAAACATTCTTCAGAAGACGTGATAAACACCATCAATTCCTACCCCGACGGTACAAAATATGCTTTGCTCACCGACCTTTCGGTCTCTCACGGAGAAACGGCATTCAAAAAACGATTGGAACTATTGCAAAAAGGAGGATATTCGCGCCTTGAACACCACGGAGCGTTTATCCCAATTTCAGATCTCATCGAGAGCGAAGCGACAACCGGGAAATACAGGTTGCTCATCGACAGAATGAGCGTAACCCATCACAAGGAAGATGAACTACGCATCTTAGATTCTTTGTCAACTGCCTTCTATGAAGGCAATGACGAGTGCATTTTGATGGTGTGGAAAGAAGACGGTTCAATCAAGGAACATCTGTTTTCAAAACGATTTGAGGCCGATGGAATTATGTTTCAAGAGCCAAACGACCAAATGTTCAACTTCAACAACCCCATTGGAGCATGTTCCACCTGCGAGGGATTTGGCAAAATTGTGGGAGTTGACGAAAAACTGGTAGTACCCAATCAAGCCCTGTCGGTCTATGACGACGCTGTGGCATGCTGGCGAGGAACTGTGATGAACGAATGGAAAACCAGGTTCATTCATGCCGCCACAAAACACGATTTTCCCATTCATCGCCCTTATTGCCAACTCACGCAAGCACAAAAAGACATGTTGTGGCACGGCGTAGACGACTTCGGTGGCATCGATGGTTTCTTTAAATGGATTAAAAGCAAATCCTACTCCATACAATACAGAGTGATGATTGCCCGCTATCGAGGCAAGACAACATGCCCTGGTTGCCATGGCTCTCGTCTCAAAAAAGAAGCCGATTATGTAAAAATCAACGGCAAAACCATAGGAGAGTTGGTGCAAATGCCCGTTGCAACCCTGCGAAATTGGTTCAAAGAGCTTTCGCTCGATGAGAATGACATGATTGTGGGCAAAAGACCATTGACCGAAATCATTCACCGCCTGGATTTCTTAAACGATGTGGGGTTGGGTTATCTCACTCTCGACCGCTTGTCTTCAACGCTATCGGGCGGTGAAAGTCAGCGCATAAACTTAGCAACATCGCTGGGCAGCCCTCTCGTTGGCTCCATTTACATTCTCGATGAGCCGAGCATTGGTCTGCATTCACGCGACACCGACAAACTCATCAAGGTGCTGAGAATGTTGCAAGAACTGGGCAACACCGTGGTTGTCGTGGAGCATGACGAAGAAATCATACGAGCGGCCGACTATCTCATTGACGTAGGACCTAATGCCGGCCGGCTGGGAGGAGAGGTTGTGTATCAAGGTTCCATTAAGGGATTGAAAGATGCCGACAACAGCTACACAACAAAATATTTGACCGGACTCATGCAAATTCCCGTGCCACGCATCCGTCGCCGCTGGAGCAATAACATTGTTGTGAGAGGAGCTGCCGAAAACAACCTTAAAGGTATTGACGTGACATTCCCACTTGGTGTTATGACCGTGGTTACCGGCGTGAGTGGCTCGGGCAAATCCACTCTCGTGAACGACATTCTTTACAAGGCACTTGCTCGTCACTACGGCGAAGACATAGATACTCCCGGCACCCATTCCTCGATAGAAGGAGACTTGAACATGATTTCAAGAGTAGAATTTGTCGATCAGAATCCCATTGGCAAGTCGTCAAGGAGCAACCCAGCAACCTACCTGAAAGCATTCGACGAAATACGCCATCTTTTTGCCGAGCAGCAATTGTCGAAACAAATGGGTTATGGACCGGGCTACTTCTCGTTCAATGCAGTTGGCGGACGATGCGAAGAATGCAAGGGAGAGGGGAAAATCACCATTGAAATGCAATTCATGGCCGACATCACCCTCACTTGCGAAATCTGTCATGGCAAACGCTTCTGTCAAAATGCGCTGGAAGTTATGTTCAGAGGTAAAAACATATATGACGTGTTGGAGATGACCGTAAACCAAGCCATCGAGTTTTTCTCTGAAACCAATCTTTTCAACGAAAAGAAAATTGTTGCACGCCTCAAACCGTTGCAAAATGTGGGCTTAGGCTACATCAAACTCGGACAATCTTCTTCAACATTATCGGGTGGAGAAAATCAACGTGTCAAATTGGCATATTTCATGAGTGGCGACAAAAAAGAACATACCATGTTCATCTTTGACGAACCTTCAACAGGATTGCATTTTCACGACATCAACACACTGATGAAATCGTTTAACCAATTGATAGAAAAAGGGCACACCGTGATTGTCATTGAGCACAATATGGACATCATTAAATGTGCCGACCATGTAATAGACCTTGGACTTGAAGGCGGTGCACAGGGGGGCAGTGTGGTTGCAACCGGAACGCCCGAAGCCATTGCCGATTGCAACGAAAGCTATACAGGACAATTTCTTAAAGACAAATTAAGCTCCAATCGGTCATAAAATCGCTAAGGTCTAATGACCGTTTTGGGTTAAATATAGCACAGAGCTTTTTTCCTTCATGCAAAAATTGCAGAGGAGAAACCTGAAAAGGAAATAACAAAGAGGGTTAATTATCTCAATCGATCGCTGTCGGTCAACAGTTTCTTGTCACGGGCAATACCGCGATGAGCAAGGAAAAAGAATAGTAAAGAAGCAACAACAAGCAAATTGGAGAGTCCGATTGATACCATACCCATTTCACGCTGAGTGAATGCCAAGAAACCAATGCTCAATATCATGGCCAAAGTGAGCGCAATGCAAATGGCACATAATCTCAATTGGCTTTTCAAATCTTTGAACTTAAAAATCGCGATTATCGATAAAACGATGAGCAGAACCACCATGGGCAACAAAAGCAGGTCGGGTTGCATGATGCCATTCTCATAGCCCTTGCGAAGCACTCCAATGTGATATACTCCCGTGGAGGTTGCAATGGTGAAAGATGTTGAAAACGAAAACACCGCCAACAAAATGGCAGAAATCAATAGATAGAGTGACTGCAAACGTTGAATTACCATGAGCTGTACTACTTAGTTTATAATGATGAGTTAGAAAGACTACCGAAGCACGCTTTTTTCGGTTTCACTCCGCTTCGTTGCCCTCCTGTGCTTAACAGATGCAAAAATACACCATTTTATTTGAAATGCTGTGTTTTTTCGATTAAATTTGCTCCACGTCCGTTAAATTTGCACAGAATTTGCAGGCTATCAAACATTCACATTACAAACAAAAAAATGGATATTCAAGAAATCAATAAATATCAGCAGAAAATATATGCCCTGCTCGAAAAAAATGAAGTTTTCAAGGCATTGCTTGAACTTGCACAGCTGATTGAGGCCACAGCCAACTATCAGTTGCAAGAGAAATTCAATCAAGTGAAAACGTCATATCACTACATGTTGCAATATGTTGCTGAAGGTGCTGCCGATCCTCAAAGGGAGGAAATTTTTGCAGACATCATCAACTCAACATACGACCTTACCGACCGTTGTGTGTTTTTACTGTCGAGTAACCGATCTTACGAACTATTCTACACTCGCACAGCAACAATGCAACAAATGAGTGTAGACGACTTGATTGAACGTTATCAAAATGCCCGAAAACGCTACACTCTTTTGCAATCGGTCGAAGTTCGGCAGCAAAACGCCACAGCCATTAAAGCAATGTTGCAAGAGTGCGAGCGTCTCGAAACCGAGATATTCAATAAAACATGGTGTACATTCCCTTTCTCTCCTCACATCGCCACCAGCATCAAAGCCCTGATAGACGACGACAGCACTCCCGGCTATTTCAAGTCGCTCATCGTTTCGGCACTGTTCTTGAGCCTGACCAAATTTTTTGATGAGAAAAAACTTGCAATATTGCTCGAAACTTACATCACTGCCACCAACTTAGGTGTGCAAGTGAGAGCATTGACAGGAGCTGTCATCATCATCTACCAATACCGCACCCGGGTACAACAAATCAAGTCGATAGGCGACTTGATTGAAACTGCGGCCGAAATGAAACATTTCCAAAGCGATTCGCTTGCCATTCTCAACCGGCTGATACGCTCTCGCAACACCGAAAAAATAACTCAGAAGATGAGAGAGGATTTCATGCCCAACCTCATGCAGATGAGCCCTGAACTCATGAAAAAAATTAAAGGAAACGGCGGAACACTCGATCCCTCGGAACTCGAAGGCAATCCCGAATGGCAAGAATGGCTCGACAACAGCGGCATCGGCAAAAAAATGGAAGAACTCAACAAAATTCAGCAAGAAGGAGGCGATGTCTACATCTCCACATTTGCCCATTTGAAATCCTTTCCTTTTTTCAACACTCTCTCCAACTGGTTCTTGCCGTTCAACATCGAACATTCCACACTGCACGATACATTCTCAACCGGCGACAAAACGCTCAAACAACTCATCGAAGCAGCTCCCTTCATGTGCGACAGCGACAAATATTCGTTCAGCTTCTCACTGGGCTCAATCCCGGCCAATCAACGTTCGATGATTGTCTCACAACTCGATGCACAAGCTACCGGCATGAAAGAGGCCGATAGCGCTATGTTGCCCGACGACAATCTCACGGCACGAGACATGGCGATTAACAGCTACACACAAGACCTATACCGTTTTTTCAAGCTGTTTTCACGCCGAGGAGATTTCCTCTCGATTTTCAAGACCGAAATGGACTTTTTAAATTTGCCCTACTTTTCAAAAATCACCAACAACACAATGACAATTACGCTCATTGCTGAATTTTATTTAAAAAATGCGTTCTATGGCGATGCCATCAAATATTACCATTTTTTACTCGATAAAAACGAAGAAATAGATCCACATATTTTGCAAAAGATGGGGTTTGCACATCAAAATCTGGGCGATTTCCACGAAGCCATCAAGTTCTACAAGCGATATGAACTGGCTAAGGAAAACGACAGTTGGAATTTGAAGCACATCGCCGCTTGCTATCGTGCCTTGAAAATGCCTCAAAAAGCTCTGGAATATTTCCTGAAAGCAGAGACCGTTGCGCCCAACAACGCCACCATCTACTTGAATATCGGACATTGTCTCCTTGAAGCCAATCAAATTGAAGAAGCATTGAAGTACTACTTTAAGGCAGACTATTTAGATCCACAGAAACACAAAGCATGGCGCCCCATTGCATGGTGCTCATTCTTAAACGATAAAAAGGAACAAAGCGAGCGATATTATCAAAAAATAATCAACAACGACACGCCCACCGCACAAGACCATTTAAACTATGGTCACCTGCTGTTGAGCAACAATCAAGTGAAAGATGCCATCACACAATATCTCAAAGCCGCCGGCATGATGGAAAACAATGCCGAAACATTTGTCCGGCTCTACACCAACGATAAACACTATGTGCGTGCCAAGGGATTAAGCGAGGCAACAATCACCCTTGTATGCGAGGCAGTCACAAGCAAGTTGTTAGGCTAATCGCTATTTTCAATCTATTCGCAAAACATTTACAACAAAACATAATGAACAAAAATCACGTTTTTCTACAAGAATTTAAAACCAAACATGGAGCAGTGCCGTTTGACCACATCACTACCCAAGACTTTGAACCGGCAATCATGCAAGGCATGAAGGAACACAGCCGAGAAGTAGACGCCATTGCCAACAGTGCCTATGAGCCAACCTTTGAAAACACGGTTGTAGCTCTTGAACGTTCGGGCAAGACCTTGACCAGGGTGCTTGGCGTGTTTTATCCGCTACTCTCGGCCAATGCCGACGATGCTCTGCTTGCCGTGTCCAACAAAATAGCTCCCTTGCTCTCGGAGCATAACAACAGCATCACACTCAACCCCAAGTTGTGGGAACGCATTAAAACTGCCAATGCCACCTTTAATCCCAAACTCCACAACAAGGAAGATCAAATGCTCATGACCGAAACCTACAAATCATTTGTAAAAAGCGGAGCAGCCTTGCAAGGAGAAGACCGTGAAAAATACAGACAACTCACCAAACGCTTGACAGAACTCTCTCTGAAATTTGAACAAAACTGCTTGAAAGAGAAAGCAAAATATGAAATGTGGCTCAACGAAGAAGAACTTGACGGGTTGCCCGAGAGTGCAATCGAAGCCGCTCAAAGTGCCGCCAAAGACAAAGGGCATGAGGGCAAATACCTCATCACGCTGCAATTTCCCAGCTACACCGCATTCATGAAACACTCAGCGCGTCGCGACCTCAGAGAGAAACTCTACAAAGCCTATAACACCTTGTGTACAAAAGGAGAATTTTGCAACCTCGACATTGTGAAAGATATGGCCAACACCAGGCTCGAAATCGCACGTCTGCTGGGTTACCACACCTATGCCGATTACAGGCTTGAAAACAGAATGGCTCAAAACACACAGGCAGTCTACGACATGCTCAATCTTCTCAAAGAGGCTTACAGCCCGGTACAGAAGGCCGACATGGAGCGACTTTCGCAATTTGCAAGCACACTCGAAGGCAAAAAAATTGAAATCATGCCGTGGGACTATTCTTTCTATTCCAACAAAGAACGAGATTCAAAATACAACATCAACGACGAACTGTTGCGCCCCTATTTTGAACTTGATAACGTAATAGAAGGCGTGTTCGGCCTGGCAACAAAGCTCTACGGCCTGCAATTCAACGAAAATCACGACGCACAAGTGTTCAACCCCGACATCAAAGCTTTTGACGTGACCGATGAAAACGGGCTCTTTGTGGGCATGCTTTACACCGATTTTTTCCCACGCGACACCAAGCAAAGCGGAGCATGGATGACCGATTTCAGAGAGCAATACATCAATGAGAACGGCAAAGACATACGCCCGCTTGTGACACTCACTATGAATTTTACCAAGCCCACCGAAACTAAGCCCTCATTGCTCACCTTTGGCGAAGTGAGAACATTCACCCACGAGTTCGGACATGCCCTGCACAGCCTGTTGTCTAAGTGCAAATACGCCTCTTTGTCGGGCACCAACGTTTTTCGCGATTTTGTTGAAATGCCATCGCAGTTCAACGAAAACTATATGTTTGAGCGAGAGTTTCTCGACAGTTTTGCCAAGCACTATATAACCGGCGAAAAAATTTCGCAAACTCTCATCGACAAAGTGCAGGAATCGGCACAATACGGTGCAGCCTATGCCTGCATGCGCCAACTGGGCTTTTGTTTCATCGACATGGCTTGGCACACGCTTTCACAGCCTTTCCATGGCGACGTATTCCAATTTGAGCATGAAGCCATGAAAGCGGTCAAGGTATTTGAACCCATCGAAGGTTGCATCATGTCGTCACAATTCGGGCACATTTTCTCAGGCGGTTATGCCGCAGGCTACTATGGCTACAAGTGGGCAGAAGTGCTCGATGCCGACGCTTTTTCAAAATTTCAAGAAGATGGCATCTTCAACCGTGCAACCGCAACTTTACTCAAAGAAGAAGTCTTGTCGAAGGGAGGCACCGAAAACCCCATGACTCTCTACAAACGTTTCCGGGGTCGCGAACCTCACATCGAGGCTCTATTGCGTCGTGACGGAATCAATGTCCTCAATTCTTAGAAAACCGGGGAGTTTTATTCGCTCTAAATATAAATAAATTTAATAAGTGACATTATTTTCATGCCACTTATTTTTTTTATGTTATTTTTGATTACATTTGTAGTGTTATTTTCAATAAAATAGCAGCGAAAATTTTCAACATTGAATGTCGGTTGAAAAATCAGCCGAGAGTTTTATTATGAGCGAAAACAAGGACAAGACGGCTCTGCTCGATTCAAGATATTTGCGCATGGCAAAAATATGGGCAGAAAACTCCTATTGCAAACGCCGTCAAGTGGGGGCATTGTTGGTCAAGGACAAAATGATTATTTCCGATGGCTTCAATGGCACTCCGGTTGGCTTTGAGAACATTTGCGAGGAAGAAGACGGGCAAACCAAGCCATACGTACTTCATGCCGAAGCTAATGCAATAACCAAAGTGGCACAGAGCAACAACAGTAGCATCGGTGCCACCCTCTATGTGACCACATCGCCTTGCATCGAATGTTCAAAACTCATCATTCAATCGGGAATCAAGCGGGTTGTTTTTTCCGAAGTATACCGCCTGACCGAAGGCATCGACCTGCTCAAGCGTGCAGGCATTGAGCTGGTGTATCTCGCCGAAGACGAAACCGGAAATTACATTGAAGAGGCTCTTTAAAACAAATAATCACTGAAATGAATTCGGGTAACAGACAACATTTCACTTGGGTTCCATTGGCACTTGCCGCCTCCCTCATTGTGGGCATCATGATCGGAAGCCACTTCACAACTCAAAAGTCGAGTGAATTTGACCGAAAGCTGAATAACATCTTAAACATTGTCGCCAACGACTATGTAGACAACGTAAATATCGATAGTCTCATCGACATGTCGATTCCTTCCATTTTAGGCAATCTCGACCCTCACTCGGTCTACTTCACCCCAAAAGATTTGCTTGCCGCCAACGAGGAACTTGAAGGCAGTTTTTGCGGTATAGGCATTGAATTTCAAATTCTTGACGATACCATCAACGTTGTTCAAGTAATTGCCGGCGGTCCTTCGGACAAACAAAACATCATGAATGGAGACAAAATTATTTCGGTTGACGGCAAGCCATTTGTGGGAAAAGGCTTCACTCCAAGCGAAGTGAGAGAAAAACTGAGAGGCGAAAAAGGCTCGGTTGTAAAATTGGGCATCAAGCGCGGCAACAGCAAAAAACATATTTTCGTGAACGTGACTCGTGGCGAAATTCCCATTACTTCGGTAGATGCAACCTACATGATCGACAAAAACACCGGCTACATCAAAGTTAACCAATTTGGACGCAACACCTATGTTGAGTTCCGCAAATCGCTTGATGAGTTGCGCACGCAAGGTTCCAAGCGTTTTATCATCGACCTGCGCGGCAACGGTGGCGGCTACATGGAAATGGCCATCAGAATGGCCAATGAGTTTTTGCCGGCCAATCAACTCATCGTTTCGACCAAGGGACGCTACAAGAGAGATGATTCGCAGGTGTGGAGCGATGGAACAGGCTCCTATCAAGAGGTAGAGTTGATTGTGCTCATCGATGAATTTTCGGCCAGTGCCAGCGAGATTTTTGCCGGAGCCATGCAAGATAACGACCGAGGACTGATTGTAGGCTGTCGCTCATTTGGAAAAGGGCTTGTACAAAAGCAATTCCCTTTGCCCGACAACAGTGCTATCAGGCTCACAATCGCTCGTTACTACACCCCCAGTGGTCGATGCATTCAAAAGGAATACAAAAGCGGCGGACTTTATTCCTACGACATGGAGTTGCAAGACCGTCTGCAACGTGGCGAATATTACAGTCGCGACAGCATCAAGCTCGACAAGAGCAAGATGTTCACAACCACACACGGGCGCACGGTGTATGGTGGCGGTGGCATTATCCCCGACATCTTCGTGCCACTCGACAGCGTTTCGGGCTACTACATGAGCATCGTCAATGCCGGCTTACCACAACAATATGCCATGAAATATGTGCAGAACAATAAAAAGGCATTAAAAGCAACCAAGGACTACAAACAACTCTTGCGACAGCTGGCCGACAACGACAACCTGCTGAACAGCTTTGTCGATTATGCTTCGAGCCAAGGCATACCGGCACGGTGGTACTACATCAATCAGTCGAAAGACCAAATTATAACAATCCTCAAAGCGTTGATAGCCCGAAACCTACTGGGACAAAAAGCCTACTACCCCATTCTCAACCGCACCGACCACACTATCGAAGCGGCATTAAAGGCACTGAACAAGCATCAGGCTACTTTTCCGATAACTGCAACCGGCATGCACTAAAATTTTCAAAATTATGTACATGAACAAAACAGAATTGCGAAAGCATGTCAAGGAATTAAAGAAAACTTTATCTCCCGAAACCAAAGACAAAGAGGCTCACATCGTGTTTGAAACCATTGAGCAACTGCCATGCTTTGCTCGGGCAGGCAATATTTTATTCTACTACTCCATGCCCGACGAGTTGCCCACACACCTGTATGTGGAAAAATGGACAAAGACCAAACACATTTTCCTGCCCAAGGTAAACGGTGACGTTCTCGACATTTTGCCATTCAAATCCAACGAATTGAGTAGCAACGGAGTTTATCAAATCATGGAACCTGTGGGAACACAACCGGTCGATCCAACCATTATAGATCTTGTGATCGTGCCTGCCGTTGCTCTCGACAGCTGTTGCAACCGCTTGGGTAGAGGACGAGGCTACTACGACCGCCTCTTGCCACAATGCACCAATGCCTACACTCTTGGTGTGGCTCTTGACTGCCAATATTTTGAACACCTGCCCGTTGAACAGCATGATCAAAAGTTGTGTGGCGTGCTCACTTCATCGCACAGTGCATTCGTCAGGCAATCGCCAAGCAAAGAAATTAAATAACATCATTCTACTTTTTTCACACAAGTTCTACAACATCTCATGCATCTCATTAAACTTGACTCCAAGCTAAGCAACATCGTTATCGAAGACCCGACGATAGTAACCGTTTTGAGCAGATTTGGCATCAAACTCGGTGTTGGCGACAACACTGTTGGTACAATATGTCAATCAAAGGGGTTGGACTCTGTGTTCTTCACCACAATTCTCAATACTTTTCAATCGCCCGAATATTTTCCCGAAAAAATATATTCTACTTTCAAGGTATCGATCATTGTCGACTACTTACAGAAGACCAACTGTTATTACGAGCAATATCAAATTCCCAACATCGAACGACATTTCTCCTTCTTGCTGCAAAGAACCGATCAGGCCAACAGCAACTTGGAACTAATGATGAAATTTTTTATCGAAGTTAAAACCGAATTGCTCAACCGCATTGCCCAAGATCGCAACCACTGGTTTCCCGAGGTGCTCGCCATGGACGAGAGAAAAGCAAACGGGGTTGAGTGTGCCATTCACAAGTTTGATGCCCCGACCGACAATATCGAGGACAAACTCGGCGACCTCATCAACATGTTTGTAATTCACCTCAAGGGCGACTACGACCAAAATTTGTGCCAAGCGGTGCTCATTGCACTGTTCAGCCTGCACAAAGACATTGTTCAAAACAATCGCATACGCTACCGCATCTTAAAACCCATGGCACAGGCGTTGGCTCAACAACAGTAAAGAGAAAGAGGGAGCATGGGAAAACACACAGTTATCATATTACCCAACACGCTTGCCGGTTTAGGACTGGAAGCCATTATCAGAGAGACGTTTGACGGAATTGTTGAAAGAGTGGGACAATTCGATCTCATGTCCACAAACACAACCAACGACACCGACCTGTTTGTGACCGATGAAAGTACTTTTGTCAATCATCTCAATTTTTTCTTGCCCAATAAAGACAAAACCATCATTTTATCGCACCGCACCGAGTTTTCGCAAGGAAATTACCGGCTATCGCCTAATGACAGCTTAGAAAGCATCACCACATTTCTCGACAAATTTCTCAATCCCGAAGGACAGAATAACTCCCAAAAACTCACCCTGCGAGAAATCGACGTGTTGAAACTTGTGGCTTCGGGGTGCACCAACAAAGAAATTGCCAATCAGCTGAACATCAGCATTAACACGGTGCTATCGCATCGCAAAAACATCACAGCCAAACTCGATATCAAGAGCGTTTCGGGTCTGAGTGTATATGCCATCATGAATGGCTACATACAGCCTTAGAACAGGCAAGGCAATAAATATACAAGAAAAAGCAAAGAGGCTGTGTCACGAACGAAACAGCCTCCTCTCTTTACGTTTCTGCATGATGCAGAATGCCAATTAAACCCATTTCATATAGGCAAAGTCTTGACGGTGAGGCAAATTTTTGTTCCATGGATAAACCCTGAAAGAGTAGCGGAATACTCCGGAGTTCTTCAAGGGTTGTTTAAGATGATAGGTGATCACATCACCATCTTGCGCAACAACTTTGAATGGCAAAACCTCCGAGAATTTCGATTCGCCTTTTTCGTCACGATACACGACCAGCTCAATGCCAAGGTCTTTGCCAAGCCCTGCGGTGTTCAGCTTAATCGTTGCTTCAACAGCTTCGCCACTGCTCGACGAGTTTTTCAACGAATCGCTCAATTGAATGTCAATGGCGTGCACAGCGTCCCATTTCGTGGTTACGTTCTCTTTCCATGCTACAATGTCCTTGGCGAGAGCAAAATTGCCGGTTTGCAATTTCTTGCTACGGGCGGCCTGTGGAGTGTAGAAGCGTTCAAAATAGTCCTTCATCATGCGCGACATCGTGTAGTGAGGCGCAATGGTGGCAATCGAACGCTTGATGTATTGCACCCACTCGGGAGAATAGCCACGAGAGTTCTTGGCAAAATACAACGGAATAATTTCATGCTCAAGTTTTGAGTAGATGGTAGCCGCATCGAGCTTGTCTTGCTGTGCCTGGTCGGTATAGGTGCGTTGAGCGGTCAAAGCCCAACCGGCTCCCTCGCGATACCCTTCGTACCACCAGCCATCAAGCACCGAGAAATTGAGCAATCCGTTCATTTCGGCCTTTTCACCCGATGTGCCCGAAGCTTCGAGTGGACGCGTTGGGGTGTTCAACCAAATATCTACGCCGGTGAGCAGACGTTTCGACACCGCCATATCGTAATTTTCAAGGAAAATGATCTTACCCAAGAACTGTGGCATCTTGCTGATTTCAACGATGTGGCGTATTAAGTCCTTCCCTGCCCCATCGGCCGGATGTGCCTTGCCTGCATAGATGAACTGCACCGGAAATTGCTCATTGTTGACAATTTTTTCAAGTCGCTCAAGATCTGAAAAGAGCAAGTGAGCACGCTTGTAGGTGGCAAAGCGACGCGCAAAGCCAATGAGAAGCGCATTAGGATTTATTTTGTCTACAATCGACATGATGCGAGAGGGATCGCCTTGATTTTTGAGCCAAGTTTCGCTAAAATCACGTTTTACAAAGTTGATGAACTTGTTTTTCAAGCGCATGCGCATATCCCAGATGTCTTGATCGGGAACTTTAAGAATGGGTGCCCATGTTTTTTCATCTTCTTGGCTATCCATCCACTTGTCGCCAAAGACTTGCGTGTAATATTCTTTCCACTCCGAAGCAGCCCACGTTGGCATGTGCACACCATTGGTAACGTAGCCCACGTGCGATTCTTCGGGAGCATAACCTTTCCACACTCCGGCAAACATTTTCTTGGAAACCTCGCCATGCAACCAACTCACGCCATTTGACTCTTGCGTTGTGTTCAGTGCGAACACACTCATTGAGAATCGCTCTTGCGAATCGGGAGTTTCACGCCCCATGTTCATGAGGTCTTGCCATGAAATGCCCAGCTTTGCAGGAAATTCGCCCATGTATTTGCCAAACAATCCTTCATCGAAATAGTCGTGACCGGCAGGAACCGGCGTGTGCACCGTGTAGAGCGAAGAGGCGCGCACCACTTCGAGAGCTTCGTTGAAATTCAAGCCGTCGTGTTGCACATAGTCGACCAATCGTTGCAAATTGAGCAATGCGGCGTGCCCCTCGTTGCAATGATAAAGTTGGCTGTCGACACCCAGTTTCTTCAACATCAAAACCCCTCCAATGCCCAGCAAATATTCCTGCTTGATGCGATTTTCCCAATCACCGCCATAGAGTTGATGAGTGATTGGACGATCATAACCACTGTTCAAGTCAATGTCGGTATCCATAAGATAGAGCTTGATGCGTCCCACATTCACTCGCCACACGTTGGCATAGATGATGCGCCCGGGATATGGCACTTCGAGAATCATCTGCTTCCCACTCTCGTCGAGAACCGGTTCCAAGGGAAGCTGATTGAAATTTTGTGCCTCATAATTGGCGATTTGCTGGCCATCCATCGAAAGACTTTGCGTGAAATAGCCATAGCGATAGAGGAACCCTACAGCTGTCATGTTGACACATCGGTCGGAAGCCTCTTTCACGTAGTCGCCGGCAAGAATGCCGAGACCGCCGGAATAGATTTTCAACGCATTGCAAAGCCCATACTCCATGCTGAAGTAGGAAACCGAGGGCAAATCGTTGCGCATGGGCTGCTTCATGTAGGCTTTGAAGCGGTCATATACGGTATTTATCCGAGCCATCATCGCATCGTCTTTTGAAATTTCATCAAGTCGGCTTGCCGCGATGTTTTGGAGCATCATTACAGGGTTTTCTCCTGTTTCACGCCACAACTTGCGGTCTAAGTCGTGAAACAATGCTTTTCCTTCACTGTTCCAAACCCACCACAGGTTTTTTGACAGTTCATCAAGCTTTTTGAACTTGGCAGGCAGCACGTTCTTAACTGTAATGTTTCTCCAAACAGGTTCGTTGGTGTTACTAACTCTTATTTTCATAAATCTAAAATAATAATATTCAGTTAATTTTTTCTTTTAAAATCACAAGCAATCATTGTCACGAAGCACTCGTTGCGCTCTTTCGTTCACAGCCTGCCGATAGGCGACTTCGTAGAATGAGATAAAATGCTCCCACGATGCCAGTTTCGATGTTTTTTTAGCCGCTTTGCCGGTTTTGTCCCAATCGCAAGGCATCGTTTCAAGCACTTCGATCAAAGCATTCGACACCTGTGCCACCGTCTCGGAGTAGTTTGAATCGGTGCGATGAACAACTTTCACGCCGGTCTTGGCAAAATCGTCGCCCACGGCATTCAGCACCCATTGTCCAAAACCAGCCAAATCGGACGTAATGGCAGGCACCCCGAAAGCTATGCTTTCATGTGGCGTATAGCCCCACGGTTCATAATAAGACGGGAAAACCGAAAGATCCATTCCTGCCAGCAAATCGTAATAAGGCAGGTTGAAAATGCCATCGTTCCCATTTAAATAAGATGGCACATAAATGACTTTCACACGGTCGCCAATGTGGTTGTGCAAGCCAAGGAAATTCATTTTGCAGTAAATGGCATCGCTCTCAAAATTATGGATAGAGTGTGTGATAATGGGATCTAACAGCCTTGAAATCGTGCCGGTGCTCATTGCTGTGGCAACATCGGCACGAGCTTTGTCGAGCCATGCCGGCACCATGATGAACATCACAATCTTGCGAGTGGCTTCATTAGCCCGATTCAAGCGGTCGCGAGTCATGTTAAGCGAGTCGAGCACCACATCAAGCCCCTTGTTGCGGAACTCACAGCGACCCGAGGTTGTCACAAGCAAAGTGTTGGGCGCATATTTTTCGCCGGTGAGCACTTGTGCCACCTGCAACAGTTTTGCACGAGCCGTGTCACGAGTCTGTGTCAACTTTTGCCCTTTGGGCACAAAATTCTGCTCAAAGGCATTGGGGGTTACCAACGGACGGCGTTCGAGCAACTGAGCACATTCTCGTGCCGTCACATCGCTCACTGTTGTGAAAGCATCGGCTTCGTGTGCCGCCACCTTTTCGAGCGAGTGTTTCGACTGCATGTTCAATTCCTGTGCCATTTGATCGCCATGATAACCGCTCATGTAGTCATAGAGTAGCTTTCCATTACCGCAAATGCTGCGTCCAATGCAGGTTGCATGGGTAGTGAACACAGTGGCAACTCCCTGCACATGGGATTTCACGTAAAGCAACCCCATGCCCGTTGTCCATTCCTCAAAGTGGGCAATTACGTTGTTCACCTTTTCTCTGTTCCATTGCACAAGACTCTCGATAACCAATGCCGCACCATAGGCAAACATGCACGACTCATCATAGTCGCCATAGGCATGGAGAGAATCGACATGATAGCGTCGCCACATGTCGGCATACAGCTCATCTTTATATATATATAAAGATTGATATTTCACAAGAATGGCAATCGGCTTGCCGGGAATGTCCCAGCGTCCCACTCTCACACTCATGCCGGCAGGAAGAGTTGCCTGCTTCTTCCATTGACCCAGCAGAGATTGCGACTCAATGAAAAACGGAGACTTATTTTCATTCGTCCACAAATCGGGGCCAATGAAAATAACATGATCTTTATATTTCTTTTGGAGAGTTTTAGCCTTTGTCGATAAAACGGCATATATGCCGCCTACCCGATTACATACTTCCCAACTCGTATCAAACAATAAATCCAGCATAATACTGAAAAAAACTATTTAAATTGTGATATGCAAAGTTACGAAAAAGGCAAAGCTTTGTTCTGCCTTTCATCATTTCTTAGAAAGAATTGCTATGCAATCGTTTGCTTAAACCCAAATCGAGCATCAAACTAAATTGAGGTTCAGTGAGTTCTAAAAATCTTACAACTTTTTTCGATTTTTTTACTCCTACTGCTTCATTTCTTCTTCATGTTTTTTTGCATTTATACGGCATTTGCACTACCTTTGAAACGGCATTCTGCAAAAATGAAACTTCAACGAACGTTTTGCCTTATACTTTGGCTGACAACCGTTTTTGCATTTTGCAAAATGTCGCAATCATCAACAACAATTTCTAAATTATTTTTTTCAATGAGAAAAATTTTCTTTTCAAGCCTTATGCTCCTTGCAACACTGTTTGTGTGTGCACAGTCGCAAAAGAGCATCACAATCGAAACACCCGGCACGTTGAGCGATATGCTGGGCGAAGATGCCGCAACGGTGACAAAACTCATCATCAGCGGAAAAATGAACAACAAAGACTTTGCCGCTTTTAATAAAACTAAAGCGTTGCAAGAGTTGGACATGCTCAATGTAACCCTCGTAGATGCCAACGGAACAGAAAACGGCATCATTCCCGAGCATGCTTTAAGCTACAACAATACGCTCAAAAAAATGGTCATGCCCTCAACGCTCAAGAGTGTTGGCGCAAACGCATTCTACAAGTGTACAGCCCTTGAAGAAGTGACTTTCTCCGATGGAGTGACCAAAATAGGAAAATCGGCTTTCATGAGTGCAACCATGCTCGCAACCGTAAACTTCCCGAAGACAATCGAAAAAATTCTTGATCGAGCTTTCTATAAAACCGCCATTACCCGGTTCACCGCTCCTCAATCGCTCACAACCATAGGCAAAACTGCCTTCTACGGCACCGCTATTGAACAAGTGAAACTCAATGCCAACCTTGCCAACGTGGACGACGCGGCATTTGGCGGTTGCTTGAAATTGGCAAGCATCGAGGTCGAAGCCGACAATCAAAGCTATAAAGTAGACAACGGCGTGTTGTTCAACATGTCGGGAACATTGCTTGTAGCCTATCCGCAAGCCGATCCACGCACCAAATATTCTGTTCCCAAAACGGTTCAAGAGATTGCTCCCTCGGCATTCGACTGCGCCGCAAAACTTCAAGAATTGCGCATCAACGAAGGGGTTTCAATCATTCCGGTGAGCATGTGCTTTGGCGATACCGTTCTGCAAAAAATTTATTTGCCATCGACCATAACAAGCATTAAAGTAGGTGCCCTCGACAATTGCAAACAACTGACCGAGCTACACATACGTGCTGTGAACGCTCCCGAAGCCGAAACCGGTGCATTTGGTGTGATGTTCCCCAATTACAAGATGAACCTCTATGTGCCCAAAGGCAGCAAGGCCAGCTATGAAAACGCCGACAACTGGGGCGACGCATTCCTCTCAATCAACGAAGAAGATGAAGAGCCAGAGCAAGTGTATCGTGTGCTCATGACCACAAATCGCAAGGTGGGCGAATACATCGGACTTAACATGCAAACCAACGGCGAAGATGTGGAAGTAACAGGGGCAGAATATGAATCACCCGGTTCTTTCAAACTGAAATCACAAAACATTGAAATTAAGGGTAAAATCAGCAAGTTGGAATGTAGTTCCAACGACCTCACTATGCTCGACGTGTCGCAATCGCCTTCGCTCGTAGAACTCTTGTGCGACGACAACAGCATCACAACGCTCAAACTGGGGCAACTGCCTGCTCTCACAAGACTGTATTGCGGCGGTAATCAAATTGAGAGCATCGACCTAACCGGCATTGCAGAACTGCAAGACTTCAGTTGCTGGGGCAATCAATTAAAAGAATTGAACCTGAACAATAATGCAAAAATGGTGTCACTCATTTGCCGTGACAACAAAATCAACGGAACACTTGACCTGAGCAACAATGCAAAAATCAATCAGGTAAACTGCTATAACAATGAACTCACATTCATCAAACTGGCGACTAACAGCGAATTAAAGCACATCGAATTGCAACGCAATAATATCAATGGCGAAAACATGACCCGCTTCATGAACTCACTCCCCAACTATGTAGCCTTCCCTGCCGATGAATGGGACGACTACATGGGCATGAATTTGCAAGGCTTATATGTAACAGAAAACGATCTTACACTCGAAAAAAATGTGGCCTATGTTGCCGATGTAGACATCGCAAAGGGCAAGGGTTGGCCGGTGTTTGCCCTCAATATCGATGACTATGGGGTAACAAAGCCTACACCATACAACGGAGCACTGTCAACCGGCATTGACAACGCCACTTTGCCACAAGTGAGCATCTACCCCAACCCGGCCACAACATGGGTGATGGTTCAAGGGGTGAGCGATGGGGATATTGTGACAATTCATGATCTCAACGGCAAACAAATTGCCAATCGCATTGCACACAACGGTAATGTTACCATAGACTTGACCCAAACAAGCAAAGGCATATATGTGATCAAGTGCAAGCACATGAGCCACAAGCTCATTGTAAAATAATGCATCGTTTGTCAAGCATTTCGTCCTCCAAAGTGCTCACCAAAGGCACTTTGGAGGGCTTATTATTTCTGTTCAAGCAAATTAACCAACTTTGGTGTGACTCCACTCCATGAGAGAAAGGGAAATCGGACATCAATCAGAGTGGAATAGACTTTTTAAGGTATTATTTTATCACATTTCCATTAAATTTTCATTATTTTTAGGTATTGCGCGGGTTGAAAACACCAAGTAATTTTGCAAAACATTTCAAGAAAGCTTTTTTGGACAATTTTTATTTTATTTTTTAGTTTACCTATTATTTAGCAATTATTTTAAATTCAATGGTTTATGATTAAAAGAATTACCTCTGTTATTGCTTTGACTTTGTGCATGAGCATGAGCATCATGGCTGCCGAACAAGAAGTAATCTTCAAGTTTAGCAATACAAATGATTTAGGGCTACCTTCAACCGACATGTCGGCAGCCAACATCAATGGGCCGGAAGTGGCAGCGATTAAAGATGACATCAAAATTGTAAAAAACAATGTTACTGTCACCAACCAAAAGAACCACACCAGATACTGGAACAGAATCCTCGATGAAGCTCTCTCCATCTATCCGGGCAACAGCATCACCATCTCGGTACCCGAAAACGTTGAAATCAGCAAAATTGCATTCGTGGTAATAAGAGACCGTGGCAGCCTCAACACCCCCGACACCCCCGACACTCTTTTGCCTTGCGACGACGACAATGGCATCAACTACACTTGGAATGGACAAAAACAGAGTGTGACATTCGTGAGCGCAACATGGAGTACAGCAACCCGTCTCAAAAAAATGACTGTGACCGTCAAAGACAAGGCAGGAAGTGCAGTAGAAGACATTCATGCAGAAAATACAACCGCTCCCACAACTGTCTACAACTTGCAAGGAGTGAAACTTGGCTCTGCCGAAGTTTTGTCAACCTTGCCCTCGGGCATCTACATTGTTGGTGGCAAGAAAATTGTCAAATAACAATCACAATATAATGGGGGAATCGGATAAAATCATTTTCATCCCCCCCTATTTCTCTACATCAATTAAAAAATAAGCAATAAGATGATTAAAAAAATTATAGTCCTCTTTGCACTGGTTTTGTGCATGAGCATGAACGTGAACAGTGAAGAAGTTAAGTTCACTTTTAACAACGATAACGATTTGGGTCTACCCTTTACCGACAGTTCAACAGCAAGTCTCGACGGGCCAGAAGTTGCAGCTATCAAAGACGACGTTAAAATTGTAAAAAACGATGTTACCGTCACCAACCAAAAGAACCACACCAGATACTGGAACAGAATTGTAGATGAATACTTGTACATCTATCCGGACAACAGCATCACCATCTCGGTGCCCGATGACTTTGAAATCAGCAAAATTATTTTTACAACCAAGCAAGATTACGGCAATCTGCTCAATCCCGGCACCGACCAAGAAATGGTATCGGAAAACGATGAAGGCAAAGTTTTCATTTGGAACGGCCAAAACAAAACCATCACTTTTGTGAGTGCCTCTTGGAGTTCGACAACCCGTCTCAAAAACATGACAGTGATCTATGCAAAATCATCAGTTCCCACTGCAATAGAAGACGTGAATGCCGAGAGTAGAAGCAAAAACGCTCTCGTGTACAACCTGCAAGGCGTGCAACTCGGCACTGCCGACATGGTTCCAACCCTGCCCTCGGGCATCTACATCGTTGGTGGCAAGAAAATTGTTAAATAATAAATTTTCATAGCAGCCCGACTCTCCTCGCACCATTTTCACGAATGTGTGCAGGAGAGTTTTTTCATTTTTTGCCATTCCTTGAAACAATAGTCCGTTAAATTTTTGTAGTTTGTGAAGCTTTCGCCCCAAATCCAACAGGAATTGTGTCATAAAACAAACACGATAAGGCTTTGAAAAAAGAATGAGTTAGATAACAAAATATAACACATAAAAATCGGCTATCTCGCTGATTTTCAGTAACTTTATAGGTT
>JBGYAB010000041.1:0-11544 GCA_041815985.1 Sodaliphilus sp. | reverse complement strand
TGAATTTAGTAACAATATAATCAAACAGATACAGTACAGAATAAACGAAAGACCGAGATGCAAACTCAATTTCTATTCCCCAAAAGAAATCTTTTTCTTAAATTTGAAACAAAAAGTTGCATTCAATAGTTGAAACTACACTTTTTAATTTCTTTTCTCAAAAAGGGAATATGCTCCAAAAAATTTATATCTTTGTAGGTTGCTATACTTAACTTAAACGTGCGAATGAAGTATAAAATACATAGAGAGGGGCAGAACATCACCTTTGCGCTGTTGTTTATCTTGCTCTGCATCAATATCCCTGCCTATCTTTTCATTGAAATGAAGGCAGTACCCATCACTCTCATTGTTATTTCAATAATCTTGTTTTTGCTTGTGGTGAATTTTTTTCGTTCACCTCGCCGTTCTTTCAAAGGCTCTGTCGAAAATGCGGTGGTGTCGTCGGTCGATGGCACTGTTGTAGCCCTTGAAGAGGTCTATGAAGACGAGTACCTACACCGTGAAGTCATACAACTCTCGGTGTTCATGAGCGTGTTCAACGTGCATGCCAATTGGGTTCCGGTTGAAGGCAAGGTAGAATATGTGAAGCACCACAACGGCCGTTTCTTGGCAGCCAATCTGCCCAAATCGAGCACCGAAAACGAGCGTTCGTCGGTCGTCATCAAAACCAAAAACGGCGACGAAATTCTTGTGCGCCAAATTGCCGGCGCAATTGCCCGGCGCATTGTCACCTATTTGGAACCCGGCGAAGAAGTCTCGGTCGACGAACATCTTGGCTTCATCAAGTTTGGTTCTCGTGTCGACATTTTCCTGCCTCTTGACGCCGAAATCATGGTAAAAATGCATGAAAAAACGATGGGAGGTGTCACTCAAATTGCACGTTTAAAACCACGCAACACCACGCCATGAGCCTATTCAACGCAATCAAAAACA
This sequence comes from Sodaliphilus sp., assembly GCA_041815985.1. GTDB lineage: Bacteria > Bacteroidota > Bacteroidia > Bacteroidales > Muribaculaceae > Sodaliphilus. The sequence continues at coordinate 10,611 of JBGYAB010000041.1, read as the reverse complement.
ACATTCCCAATGCAATCACTTGCAGCAATTTGCTATCGGGCGCACTTGCCTGCATAGCAACATTTCACTGTTTCGACACTTGGTGGTGGGGATTGCAAGGCTATCAAGTGGCATTCATTTTTATTGCAATGGCGGCAGTATTCGATTTTTTCGACGGTCTTTCTGCCCGCTTGTTGCATGCGTCATCGCCCTTGGGCAAGGAATTGGATTCATTGAGCGACTCAGTGAGTTTCGGTTTGGCTCCTGCGCTCATCGTCTACAACATGTTGCTCACAACCTATCCCAACAGCTGGGCACCCTATTCGGCGTTACTCATTCCGGTGTTTGGTGCATTGCGACTGGCACGTTTTAATGTAGACACCAACCAAACGACCACATTCACCGGACTGCCAATACCGGCAAATGCTATTTTTTGGATTGGCTTTACCCACTTCTATGCAACCCATCAACAATCAATTCCATTGTGGATTGTGATTGCGTTGGTTGCAACCTTTTCAATACTGATGTTGTGCAACTTGCACATGTTCTCTCTCAAAATCCACAATTTTTCTTTAAAAGAGAATTTCAAGCAATATCTGCTTGTTATCGCCTTTGTCACATTCATCGTGTTTACCGGGCTTACAGGCTTGGCATGGACAATTCTTTTCTATGTTCTGCTTTCACTGGCCGGGCACCCGAAGAAGTAAGGATTTCACTCTTTTTTCGACACAGATAGAACACAAGCGAGCACTCATGCAATGCTTTTTCGTCATGGCACAGTATTTGTTGATAGTCTGTTATTATCAATCATTATTATAAAAAACATGTCTCTTTTCCTTGTCCTCTCTATTATTTTCTTCTTAATTTTCCTCTACCCCATAGTCATGATTTGGCAACAATATCGCCGAATGCGCAACCGATTTAGCGACATGTTTGGAAGTAGCAAGCAAAAGAGCAGCAATAGCAACAAAGGCAGACATCGGAACTACAATGAAGAAGATTTTGACGAAGCCACAGGCCGACACAAAATTTTCTCTCAAGACGAGGGCGAATATGTCGACTTTGAGGACATTAACGATGAACACACCACCCAAGCACAAACAACAAAAGCCAACACCCAAACCGCTCCGGAGCCACAAATATCTGATGCAGAATTTGAGGAAATAAACTGACAAAACAAGCCGACATTTCAAAAAATTCGCACTTTTCCCATTCTCATCATTTTACTTTTTTTACAAGTTTATCAAAAAGTTTTCCTTTGTACTTCAAACCCACCTTTAACCCAAGTCAGAAAAGACATCGTTTTTAAATTCTCAGTGGATTAATGCCCGATTTGAGTTTAATTCTCCAACTCTTTTTTGAGTTACCTTTATTTTTCGTTACCTTTGTGAAACATATATTGACACATAAAGAATGAGCGAACACTACATCGTATCGGCAAGAAAATATCGTCCCACGTCGTTTTCGACAGTTGTGGGACAACAAGCTCTTACCCACACCTTGAAAACGGCCATTGCCAGCCAACAACTGGCACATGCCTACCTTTTTTGTGGTCCGCGAGGAGTGGGAAAAACCACTTGTGCACGCATCTTTGCCAAGGCAATCAACTGCAATAACCTCACTGCCGACGGCGAACCGTGCAACCAATGCGAATCGTGCAAGGCATTTAACGAACAACGTAGCTACAACATCATCGAACTTGATGCCGCCAGCAACAATGGCGTGGACGAAATGCGTGAACTCACCAACCAAGTGCGTATTCCACCACAAGTGGGGCGATACAGGGTGTTTATCATCGATGAGGTTCACATGCTCTCGACACAGGCTTTCAACGCTTTTTTGAAAACGCTCGAAGAGCCACCAGAATATGCCATCTTTATTCTTGCCACAACCGAGAAGCAAAAGATTATCCCCACCATTTTGTCGCGTTGCCAAATCTATGATTTCAACCGAATCAAGGTGTCCGACATTGTGAAGCAGTTGCAACACATTTGCACCGATCGTGGCGTAGAAGCCGAAACTGCCGCCCTCAACGTGATTGCCCAAAAAGCCGATGGTGCACTGCGCGATGCTCTCTCAATCTTTGACCAAGTGAGTGCCTCGAGCGAAGGGCACATCTCCTATCAAAGCACTATTGAGAACCTGAATGTGCTCGACTATGACTACTACTTCCGCTTAGATGAGGCTTTTTTGAACAGCAATGTACCCGAGGCACTGCTCATCTACAAGGAAATTCGTGATCATGGCTTCGATTCTCAATTTTTCATCAACGGCTTGGCACAACACATTCGCGACCTGATGGTTGCCGGTACTCCGCAAACCGCCGTCATGCTCGAAATGAACGACGACATTGCACAGCGATTTGTGGCCGAAGCGGCTAAGTTTACCCCCTCATGGTACTATCGGGCTATGGATCTTTGCAACTATTGCGACCTAAATTATCGCGATGCAAGCAACAAGCAATTTATTGTAGAGCTCACGCTCATTAAGATATGTCAGCTCCTTGTGACTTCCATGCCTCCCACAGATGGTTCTCCCACCGGGGTAAAAAAAATGAAATCGTCTCCACCGGCAACACAGGCACAGCCCACGCAGCAAGCCGACATTCACAGCCAAGCGACAAGTGCACCACAAGCGCAGCAAACTTCGGCTCAAGCTCCTGCATCTCATGTCACAATGCCATTGCCCACGCCGGCAACAATGCCACAGCAACACCATCAGGTGCCGCCGACCAACACCCACTCACGCATTCTCGTGAACAATGATCGTGTTGCGGCACCAATCGAGCAAGCAACACCCTCTGCTACCGCCACAGCAACAGCACGCCGCGAGGCATTCACACACGAGCAATTGCTCAAAGCCTGGCAAGACTACATTACCGAGCACCCCAAAGAGAAAATCGTGGTCAACACCATGAGCATATCATTGCCCGAGAAAGTGAATGAAGAACTATATAAAATCACCGTTCAAAGTCAAGGTCAGCTGGACTTGATCAACAGCCGAAAAACCAAAATATTAGAGTTTCTGCACAACGCTGTACACAACGACATGCTGGCAATCGACATCGAAATAGGTGCCCCCGACCCTTCAAGATACATTCTCACCGACCGTGAAATCGTGGAAGGCATTCGTGCCCGTCACCCCGAAGAAATGAACGACCTCATCAACATCTTCGGGCTTAGCCTCACATAAAACACACCTTTTTCTTTACCGAAAAGGCTGCTTAAACCCAAATCGGTCATTAGAAACGAACTTGGCATGCAAAATTCTTGGAACTTTGCCCAATTCCATTTCTAATGACCGATTTAAGAGTTTACAATGCAGCAGTTATTCTTCGCCACCTTCACTCATTGTGGTGAAAACGTTTTGCACGTCGTCATCTTCTTCAACTGCCTCAACGAGTTTTTCAACCTCCTCACGAGCTTCGCCCACAAGATCCTTATAGTCGGTTGGGTCATATACAAACTCTGTGCTTGCAATTTCAAAACCATTATCTTCAAGATACTTTTGAATGTCACCATTGGCTTCAAAAGCTCCCGAAATAATCATTTCTTCCTCATCTTGGTCAAACTCCTCGGCTCCACAGTCGATGAGTTCGAGTTCAAGATCTTCGAGCGAAACTCCGTCTTTGGGTTTCACGTGAAAATAGCACTTGTGGGTGAACATGAATGCCACACTGCCGCTATTGCCCAGCGTACCTCCGTTCTTGTTGAAGATGCTGCGCAAGTTGGCCACAGTGCGAGTGGTGTTGTCGGTAGCAGTTTCGACCAGCACGGCAATGCCATGAGGGCCAAATCCTTCATAAATCACCTCTTTATAGTCGCTGGCGTCTTTGTCCGATGCCTTTTTAATAGCCCGTTCAATGGTGTCCTTGGGCATGTTGGCAGTCTTGGCGTTGGCAATGAGTGCACGCAGTCGAGAGTTTCCGTCGGGGTCGGGTCCTCCGGCCTTTACTGCAATTGTTATTTCCTTGCCGATGCGGGTGAATGTGCGCGACATACTACCCCATCGTTTCATTTTTCTCGCTTTTCTGTATTCAAAAGCTCTTCCCATTGTAGTATATGTTTTTTATTGTTTGTTATTTTGTTAATCGTGATGTTCTGCAACGATACCCAAAAACACAAGGTTCTCGGTTTCGCTGTCATTAATCAGGCAATGGGCATGCCCCATGGGACAATAGTGCATTTGTCCGGCAACGAGCGTTTCTTCTTCCTTGCCATCGAGCACAACTTTGCCTTTTCCGCTCAAAATGTAATATATCTCGCTGTTCTTCTCATGACTGTGCATGCCTATGGAACTGCCCGGTTGCAACAATCCGCGCATGATACGGTTTTGTTCGTCAAGAAAAGTTCTCACACGATATTGCCCCTCTCCGCCCTTGAAGTTGGTGGCAACATTTTCTTCTATATGGTCGAAATCAATAATCATTGTGTTGTTCCTAAAAGTTTTAGCAGTCTGTAGTTTCGTTCATCGAAGCTGTGCACCCACTTCCTTTTGAAGATTGGCAATAATTTTGTTCATCACAGCCTCAATCTGCTTGTCTTGAAGGGTCTTTTGGTCGTCTTGAAGAATCATTGAAATGGCATAAGACTTTTTTCCGGCTTCAAGATTTTTACCTTCGTAAACGTCGAAGAGCGTCATGCTCTTGAGCAGTTTTTTCTCGCTGCGTTCGACCACTTGCTTGATTTGTTCATAAGTCACATTGCAGTCAACAAGCAGAGCCAAATCGCGACGCAAAGGCAACGTCTTAGGCAAATCACTGTATTTCACATCTTTTTTAGCGGCAATTTTGCAAAGCGATTCCCAATTAAACTCGGCAAAGAAAACCTCTTGCTCCACATCGAATTTCTTGGCAATCTCTGCATCAACAACGCCAAGCACGCCAAGCAATTTGCCTCCACGGTTTTTATAGGCCAATGCAGGAGCGACGACATCGTTTTCTATTTGTTCCACGACAACTTCTTTCTCACCAATGCCCAAGCGACGGAACATGCCTTCAACGGCAGCTTTCAAGTCAAAGATCGTGTATCCGCGCACTTTATCGTTCCAACTGTCGTCGTGGTTATTGCCGGTAATCCACATGGCCAAAGCCTGATATTCGGTGTAAGGGGCAAGTGCAATCTCGGAGTTGTCAATTCGGGCGTCATAGCGGTAGAGATCGCCAAACTCATAGAATTTCAAATTCCCATTCTTGCGGTTGACATTGCGGGCAATGCTTTCAAGACCACCAAACAACATTGTTTGGCGCATTACATTCAAGTCGTTGCTCAACGAATTCACCATGTGCACGCAATTTTGCACAGGGAAGGTTTCAAGACTTTCATAGTTGCTTGCGGCAGATAGCGAATTATTCATCACCTCATAATATCCTTCGGCTGTGAGCTGATTGCTAATGAGCGTCTGCATGTCGTTGATGAAATCGGCCGCAGTTTTGTGGCTCAAACTTCCGTGAATTTCATCAGAAAAATCAATATTGTTATAACCATAGACTCGCAAAATGTCTTCTACGACATCGCAAGGGCGACGCACGTCAACACGATAGGTGGGAACCTCAATATTGAGCTTCTCTTCGTCTTGGGCAACAATTTTCATTTCAAGACTTTCAACAATGCTCTTAATGGTGTCATTGCCAATGTTTTTGCCAATGAGATTTGTCACATAGTCAAAGCGTAATTCCACAGGGAAAGCCAGGAAGTCGCACGCCTTTTTGTCGACAATCTCACCACATATTTCCCCACCGGCAATCTCTTTGATCAAGAGTGCGGCCAACTTTAAATTATAGATTGTGTCATTGGGGTCAACTCCACGTTCAAAGCGGAACGAAGCATCGGTGTTGAGCGCAAATCGACGTGCACTCTTGCGAATCCATGTGGGATGAAAATAAGCACTTTCCAAAAAAACATCGGTAGTAGCCTCGGTCACGCCCGAATCAAGGCCTCCAAACACACCACCTATACACATGGGTTCTGAAGCATTGCAAATCATGAGATCGCGCTCGGTGAGAGTGCGTTCAACCTCGTCGAGCGTCACAAACTTAGTGCCCGGTTCAACGGTCTTTACCACAATCTTGTCGCCTTTCACCTTTGCAAGGTCAAAGCAGTGCATGGGTTGGCCGGTGCCAAGCAAAATGTAGTTGGTGATATCGACAATGCTGTTGATGGGGCGTTGTCCAACCGCCAGCAAATAGTCTTTCAACCACTTGGGACTTTCTTGAACTTTCACGCCACGAATGGTAAGCCCGGCATATCGAGGGCATGCTTCGGAGTTTTCAACCTCAACAGGAATGCCACCGTCTTGACGGTCGATCTTGAAGGCATCGACACTTGGGCGACGCAAACGAGGAGTCATGCCATGCCGTAGCATCCATGCACTCAGATCGCGTGCCACACCATAGTGCGAAGCTCCGTCGATGCGGTTGGCAGTGAGATCCACCTCAATGAGCCAATCGCTTTCAACACCATAGTACTTGGCGGCCGGAGTACCCACTCGGGCATCTTCGGGGAGCACTATAATGCCATCATGGTTGCTACCCACTCCAATCTCATCTTCGGCACAAATCATGCCAAACGATTCTACTCCACGCAATTTTGATTTCTTGATAACAAACTCATCGTCACCATCATAGAGCTTGCAACCCAACGTTGCCACAATCACCTTTTGACCGGCGGCAACGTTGGCCGCTCCGCACACGATTTGCACAGGATCCTCTCCATTGCCCAAGTCGACTGTGGTCACATGCAAGTGGTCGCTGTTGGGGTGCAGGTCGCAAGTGAGCACTTGTCCAATCACCAGCCCTTTGAGACCGCCTTTAACCGTTTCCACTTCTTCGAGCGCACCAACTTCAAGCCCCAGCGAAGTGAGCGCATCGCTCACCTCCTTTGGACTCATATCGAGATCAATGTACTCTTTCAACCATTTATATGAAACTTTCATAACATTATATTTAATATTTGCGCGCTGACTCAACAAAGAGCCTAAAAACATGCAAATTTACAAAGAAATTTCAATATTATGAAATCAGAATTGAGAGTTGCACCCGAGTGCCGTGCCTCCTAAAAAATGAGCGTCGTCGAAATTGACTTCAGCGACGCTCATACTTTTGTATTTAACCCAAATCGGTCATTAGACCGCGGAAGTTACAGTTTTGGTTCATTGTGCAACTTTCCTCCTGCTTTCATCTGCATGTCGGCATTTTGATTACCGTTTTTCTTGACGCAGCCTGCTACACCTTCAAAAAACGGCAACCAATCTGCTCAACATGCAGGCGAAATCAATGCGGACTCTAATAACCGATTTGGGCTTAAGTTCGATAGATTACAAGAGTTGTATTCAAAATTTATTTAACAACCTTGCGAGAACGCACTTTGCCATCTTCGAACGAAATGCGTTCTATATAAAGCCCATTGCTGACAGGTTGAGCCATTTGGCGTCCCATCGTGTCGAAATATTCAACACGTTTAACCCTCGATGTGCCATCAACCGTATTCAAGCCGGCATTTTCGGGCACCACCTCAACCGGATAGAGTTGGAATTCTCCCTTGAAGAGAGTTGGGAAGAATTTAACGGTAAATTTCTTGCCGTTTTCAATTTCAGGAACAGTGATGGCAAACTTGTTAAATAGTTTCATCTTCACACCTTCGGCATCGGTCATTGTGTAGAAATTGGTTGAATCGACCGTCAAAACTACATTCTTAGCAACAAGATAGTTGTGCATCATGTCTTGCGAAATCTCTTCCAAAGCCACTTCAACAGGTTGAACCGGGCTTACAGAACCACTCTTCACAAAAGAGGCATCGATTGGAATCAATTCCTTGAAACCGCTAAACTCAATCCAGTTAGTCACAGCACCGGAAATTTGGTCGCCATTGACAAATTGGTTACTCAAAGTTCCGTAAACAAGTCCGAATGTACCTGCATCATCTTTCACATAGAGATTGCGTCCGTTTTGATAAACTGCGGTGAGTGCACCGGTAATCTTGGCATTAGTCCCCTTAGTTTTTGCATAGAGTTCTGCAAGATTTGCCACTTCGGGCAGGTCAACCGGTGTTCCGTCTTCATTCAAAAATTCGAGAGGAAGAAGTTGGTAAACCGTGTTGGTCTTACCATGACTGCCAACAATGGCATAAACGTTGTATTTCTTGGAAAGATCTGCCGGCATATTGGCATTCATCGCATTGTAGAACGGAGCTGTGCCTGCACCATCGGTCATTTTCAAATTTTGCATATCGATGCTGACACCTTTCACATACACATAGTGTCCGAAATTGGCATGTCCCAAGCTACCGTTTGCCAATGTAATTTCCTCGGCAGTCACATTTTCACGAGAGGTCGATGTGGCAAAATCTTTGAGCGCAGTAAGTTCCGGTTCACCGTCATAGGTCTTCTTTGTACCTCCAAAACCGGCAGGAATAACATCTCCCTTTTGGTAACACCAAAGAACAAAGCAAAGCCACTTGCATCTTTCATCCAAAGGCGAGAACCGCTTTGAGCAACAACAGTCACAGGGTTGGAGAACTGAACAACAGTCTTGTCAGCAACAGCGTTGAAAGCAGCAATATTGGCCACTTCCGTACCACTGTTGAACACATATTCTGCCGTAGCAACAGCACTCTTCAACTCTCCTTTTATGGCAATGACTTTTACCACAGTGTTGGTTTTCAGTTCAAAAGGATTGTCGTAAACTGCCGATGCGGCAGTATGTTCTGCACAGGATTTGCCGGCTGTGTCGTTGTTTCGTACAAGTCAGAAAAAAATACAGTAGTATCCTCAGCCCAAGCCATAGTTGTGGCGAGAACACTCAACATGAAAAGTGTAAAAAAATCTCATTTTTCTCAGTTATTGTTTAGTTAATATTCAAGAATTTCTTAAATTTTGATACAACAAAAGGTCTCGCTCTCAATATGCTATACCTTCAACACATTTAATCACAATCTCCATTCAAGAAGGACACAACATTAAAATTTCTACAAAAACATCGCTCCTTACAGAGAAAACATAAAACCTCGAGCGAGAGACGTTCGAGGTTTTATGTTCTTTTTTCTGTGGTGCCACCAGGAATCGAACCGGGGACACAAGGATTTTCAGTCCTTTGCTCTACCAACTGAGCTATGGCACCATTTGCGAATTGCGAGTGCAAAGATAGAGCAAAGTTTTATTCCAACAAAATTTTTTCAAAGAAATTTTAAAATATTGCTCAAAAAGTGTCGAAAAATGAATCTTTTACAAAATGTATTTTCTGCAGAAAGAGTTTTAGTGCAGGCATGAAAGAATGCTGAACAATAGTTATTAATAATGAGGCATGCATTCAAACTCATCATTTTTAGGTATTGCGTTTTTTTCACTCTAAACCTATATTTGCAATCGCTTTTTGGGACAAAAAACAAACTTTTATTTATATGAGAAAAAACTTTACTTTACTATTATTATTAGCTCTCGCAACTTGTTTACAGGCAGGAGCGGCAACTTTTTCAGGAGGCAGCGGCACAGCCGAAGATCCTTATTTAGTGAGCAACATGCAAGACATTGAAGCTCTCAACGAACTGGCTAACAGCAAGCTCGGCAAAGAAACAGTGGGCAAATATTTCAAGCTCACCCAAGACATCGAAACTCCGGTAAAAAATGCAATCGGCCCTCAAGGCGTTTTCAAAGGTCATTTCGATGGCAACCGGCACTCCGTGAAACTGGAAATAGAAACCGAAGACAATACCGTTGGCCTGTTTTCGACCGCATTAGGTGCAACCATTAAAAATGTGATCATCGAGGGATTTGTTCACGCAAATTCAGCCGTAGGTGCCATTGCAGGCAGTATTGGTGGCGGAACTGTAATCGAAAACGTTGTCAACTATGCCGAAGTCACCGGCAACGATTTCATTGGCGGTATTGTTGGGCAAATCTTTTCACGCAAAAAGCACGGCAGCGGTGCCAAACTGAGCAATTGCATTAACTACGGTCACATCTCAGGACGCACTTTAATTGGCGGTATCGTTGGAAAATCGGGACAAGACTTTACCAATGTCATGGAGCGTTTGGTAAATTATGGTTTTGTGGAAGGAGAAGGTAAACCCGAAGGAGAAACCTGCATGGGTGGCATCGTGGGCGATTCACATGCAAAGGACAAAATGAGAGGTTTGCTCAACTTGGGCACCATTGGCAACACCAAGGTTACCGGAGTGCTGGGAAGCAGCAAGGCAAGCGACTTGGAAGAGCTGTTCTACAACAGTCAATACAGTCCTTCGAAAAACGAAGAAACAGCATACAAGAAACTCACCACCGAACTGCTGGGAAATAACATGGAACAAACCGGCGCAGAGAGCCAATTCAACTCACAATACTGGCTCTTTGAAGACGGAATGTTGCCACGTCTCAAAATGAATGGCCAGGAAACGTCGCCACGCGCCATTCTCTATGCCACTCCGATGCTGCTTGCCACAGGCAACACTGTAAACGATGTGAATGAAAGCTTTACGGTGAAATGCGACAACGGCGTGAAATGGACAGCACAAAACGGACGAGCAGAAATTGGCACCGACGGCAAGGTTTTGCTCAAAAGCATAGGCGAGGAAATTCTCACAGCCACCTACGAGGGTTACAGTCGCAGCATTAAAATCAACATCACTGCCGTGTCTGGCATCG
>JBGYAB010000040.1:0-20281 GCA_041815985.1 Sodaliphilus sp. | reverse complement strand
GCACGAAATCTTGGTTCTGCTTCAAGTACCAACATCACTGCCTCAACCAAGTCTTTCACATAGATGAACGTGAGCATCTGTTTTTTGAACCCCACACTGAAGTCAAACCCCATTTTAATGCTTTTCATCATCAAAAAATAGTCTTTCTCATGAGGGCCATACACGCCGGTTGCCCTTAAAATAGTGTAGGGGAAGCCCGATTGCATCTGTAAGTAGTTTTCGGCCTTGGCCTTCGACATGCCATAGCGTGTGTTGGGAGCCGGAATATCATCGCTTTTAAAGGGGCGATAGGTAACATCATCGCCCATGCCCATTACGCTCAAGCTACTCATCTGCACAAAGTTTTGCGGAACTGCGTTGAGACTTTTAAGCGTGTCGACCAGCAATTTCATGTAGCCGAAATTCACTCGTTCAAAGTCTTGATAGTTGGCAGCCTTTGTTGCACCCAAATTGTGCACCACATAGTCCCACTTGCCGCCATTAGCCTCAATGGTGCGTTGCAACGTTTGCCTGAATTCCTCGGGATTGGTAAAGTCAAGTTCAAGAAAATGAATGCGTTGGTCTTGCAAAAAAGTCCGGCTGGTGGTTGAGCGCACAGCCGCCCATGTCTCATAGCCTCGGTTCAAAGCCTCTTCAACAATAAAACCGCCAATGAAACCGCCGGCACCGGTTATCAAAATTCTCTTTGCCATAGTTGTCTAAATTTTATCAAGTCCTTTGGTATATTTCAACCAATAGTATTTGAGCGGATTTTTATATTTCAACAGCTTCCAAGGCCTGCTGGCATGTGGGCGATGCAACACCGGCAATGAAGTGAAAAGATAGTTGTGCAACCCCAGCTTGAGCGACTCGTGCGAAATGGTCACGTCAAACCAGTTCTTTGCCGGGTTCAACTGCATGAAATCATAGTTGGCAAGCAAGTCGAGTGTGAGCAGAGAACAGCAAAAACTGCAATGTTTTTTGGTGGCGAACTCACTGTTCTCTTTGCCTCGGGCATGCTGATAGGGATAGTTGATTTCGCCGTTTTCATCGACAGTAACCGCCGCGGCAATGCCACAACGGGGACGTGCCAGCGCACCGGCATAAAGGCTTTGCAATGTACGCTTTTCCACAGTAACATCTGATTCCACAATGAGCACGCCGGCCTCGTTTTCAAGAGCCTCTTTTTGAGCCAGTTGAAGCACAAGCAAATAATTGGGCGAAGGATGGGTGGTGATGTTGGAAAGATTAACCAACCTGAAACCATAGGTGGCTGCGGCTTCTTCGAGCCTGATTGTGTTCTCGGGAGTGCTGAAATCGTTATACACCGTGTAGGTGTGTGGCACTTCAATTTCCGATTCCATCACAGCCTTTATGGTATTGAGAGTAGACTCTATCGAGTTCTTTACCGGGGTGATGATATGTAATGCTTTCATGCTTTGCATCGCACGCTTGAATTGTCGAAAAAATACTGTTCACAAAGGTAGTAAAAAGATAAGTAAAGAAAGAAAAGAGCCACCGAAACTTTTTAAGAAAAGCTTTGGTGGCTCTTTTTTAATTGCTGTTATTCGCTTTTAATCCAAATAGATCAATAGCGACTTCGAAATCACCAACCCGGGTTTTGAGTCGTCTTCTCGTTGAGGGTGGTTTGACTCGAAGGCACAGGGAAGAAGTAATACTTCGGCTTAAATTCGCGATTTGAATTGGTGGCAATAACATAACCGTTGTTCAATTCCACTTGGCAATTGGTCACACCGCTCAGGTTAGCACCAAGCATGATGTTGGGGTAACGGTTGCTGTCGAGTTTGTCCAGCTGATGCCAGCGCACGAGGTCCCAGTAGCGATACCAATTGTCGGTCATGAGTTCACAACGGCGACAACGGCGAATTTCCCACAGCAGGTTGCTCACGTTCATGTTATTGGCCGGGTCGGCATCGGGTGCGAGGGTCATGTTGGGAAGCCCTGCACGATTTTGCAACTTGTTGATGGTGGCATCGAGGTCGGCTTGGCTGATGTTGCCAAGTTCGGCCTTGGCCTCGGCTTCGTTCAGGCAGATGACTGCGAGCCAGTAGAGAGGAGCATCGGTGTAGCCTGTGCCAATCTCGTTGCGATAGTGAGTGTCGTCGCCCAAGGCGTCGGTGTCATACTTCGCAATGGTGTAGCCGGTAGACGAGGTCATTTCGGCCAATTTGCTGGCACGCTTCCAACCATGTCCCTTGAAGCACACGATGGGATCGATGATTGCGCTCAGGCGTTTGTCTTTGTTGGCAAGCAGATGAGCGATTGAATAAAGAGAGTCGGCATAGAGCACGGCTTTGTCGTTGGTGTCGAGTGCTGTTGTGGCCAAAGGTTTACCGTCGAGAAACAAAAAAGCGTCTACGGCATCTTTGGTGATACCTTTTTGGGCGGTAGAGCTTGTGGTGTAGTCAACAGTGCTATGGCCTTGCACATCTTTCTCATAGTTGCGCCAGAAGATGACTTCTTTGTCTTTGCTCAAGTCCAGCGAGTTGTAAATTGTGCCATACTCGGCATTGAGGATATAGCGTTTCGAGGTGCGCAATGCTTCACTGGCTTTCACACACTCGTTCAAGTAGCGTTGAGCACGGGCGACATCGGGTTCCTTGCCATTTTCTTCTTTCGTGCGATATTTGCAATAAGTACCCTCGAAAAGGCACACATCGCTCTTCATGGCCATTGCCATGTCTTTGCTCCACGCATTAGCGGCCTGTTGGGCAGTGATGTTGGCAATGGCAAAATCGAGATCGGCAAGCACAGAGTCCATAACAATATCGCGGTCGGTGCGCTCGCCTTGCACGATTTCATCGTCAGGGTCAAGAATCACTTTATTCTGCCACTGCACATCGCCATACTCACGCACGAGCCGGAAATATTGCCAAGCACGGTGCAACCGGGCAACAGCCTCAAAATTGTTTTTCACGGCAGTGGCCATAGTAGAACCGGCAACGCCGTTAATCACATAGTTGGCACGACGAATTTCGGTGAATGCATCTGACCAGTAAGCAGATTTATTGGGAATTGTGGTGAATGTCCAGTTCTCGAAATTGGGATCGGCCTGATCGTCGGAGAGACTCTTGAAATAGAACCAGCCGCCACTACCGCCGTAGCCGTAGCCGGCATAGTCTTCATAGAATTTATTGCAATAGGTTTCTACTAAATTGCTGTTGTTCCAGAAATCCGGGGTCTCGGAAAAATTAGACCGTGGCGACTTGTCGAGCATGTCGTTGCAGCCGGCAAGGACCATAACCGAAGCAGCAAAAGCATATAAAACTGTTTTTTTCATATTGCTGTTGTTTTAACTGTTTTACATTGTTAGAAAGTAACTTGAAGGCCAAATGACCAGCTGCGAGCAATGGGGTAAGTGCGTCCCCAGCCACCATAGTCTTTGCCTTGACCGGTGTTGATTTCGGGATCGACGGGCATGTTGCCATTGCCCTTGTGCAACAGGCACAAGTTGTTCACGCTTGCATAGAAGCGCAAAGTTTGAATCCACACCTTCTTGGTGAGTTCTTGTGGCAACGTGTAGCCCAAAGTCACGTTCTTGAGGCGCAAGTAGCTCATGTCCATCAAGTACTTGCTCTGTGGATAGAAGTTGTGACAACCCTTTTCGGCCGAGAGAGCATGCACATTGCCGGCTGCATCGTTGCCCGGATAGAGAGCAGGATAGTCGTTGCTCTCACTGATGTTTACAACTCCATTTTCGGGATCATATACGTTGTACTTGGTTTGGTGAGCATAAAGGCCAAGGTCGCTTTCACGCATTTCGGGCGACATGAAGGCCGAAGTTGTCCAAGTGCTACGCTTGCCCACTCCTTGGAAGAAGAGGTCAAGATCAAAACCCTTGTAAACGCCACCAATGTGGAAGCTGTATTCATAGCGCGGTAATGTGTTGCCAATCACCTTCAAGTCGCCATGGTCATCGGCCGTACCCTTTCCTCCATCGATCACACCATTGCCGTCAAGATCTTTAAACTTAATGTCGCCGGGGCCGTAAACAAAGGTGTTGGTTTGAATTCCGGTTTGGTTGGCTACGCCCGGGGCATAGATCCAACTGCCATCGGCATTCTTGCCGGTAAAATCGGCCTCGGTGAAGTAGCGCTCGGTTTCAAAGCCCCAAATGTCGCCCCACACTTCACCCTCGTAGGCATATTTCACGGCATCGTCATCGATTCCGTAGGGGTGTCCGATGTTTTTGTCGTTATCCCATTTTGTTACCTTGGTTTTGCTGTCGCCAATGCTAAAGTTGGCATAGAGTCCAAAGTCTTTGTTAAACTGCTTGCGCCAGTTGATGTTGAACTCCCAACCGCGAGTGCGCAAAGAGCCACCATTGGTGAGAGGAGCTTCGGCACCAACCGAACCGGGAAGAGCCGAACCGGGTGCGAGCATGTCGTTGTTGGTGCGCTGATACCAGTCGAAGCCCAGCACAAACATGTCGTTGAAAAGACCGAGGTCGATACCGGCATTGATGGTTTTGATGCGTTCCCATGTGAGACTTGTAGTCACCCAACCGGGCAAATCAAATTCGTTCACCTTTGAGCCATTGCTGCCAACCCAGTGAATGTCTTTGACATCAATGGTTTTGATGATAGAAACATAGGGCCAGCTTGAGCCCACATCTTCATTACCGATTTCGCCATAAGAGAAACGAAGCTTACCGTTGGACACCTTGTCGCGAAGACTTTCCCAAAATGCCTCTTGACTGAAACGCCAGCCGGCAGAAAACGATGGGAAGAATGCCCACTTGTTGCCGGAGGGAAAACGCGAAGAGCCGTCATAGCGGCCATTGAGCTCAAGCAAATAGATGCCTTTGTAGTCGTAGTTGATGCGACCAAAGTAGCCTGCCGATGCACGGTCGTCGGAATCGCTCTTGATTCCCCATTTTGTGCGATCGCCATAGGTAAGCCCAAGGTCGGTATAGTTTTGCGAATAGAGTTCGGGGCGCAATGCGTAGAAGTAGTCATAGGTCATGTCTTCACCGTTCACACCTGCCATCACACTCAGGTTGTGGGCTTCGTTCCAAGAGTTGGAGTAGGTGAGATAGGCATTGGCTGTCCAGCGATCGGTCTTGCCATTGTCGCGCCAAGTCTTGGTGCTGGCTTGCGTCACAATATTAACAGGGCTGGTTCCACTCCAGTTGTAGCCATAAACACCAAAGTCGGCACTGCGAAGGTTCTTGTTGCTGATTTCATAGGTAAAATCGGCATTAAACGTCAAGTGCTTGGTGATGTTGGCTTTCAAGAATGTGTTAAAGCGAGCAACATTGACGGTCACTTGCTTGCGAGCGGCCTGCTTTTGCATGGCGATGAAGCGCGTGTCAAGTCCGTTGATTGTTCCGCTTGGAACAAAGAAAGAACCCCAACGCCAAATGTATTGATACATATTTGACCAAGACTCGGCACGGCTGAAGTTGCGACGAGTGAAGTTCACACGCGCTCCCAAAGTCAACCAGTCGGTAACGTCGGTTTGCAAGTTCAAAGTGGCATTGTAACGCTTGCGCATTGCCGGGTTAAACCTCATTTGGTCTTCCTTGCTGTTGTAGCCAAACGAAGTGTAGAACGTTGTGCGACCACTCGAGCCGGTCAACGACACATTGTGGCTTTGCGATGGGGCAGCATTGCTGTACCAAATGTCCCGAATGTCGAAGTCGGCATAGTACATGGGCTGGTTGCCAATGAAGCGGTAATCACCCACGTTGCTGTTGCTCTCGTAGGGGCGGAGTTCGCCATAGCCAATCTTCTTGCCACCATTTTGCTCTTTCCATGCCTCGGCATAGGGGAGCAATTGGTCGAAATACATGCCAAAGAGTTCTACCGAGCCACTGCCTTGACGCTTCTTGGCGGCGATGGCAGCCTTGAGCTGTGTGGGCACGTCGGGGAAATCGGGCAAATAGGTGGCTTGATCCCAAGCAAAGTTGTTGTTGTAGCTCACCGACACACGGTCGCCTTTTTTGCCTTGTTTGGTAGTGATGAGAATTACACCAAATGCCGCACGAGTTCCATAGATCGATGAAGATGCGGCATCTTTCAGCACCGAAATCGAAGCAATGTCGCTACTATTGATCATCGAGAGATCTTCGGTGGGCACACCGTCAACCACAATGAATGGTGAACCGGTGCCATTGAGAGAACCCACGCCGCGTATTTGCATCGTTGGGTTGCTGTCGAGGTCGCCACTTGAGTTCAAAATGGTGAGACCGGGAACTGCTCCTTGCAAAGTTTTGGCCACATCTTGCTCCGGGCGAGACATCAAAGTTTTGTCAAGGTCAACGTTGGCAACTGCTCCGGTAAGATTCACCTTCTTTTGTTGGCCATAACCAACAACAACAACCTCGTCGAGCAGAGCATTGTCAATTGTCATTTTAATTTTCATGCCATCGGTTGCACGAACAGAAACAGTCTTATAACCAATGAAAGAAATCTGCAACTTTGCGCCACGACCGGCTTTCAACGAGAAACTACCATCAACACCCGTCGAGGTGCCGCGAGTGGTTCCAATTTCGGCGATACTGGCTCCGATGATGGGCTCTCCATTTTCATCGACGACAGTACCTTTCACAATAGCGGTGCTGCTTTCAGCCACAATCTGTGGTGCCGGAGCTGCATGAGCAAAGCCTCCTGTTGCGCCACAAGCCATAAAAAGTGCTCCTAATAGAGCAAGCTGTCTTTTCATAAGCGTGCTTTGTTTTAGTAATACAATATAATAATTTTAAAAGTTTTTTCTGTATGATAAAAAATAGTCAATCAACTACATGCATAGAAGTGAACTTTTTCTATAAAATAGTACAAGCATCTTTTTCAAAATGCAAATTTTATGATTTTTTTTCAAATAAACAAAACCTTACCCTCAATTTTTACATCATTTCACCCAAAACAAAGCTGTTTTACCAATCATTTGCATCAAATCAAAGACAGTGTGCAGGCAATGCTTCCGGTGTACAAGGCATAAGAACCAAACATTTAGGCACAACTTGCATATTTATCCTCTCATAAACAGAAATATCAAAAACGATTTTGCCAAAGGGCAAAAGGAGAGATACAAAACAGGAGAAAAATCGCAAAAAATTAAATTTCACACCTATAAAATAGAATTTATCACTTTTTTGCCTAATTTTGCACCCGTTTTAATAAGGATTTTCATTATGCCAGAAAATTTAGTGATTGTAGAGTCGCCGGCCAAAGCCAAGACTATCCAGAAGTTCCTGGGAAAAGATTACCGGGTGATGTCGAGCTACGGCCACATTCGTGACCTGCACAAAAAAAATTTCAGTATTGATATTGAAAACGGCTTCATGCCCATCTACGAAATCCCCGATGACAAAAAAAATCTTGTCGCCGAACTCAAAAAAGCCGCCAAGAAGGCTACCACCGTGTGGCTTGCATCTGATGAGGACCGAGAGGGAGAAGCCATCTCTTGGCATCTCTATGAAGTGCTTGACTTGAAACCGGAAAATACAAAACGCATTGTTTTTCACGAGATTACAAAACCTGCAATTCTCGAAGCCATTGAGCGTCCGCGCAACATCAACATCAACTTGGTGAATGCTCAGCAAGCTCGGCGTGTGCTCGATCGCATTGTGGGCTTTGAACTGTCGCCGGTGCTGTGGAAGAAAATCAAACCGGCCTTGTCGGCAGGCAGGGTGCAAAGCGTGGCGGTGCGCCTCATTGCCGAGCGAGAAAAGGAAATACGCAATTTCAAGAGCGAACCCTACTTCAGGGTGACCGGCACCATGCGTCCGGCCAACGATGAAACTCCGGTGAATGCCGAGCTAAATCGACGCCTGACAAGCCATGACGAGGCCATGCAATTGCTCGAAATCTGCAAGCAAGCAACATTCACAGTGGGCAATGTGACCGTGAAACCGTTGAAACGCTCTCCTGCACCACCATTCACCACATCGACACTACAGCAAGAAGCCGCACGCAAACTCGGTTTCTCGGTGTCGCAAACCATGCGAGTGGCACAAACGCTCTATGAGGCAGGACACATCACCTACATGCGTACCGACTCGGTGAACCTGTCAAAACTTGCCATGGGCACCATCAGCCGGGAAATTAAAGAAAACATTGGCGAGAAATACTTGAAGACACGCAAGTATCACACCACAGCCAAAGGGGCACAAGAGGCTCACGAAGCCATACGCCCCACATTCATCGCTCATCACGAAGTTGCAGGCACTGCACAGGAGAAAAAACTGTACAATCTCATCTGGAAACGCACAATCGCCTCGCAAATGGCCGATGCCGAGCTGGAGAAAACCATTGTCGACATCAATATATCGGACTGCAAAGACTATTTCACGGCAAGCGGCGAGGTTATTCAATTTGACGGTTTTTTGAAGGTTTACCGAGAGTCTTCCGACGACAACAACGCCGATTCCGATCTGCACACACTGCCACACATGCAGGCAGGCGACACAATGATTGCCGAAGACATTGTAGCCACCCAACGTTTCACTCAACAACCTGCACGCTACACCGAAGCTTCGCTCGTGCGTCGCATGGAGGAACTGGGCATAGGCCGACCTTCGACATACGCCCCCACCATTTCGACCATTCAGGCACGCGACTATGTGGAGAAAGGAGAAAGCAAGGGCACCAAGCGTGACATCGAAATCATCACCCTCAAAGGGAATAAAATCGCAAGTAAAACCAAAAGCGAACTTACCGGAGCCGAAAAAGGCAAACTCATTCCCACCGACGTGGGCATGGTAGTGAACGACTTCTTGATGCAATATTTTTCTAACATCTTAGACTATAACTTCACGGCCAACGTAGAAAGTGAGTTTGACAACATTGCCGCAGGTAAAGAGATATGGAACCAAGAGATTGGGAAATTCTACAAAGATTTCCACCCCAATATCGAAAAAGTGTCGTCGTTGCGACTTGAGCACAAAGTGGGTGAACGCATCTTGGGTAATGACCCCAAAACAGGCAAACCCGTCTCGGTGAAAATAGGTCGCTACGGGCCTTTGGTGCAATTGGGCAGTACCGACAATGAAGAGAAACCTCGATTTGCCTCGTTGCAAAAGGAACAGAGCATCGACACGCTCACACTGGAACAAGCTCTCAAACTCTTTGACCTGCCACGCAATTTGGGGCAGTTTGAAGAAAATGACATCACTGTTGCCATAGGACGCTTTGGACCGTATGTGAAACATGCCGGAAAATTCGTTTCAATCCCCAAGGCCATGTCGCCCGAGAGCATCACGCTCGAAGAGGCCGTTCAGCTCATCAATGACAAACGCAAAAGCGAAGCCGAAAAGGTGATTGCCACCTTTGCCGAGGAGCCGGGGTTGCAAGTACTCAATGGTCGCTATGGACCATACATTTGCTATAACAAGCAAAATTTCAAAATTCCCAAAACGCAAGACGCCGCCAAACTCACGTTGGAAGACTGCCGTGCCATTGTGGCCGATGAAAACAATGCCACCAAGTCATCGGTGCGCCGTGCCACAGCCCGCACAACCAAGACCGCAACCAAGAAAACGACAACAAAAAAGGCTGCGACTAAGAAAACAACGGCAAAAAAGGCTACAACCAAATCAAAAGCTTAGCCACACAACCGTTATTCATCACACGTCTATCGCACAAAGATTTAAAAACGACAAAACAGTCTTTTTATCTTTGTGCGATTTGCAATTAATCCAATCCGGTCATTAGAGGCCGCACTGATTTTGGGTTAAAATTTTCGTTCTATTTTTTGTTTAGGATTTTTCAAAAATAAATTGTAACTTTACACAATCTCGCGTGGTGGCAAGTGATATTTAAACCATCAACCTGCCAACGCCTTATAATAAATTAAAATCATAAAAAACAATGTGTGATTTGGTTGAAAATATTTAGAGAACAATAACAATCACAACAGGTCACACAAAGAGAGCACAGGTAACGGTATTTGTTGGATATCCTTTGTGATTCTTTTAAACTGAATGCTTATGGATTTTTTCTGTCGTTTTAAACACCTTTTCGGTCTGTCGAAAAGCAAAGTAGAACTGGTTGACGAACTCGACCAAATTGAGAGTGGAGCAACACACACACCTCGCACCGACAAGCCATTCAAGCAACAAGCCGAAAACATCATGTCTGCCCAAGAAATGAGCAAAGCCAAAACACCAAAACAAGAAAACTGCCAAGTCAATCCACATCTCTCGCAAGCACTCATCGACGACATTGTCAAAGTAATTACTGCACACCTCAACAACTCAAATGACGAAAGCAGTGCGCAACAAATCGCATCTTTACAAGAAAAGCTGACCGTGAGCGAGGCCAAACGCCAAGCCCTGCAAGTGCGCAACAACGATCTCTCGGCCAAAGTCACCACAATGACAGGCGAAATCGAGCACCTCGACATTGAACGAAGGAGTTTGCTCAACAAAATCAAAGTAATGCAAGTGCGAGCGACCAACGGAGAAAAAAATGCCAACGACGGCAACGAAAATCACAGACAACAAGCCGAAATTGAACAAATCACCGAAGAGTTTAAAGAAAAGATGGATATTTCCAGAGCACTCATCGACGACTTGCGCAAAGATGCCGCCGCCAAGGCACAAGAAATAGAAGAACTGAAATCGAAACTGAGCAATGGCAGTCCGCTCGAAAACCAACTGCAAGAGCGATTGCAGGCCAAAGATGCAGAAATCAACTCGCTCAAAGCCGAAATCAAGGAAGCCAACAACAACATGGAAATGGTTCATGAAATAGAACAAAAGCTCAACAAGTTTGCCGAATACAAAGAAAAAAAGGAAAGAGAAACAGAAATGCTCACGCAACAGGTCAACGAAGCCCGAGAGCGAGAAGAGAAATCGCGCAACGAAATGCGCACACAGCTTGAATTGTCGATCAGTGAAAAAAATGACCTGCAAAAGCAAATTGACATGCTCAAAAACCAAATCAACGACACTGCCGAAAAACACAATCGACGCGACATTGGGTTAGCCAACTACATCGACGAACTCAAAAACCAGCTCAATGCGACAACCAAGAAAGCACAAGAAGACCAAAAATGCACCAACGAACTCATTGAGCTGGTAGATAATCTTGAAAAACAAACCGAAAACCTCACCAAAGAACGTAATGCACTCGACCAAACATTAAAAGAGACGCAAAAGGCTCTTTCGCTCGAAAGAGAAGCAACCAAAAGGCAAGAAAAAAAAATAAAAACGTTGCAACAGCAGGCAGAGCAACGAATTACACTCATCGACAACTTGCACAAAAAAAACGAAGCGTCGCAAGCCGATGCCGAAAAAAAATCAAACGAAACAACTTCGGCAGCAATCATCAAAGAGAATGAAACAAACAGGCATAATGCCGCACCGGCAACAGAGGTCTCAAACAATGAAAGTGAAACGGAGAACACAAATTCGCTTGACGAACTTGACGACATCGATTGGCTGACACCGGGAGCTCCACCTACTCCCTCAACTCCCCAACCTGCAACCAATCAACAACACGATCAACAGCAACTATCGCTTTTTTGACCTGATGCACAACAATGCAATGTTTTTCTTCGGAATTAAGACGCTTGTTTTCTCGCTTCACAAAAAACAAGTATTGAAGAGCATTGAGAAAGGATAACAAGAAAGTGTGAAAAAGACAATAGTTTTCAGGCCTATTACTTAACATTTATCACTTATTACTTAACACTTAATTTTCGTATCTTTGCAGCCGAATTATGAAAGAGAAATTAAACATCTGTGTGTTTGGAGCTTCGAGCGAACGCATAGAAAATACCTATAACGAAGCATCTTACACGCTGGGCAAACTGCTGGCTCAAAGCGGTTGGAACTGCATTACAGGAGCAGGTTGCGAAGGATTGATGCGAGCAGTGAGCGACGGAGCACTCGAAAATGGCGGCACGGTAACCGGCATCATTCCACAATTTATGGTCGACAACGGCTGGCAACACGAAACACTCACCAAGCTAATTGTCACCAAAGACATGCACGAACGCAAAGAAACCATGGCCAAACTGGCCGATGCCTTCGTAGCAATGCCGGGCGGTTGCGGCACCATCGAGGAGTTGATGGAAATGTACACTTGGCGACAACTCAAAATCATGAACAAGCCCATTGTTGTACTCAACACCATTGGCTATTGGGAACCGCTCATCAAGATGATTGAACGTTGCGAAACATTGGGTTTCGCTCGTCACGACGATAAAAAAATATGGAGTATCGCCAAAACGCCAAAAGAAGTCATCAGCCTGATTGAATGTGAAATCAAGCAATTAAGGAAAAAACAAAGCTAACACTCATCAAATGCCTCAGGCAACATTGCAACATATCACCCCTCAAGCGCATGCCACCGGCACAGTGCGTCCCGACTCGGTAACTTCCGACTCGAACTCACTCACTTTCACCCCCCACTACACCACCGGCTTTCCTCCTTTGAAAGGCAACGACACAACTGTGCAACACATTGTCCACAAGCCCATACTGGAAGTGCCAACAAAGGAAAAAGCAGAAAGCTACAAGCAATCGCCACTGCACGACACCAGCTCGATGGCATTATTGCTATTGAGCGTGTTTTCCATTACCATCAGCTATCAAAAGGGCTACAAATACATTGAGAATTTCTTGCACAACATGTTCTCGGTGCGCAAGCGTGAAAACCTATTCGACGATCACACTGTGAACGAAACCGGAATCATGAGTGCACTCATCTTCAACACTTGCGTGCTCGAAGGCATTCTTGCATTCTATGCCATTGGCTACCTGATACCCACTCAACTCATTCACATGGCAGGCAAGGTGTCGCTCTATGTGGGATTGTTTGTTGCCTGCGCACTTGCGTTCTATCTGTTGCAAATTGCACTCTACTATGTGCTGGGCTTCACGTTCAGCGACAAATTGAACACCAAAATATGGATAAGCGGCTACAAGGCATCACAGTCATTACTGGGCTTGTTGCTGTTTCCCGTGACAGTGGTATTGCTGGTGTATCCGACAACAATAAAAACCACGTTGACCATTGCACTAAGCCTGTATTTGCTGGCGCGCTTAGTGTTCATTGGCAAAGGATTTAGGATTTTTTTTAACAATTTGACATCAAGTGTCTATTTTATTTTGTACCTTTGCGCCGTCGAAATTGTGCCCCCGGTTTTAACCTGTGTAGGAGCAATTAATCTGTGTTATATATTACAGTCATAAAAACAAGTTTGTAAACGTGAGAATTAAGAAAATCTTGGTTTCGCAACCGAAGCCCGCTTCGGAGAAATCTCCGTATGACGATCTCGAAAAGAAACATGGTGTGGAGGTCGTTTTTCGCCCTTTGTTCAAAGTAGAAGGCTTGTCGTCCAAAGACTTTCGGCAGCAAAAAATCACCATCAGCGACTACACTGCTGTCATTTTCACAGCTCGCACAGCAATCGATCACTATTTCCGTTTGGCCAAGGAACTTCGTTTTGATGTGCCCGACACCATGAAGTATTTTTGCATCAGTGAAACAATTGCTCACTATCTCCAAAAATACATCATTTATCGCAAACGCAAAATTTTTTATAGCGAAAATGGCCATGCCGACGGCTTAATGCCATTCATCGAAAAGCATAAAAAGGAAAAATTCCTATATCCCGTGAGCAGTGCACACGAATCGAAATTGCCACAACTCGAAGAAAAAAACATCAACTTTCAGCGTGCAATCATGTTCCGCACTGTGAGCAACAATTTCCAAAAAGACGAAGTGTTTGACTTCGACATGGTGGCATTCTTCACCCCCACCGGCGTGAAAGTGCTTGCAAGCGACTTCCCCGACCTCAAAGACCGCAAAGTGGCCATTGCAGCCATGGGTCCCAACACCATTGAGGAAATCAATCAACAAGGCTTGCAACTCGATGTTACCATATCGCCCGAAGCGCCATCAATGGCTGCCGCCATCGACAAATATCTCGAAAAACAGGCCAAAGAAGATAAAAAAGATGAAAAAGTGACGGTCAAAAAAACAGCGACAAAAAAGTCTGCTCCCAAGAAGACCGGCGCAAAGAAATGAAAATATCCCACATCACAACAATCCCGATGCCTTGAAAAGCATTGGGATTTTTATTACACAAGAATAAAACAGAAATGCCTTGAATTTAGTAACTTTGCCCCACAATGGAAAATTTCAAGTTACACAAGCAAGAAAAGCTGTGCAGTCATTCGGCCATCGACCAAATGTTTGCTCAGGGTAAAAGCATCATAGCCTATCCGTTGCGTGCTGTGTATCTCATGCACGAGGGTCGTTGCGACATTCCTGCACGCTTCATGATTTCCATTCCTAAAAAAAAGATACGCACTGCCGTGGGACGAGTCCTTTTGCGACGTCGCACCCGAGAAGCCTATCGACTAAACCGTGCCTTGCTGTTTCCTGCTCTGCAACAAGCAGACAAGCATGCCGACATCGCATTTACTTGGTTGTCAAAAAGTGCGACCGACTATGCCACCATCGACGCTAAAATGAAAGAAATTCTCACAAAAATAGCAACAACAACCGGCAAGAGCAACATGCAAAATGAACCACATCATGAAACAAGCCGTTAAAACCTTCATGCGATTGCTGGTGTGGTTGCTCGTCTTGCCCATTAAATTCTACCAGCGTTTCATCTCTCCCCTCACGCCACCGTCATGCAGGTACACTCCCACTTGTAGCACCTATGCGGTTGAAGCCATTCAAAAACACGGCCCATTCAAGGGCGCATGGTTGGCCATCAAGCGCATTGTGCGTTGTAACCCTTGGGGTGGCAGTGGCTACGACCCGGTGCCATGATATTCGATTTTCACACCCACAACCAACATGCCGTCAACGCCATAGTGAACGTTGATGCCAACCTGTTCATGCCCGAACAAGGACTGCTCTATTCGGTGGGCATACACCCTTGGAAAACTGCCACCACAACCGCAACCGACCTGTACACTCTTGCGCAACATGCCACCCATCGGCAAGTAGTGGCCATTGGCGAAACAGGGCTCGACCCTTTGCAAGGAGCATCGATAGAGAGACAAATGGAGATTTTCAAAGCACATATCGCCATTGCCGAAAAAGAAAAGAAACCACTCGTCATACACATGGTGAGAACCTCTCAACACATTCTCAAAGCATGGAAACAATCGCAGCAAAGCATTCCTTGGGTCATTCATGGCATGCGTGGCAATGTGAACGTGGCACGCCCACTCATCGAAGCCGGATTTTATCTTTCCTTTGGCATTAAATACAATCCCGAAACATTAAAAGCCACTCCACACGAGCGTATTCTCATTGAAACCGACGATGCTTGCACAACAATCGAAAGCATTGCCACACAAGCCGCCGTCACCCTCAACACAGATGCAATCTCTTTCATTAGGCAAGTGCAACACAATGCAGCACATGCCACAGGCATGGCAAAACAGTCATAAAAGTAAAAAAAACTGTTGAACTTGTGTCCAACAGTTTAACCCAAATCGGTCATTAGACCGTTAAGAATAACTTTTTCCAGAATTTCACTTGACACGCAACGCACGTTGCGGACGACCGGGCGGTGTTGCGCCCTTATCGCACGCCGGAGCATAGCTACCGGTGCCAAACCGATAGTCATTCCAATTGGGAGAACCGGTGTGTATCAAATCAAAATCCCAGTCATAGGAATCCATGTAGATTGTTCCATAGAAATGATTATCGTTCAAACGATAACGATCGATGTAGATCGTGAAATGATCTTCAACAAAATAAACCTCAATCACCCTATTACTCACCTTCCACTCGATGTGGCTGGCAATGTAGTCCCACGGAGCATTGCTGTAATAATCAACCCAAAAGCCTTTGCCACTTGAATAGCGGTAAGGGTCACGATTGAAGTTCACATAGGAGTAGGTTGAGTTATAGGTATAACCATTGTAAATCGAAGCCATGTAGGTATTTCCTTCCCAAGTGCCCTCAAGAGAGTGTGCAATGCTTTCATCTTCGCAGGCAGTGAATACCAAAGTTGCCGAAGCAATCAGAACGAGCAACATCAAGTGAGCTATTCTTTTCATAATTTTACTGTCTTTTGAAATGGGGGCGCAAGGCTCCACGGTGAATAAATTGAGGCTTAAAAAGTGCTTTGAGCCTTTGTTTTCTTAGACCTCAAAGCACTTTAAAAGTTTAATTGAAAAGAAAAGATTATTTGCCTTCTTTCATCAAGTCGCGAATTTCGGTGAGCAACTTCTCCTCGGCACTGGGTTCGGCAGGTGCAGGAGCTTCTTCCTTCTTTTTGGTTAACTTGTTCATTGCCTTAACCATCAAGAAAATGCAGGCTGCAATGATAAGGAAGTCGATCACATTTTGCACAAACGAGCCATAGGCCAGCACAGCGGCACCGGCGGCTTTGGCCTCGGCCAGTGTTGCAAAGTCTTTGTCACCAAGATTGACAAACAAGTCGGAGAAGTTCACACCTCCCATCATTTTGCCAACAAGAGGCATGATCACATCATCGACCATCGATGTTACAATCTTGCCAAATGCACCGCCCATGATCACACCAACGGCCATGTCCATCACATTGCCTTTCATGGCAAATTCCTTGAACTCTTTCAAAAAACCACTCATAATTTATTTGTATTAAAAAATTGATTATTAATTTTAGCATTTACCTTCCTGTGCAAACTATTAAACTATCTTAATTGTGGAGAATATCACAGTGTTTTGTTCAGGATAATCATCCTTTTCAAAAAAAATATATTAAATTTGCAACGGGAACAGACTAAGTGTTAATTTAGCACATCACCTTTTGACAGGTGCAAAGATACGAATTTCAACCAAATAAAGAATTTTTTAACTATATAATTTTATTAATAAACACTATTATGGGAAAAATTAAAATTGGTATTAATGGTTTCGGCCGCATTGGACGTTTCGTGTTCCGTTCAACTCTTGAGGCAGAGAATGTTAATGACGTGGAAGTTGTTGGTATCAACGACCTGCTTTCAGTAGACTATCTCGCCTATCTCTTGAAGTATGACACCATGCACGGACGCTTCAACGGCACTGTTGCTATTAAAGACGACCACACTCTCACTGTGAACGGCCGCGACATCACTATCTTCGCCGAACGTGAAGCCAAAAACATCAAGTGGGCAGAAGTCGGTGCAGAATATGTGGTAGAATCAACAGGCTTCTACTTGACAATGGATCGTGCAGAGCAACACCTCGAAGCCGGTGCAAAATATGTGGTACTTTCGGCTCCCTCCAAAGCCGGTGAAGACGGCCGTCAAGCTCCCATGTTTGTGTGTGGCGTAAACACCGACAAATACAACGGTGAGACCATCGTTTCCAACGCATCTTGCACCACCAACTGCTTAGCCCCTATCGCCAAGGTTCTCAACGACAAGTTTGGCATCGAGTCGGGTCTCATGACCACAGTTCACTCTGCCACTGCAACCCAACTCACAGTTGACGGTCCATCTAAGGGTGGCAAAGACTGGCGTGGCGGTCGTGCGGCAAGTGGCAACATTATCCCATCGTCTACCGGTGCCGCCAAGGCAGTGGGCAAAGTAATCCCGGAACTCAACGGCAAGCTCACCGGTATTTCCATGCGCGTTCCCACACTCGATGTTTCGGTTGTTGACCTCACCGTCAACTTGAAGAACGCTGCAAGCAAAGAGGACATTTGCAACGCCATGAAAGAAGCTGCCGAAGGCGAATTAAAAGGTATTCTCGGTTACACCGAAGACCAAGTGGTTTCGAGCGACTTCCTCGACGATCCACGCACATCGATTTTCGATGCCAACGCCGGTGTTTACCTGACCGACAAGTTTGTGAAAGTCGTTAGCTGGTATGACAACGAAGTTGGTTACAGCCACAAGGTTATCGAGCTCATCAAGAAAATGAAAAAGCACAACGGTTAATCAAGTTTGATTAATCGACAAGCACTTCAAGTCCTGCGTGAACATTGTCGCAGGACTTTTTATTTGTCACCAACGCTCTGTCTTCTCATCATTAACTCCTGAGCACATGAGATAATCCCACTTTTTATAACAAAGCGCATCTGTTCAAAATAAAATCAGTATATTTGTTACAAATCAACTTAAACGGACAAACGAATTAGCGAAAATCAACCTTGGAGAGAATAAGTTAAGTAACTTAGATTTAAGCGATCTCGATGCTCTTGAATTTCTCAATTGCGGTAAAATCGGCTCAACACCATTGATGTGCGACCGACCGAAAGACTTATGAATGCTCTTGTAAAAAAGGGGATTTTATTCCTCATTTTTTCACATGATAAAAAAGTTGAAAAAAAATGTTTGAAAAATTTGGTCGGTAATTATAAACAATATAATTTTGTAACGATTTCAAAAAAGTAACATTTACAATAACTAATTCATTACAATTAT
Organism: Sodaliphilus sp.; assembly: GCA_041815985.1. GTDB lineage: Bacteria > Bacteroidota > Bacteroidia > Bacteroidales > Muribaculaceae > Sodaliphilus. The sequence continues at coordinate 1,962 of JBGYAB010000040.1, read as the reverse complement.
AAATTAATTTCATTTTAGGTTTCATTCCAAAATTCAAGTTTTTTTATTATGGCGGAAACAGCAACACAACGTCTCATTCAACATGGCATTCGCCCATCGGTGCAACGAGTAGCTATCATGCAATACTTGATGGATAACTTTACGCACCCCACAGCCGATACCATCTATAACGACATGCTCAAAATTGTGCCAACTTTGTCTAAAACCACCGTCTACAACACCTTGCAACTGCTCACCGACTGCAATGCGGTGAAAGCAATTACCATCGACAAACGCAATGTGCACTACGACAGTCGCACCGACCCTCACGCTCACTTCATGTGTCGCCAATGCGGAAAAATATTTGACGTGGAAGTCGATGCGCATCTTCATTCACACCTCTACTCAAGCGATCTGTTCAAAATTGAACACGTGGAATTAAGCTCTATCGGACTGTGCCATGAGTGCAAGGAAACCGACGAGGACTAAATGAAGAAACAGTGCAAAAAAGACACAAGACTACTTGATTTAAGAAGGTAAAACAACGCTACTACTATATCAACTAATAAATTAATTCACTTTTTAAAATTACTAAATTATGGCTACTAAAAAATGGATTTGCACAGTGTGCGGCTATGTACACGAAGGTGAGAGTGCACCCGAAAAATGCCCGCAATGCAAACAACCTGCCGAGAAATTCAAGGAAATGCAGGAAGAAGAAGGATTGCAATTTGTTGCAGAACATGAACTTGGCGTTGCCAAGGGTGTTGATCCCGAAATCATCGATGGGTTGAGGGCACATTTCAATGGCGAATGCTCCGAAGTGGGCATGTACCTTGCCATGAGCCGACAAGCCGACCGCGAGGGTTATCCCGAAATTGCCGAGGCCTTCAAACGCTATGCCCTTGAAGAGGCCGACCATGCCTCACGCTTTGCCGAACTGCTTGGCGAAGTGGTGTGGGACACCAAGACCAATCTTGAAAAAAGAATGATGGCCGAAGCCGGCGCATGCGAAGACAAACTGCGTATCGCAAAACTGGCAAAACAGCAAAATCTCGATGCCATTCACGACACCGTGCACGAAATGGCACGCGACGAAGCACGCCATGGTAAAGGCTTCGAAGGACTGTACAACCGCTATTTCAAAAAATAATTTTTGTCAACAACACATTCACTTTGAAGATAAAACATCTTCAAAACAATAACAACATCACACGACTATGAAAGAATTAAAAGGAACCAAGACTGAAAAAAATTTGATGGAAGCATTTGCCGGCGAGTCGATGGCACGCAACAAATATTCCTATTTCGCCTCCAAGGCAAAGAAAGACGGCTATGTTCAAATCGCAAGCATCTTCGAAGAAACCGCCAACAACGAAAAAGAACATGCCAAACTGTGGTTCAAACTGCTTGAAGGTGGCGACATCAAGGACACTATGGAAAACTTGAAAGAAGCCGCCGGAGGAGAGAACTTTGAATGGACCGACATGTATCCGCGAATGGCTCAAGAAGCTCGCGAAGAAGGGTTCACACGCATTGCCGCACTCTTTGAAAGTGTTGCCGCCATAGAAAAAGAACACGAGGAACGTTACAAAAAATTGCTCAAAAACATTGAAGACAAGATTGTATTTTCACGCGATGGAGATTGCATTTGGCAATGCGCCAATTGCGGTCACATCGTGATTGGGAAAAAGGCTCCACAAGTGTGCCCCGTGTGTGCCCACCCACAAGCCTACTTCCAAATCAAGGCAGAGAATTATTAAACCCCAATCAACTCTCACGCCAAGTCGAGTGCCAACTTCCATTTTCTTTGCTTGCACACAACACCGCGTGATACATATTATACGTGAGTTCGGGATAAGAAAAGTCTTATAAAAGTTGGTAATCTCACTGATATTTTGTATCTTTATAGGTGAAAGTCAATACGTTACAAAACAATCAAGTGATGATTACCAAAGACAAAGTTATAGAAATTTTCTGTAT
>JBGYAB010000039.1:0-29825 GCA_041815985.1 Sodaliphilus sp. | reverse complement strand
AGGAACTTGGCACGTCCATCGGCCGCCTTAAAGCGCAGATGGTCAATGCCTACTATGCGCAACGAATTATTGACGTGTTCGAGAGAAACCCGAACATGCCATTAAATAAAGAAAGTGTGAATGAGATATTTAGTTTCGCTGCCGACGTAGCATAAAAAATAACGGAGTATTGATATTATATGTTTTTATCTACAATCTTACTCAATTCTTCCTCCACTTCCTCCACCGTAGGTAGAGCTGATTTCAAATTCTCGGGGATAGCCTTTGAGAGTTGATAGTCGCTGACACCGATTGGCCGGTCGTAGCCGGAGAGGGCATATTGTGACACCACCTTATCGCCACCATTGCAGAGGAGCAAGCCGATGGTCTTGTTGTCGTGTTCGCCACGGAGGGTATCGTCCACAACATTGATGTAGAAGTTCTGTTGCCTCATATATTCGGGCTTGAAGGGCGTAGTTTTGAGTTCGATGACCACATAAGCATGCCGTTTTTCCGTTTGATATTCACACATTGGAGCATATTGATTTCTGCATTCAAAGTTACACGTTAAAAATGATATTGCCAAAAATTTTCCATGAAATCATGCTTTATTAATCACACATACAAATACCTAAATGTCAACAAATTAACAATAGACATTGTGCAAGTTTGAAATAAGCAAATGTGGCGATTGCCACAAGACAATCGCCACATTTAGGTTGGTTTTGTGTTTCCTTATTTTATCACGATTTTCCTGTGATCAGAGGTAACATAGACTCCTCGTTCAAGCCCTTGAACGGTAGTAACATTGCGACGCACCAACACGCCATCGAGCGTGTAGATGTTGAAAGCTTGCACCGGAGCAACAACAGAGGCAATGCCCGAGAGGTTCACCACACAAGTTGTCGGGGCCGATTCGATACCATTTTCATAAACGGCAGTCACGGCACACTCTACTGCAACATTTTGTTGCTCAACAAGTTCTTTGCCATCTTGCGTGAAAGTACACACGTTGCCCAATACCGTTGCCACAAGTTTGCGGTTGCAATAAATGTTGTATTGCTCAGGTGCGCTCGATGGAGCTAAATATTGTATGTCATCGATCATCAAAGCAAACGCATTCTTAGTTGTATGCTTGATTGCAAAATACTTGGCACCTTTGGGAATGCTGAACTCTATGTTGGCAAAGTCGCCTCCCCTTGTAGGCACTTTCACAACTTGCCAATCTTCGGCCTTGATGAACTCGGCAGGCGTTTTTCCCTTGGTTGAATAGAGCATCTCTACGGTTTCGGGGCCATCTTCGGGCGTGGGGTGTGCCGCATAGAACGAAACTGTTTGCTCTATGCCCGGCAATTGTGGCGAAATGAGCCAATGATTGGTGTTGGGAAACTCTTGCGAGCCAGCATCCGGCCCCGAACAGAAGCTCACCAGCATTTGACTGCCACTTTGGGGCATCCAGCCGGAATAGTCGATGCCGGCCAATGCAGGATTGAACACGATGAAAGCATAAGGTTCGCCCGAGTGCGGGAAAGGAAATCCTTGAATGCCATAGGTTTGATTTTTATTCAAATCGACCATGTTCCATTCACCCACATTGGAAATTAACCACGGAGTATATTGCTCAAAATTGTCGACAACCTTTCTTGTGGGATTAGTCGGAGCCTTCCACGTGAGTGTTAAAATGTTGTTTTCGGTGGTACCTTTCAAGTCTTCTACCGGTGTAACCTCCGACGGATTTACGAGTACCAGCATTCCGGTCGAATTATTGTCAAGCTTCTGATCGCTTGTGTAATTGATCTCAGCATCAATCGTCATCTCATTTTCTGTTCCAAACACGCTGACCGGGATATCAGCCTCGTAGCGTGCAGCATTGCCAAACGACTCTAACGGCGTACCCTCGAAGGTGCAATATTGCTTTCCGTCGACTTCGAGTGTTACTGTGTAATTGGTGGCTTTTTCAACGCCACGGTTGTCAACAGCCAACCCCACATGCAATTTCGAACCTTTGGTCACTTCCTCGGGAGCAGTCATCGACACCACAAGATCGTGCGACAAGGCGTTAAATATTGCCAAACCATCGACACAAACTTTGTCTTCATCGCTTTTTCCACTGTAAACAAACTGTATGGCAACATATCGTTGCGAGGCAAACGGTGTGAGGTCAATGCGTTCACGCATCCACTCACCGGCATGGTCGAGCTGTGCATAATCAAATTCTTTGAGCACCTCTTTGGTTCCGTCGGGACAAACCGCCTGCACTCTGAGAGAGGCTTTGGCGCCTTGCGTGCTCTTGTGAGCAAATGTGAACATCGGACGTTCGGCCTTTTCCAGCGCAATTTTGGGCAAACCGAGCATGGCACTTTGCGTTTCGCCTTTGAAAATCACACAACCATCACCGGCATCAACACTCTCGCTCGTGGTCAACATCGAGTTCAACGAATTTTGCCATATAAAGTTTTGGGCGACACCTTCGTTAAAACTCTCTTCATAGGGAAGTTGAAGAGCTTTGCCCGTTACCAGTGGCACAATTGCCACATCGCTCTGCCCTACTTGATTGGAAGCAACCACTGCCCAATATTTCACGTTTTGTTTACCGCTTTCGGTAACCAAATCAATCGAATAGTCGGTTGTGGTTACAGAGTCGAGTTTATTTTCAAGCTGACCCGATTTTCCTATTTCATAGATTACATAGCCCAGCTTATCGCCCACTACACCGCCATTGACACCAACATAGCCCGATGGCGACCAAGAGAGGGTAACGGAGCTTTGATTGTCAATCGCTTTGAGCCACTGTGGTTTGATGGGTTTGTCATAGCCGGCATAGCCCCACACGGCCACTTTCTCGCCGGCATCGTGTTCGTTATAGGCAATGATAGAGTAGGCATTGTTCCCCATCAAGGCTTTGTCGTCGAGGAAGCTGAACTTTTGCCCGGGCGATGGAGAAGCAAAAGTGTGAATGATCGCATTGTCGCGACGCAACTCAATGCGATCTATTGCCGAGAGTTCAGAGCCATCGACCGCAACCTTTGGAGCTTTGAAGGCGACATTGATTTTGGCATTGCCTTGCACATCGGGAGTTAAGAGCACATCAGTAACAGCACCCGGAGCTTTCGGCTCGGGGACAACGTCGACGGTAATGCTGTCGACATAGAGCAAGAATTGAGCCGGCTCGCTCATTGCATGAAATCCGAGGAACAAATCATAATCACGATCGAGTTTCACCACGTGGCTATACTCAACATATTTATCATTCTTGATTTCGGTTGGAACCAAAAGCGAAGTTTTCATGGCTTCGACGGTGGGCTGATTGCCATATTTAACTTCAATACGTTCGGTAAACGACGACTTGGCACCACGCACAAGATAAGAAATTTTGTAGCTTTGCCCTTTCTTGAAGTGCAATGGTGGCGTAATGAGCCAGTCGTTGGCTTTATCGTCAACATTCCAGTTGCATCGCACAGCTTCAAAATCTTTGGCCCATGACCAGTATCGACCGTCATTGTTAACGTCGATAACCGTAAATTTCTCCATCGAGTTTTTGTTTCTGAAAGGTTCAAAATAAGGAACATCGAGAGCTTTACCCAACCCAATTGCATTGGAATTTGCCCACTTGCTCTTACCTTTTGCGTTCACTGCCACTACTTGATAGGAATAGGACTTGTATTCTTCGGTGGCGGCAAGCGTTTCGGAGAATGTGAGATCGGTAATTTCGGAGGCAACCTGCTTCGTCGACTTGCCTGCAACACGATAAACATTATACTTTAGGTTTTCACCCACAAATCCTCCATGCACACCCGTGGCAGGAGCTTGCCATTTTACGGTGGCAACACCGCTTTGCGTAACATTCAAGGTTACATTTACAGGAGGTTCCGGAGTATCCATTCCCACCCATTTTTCAAGACCTGCTTTGGGACCAAAGCCGACATTGTTGCCGGTGGACACGGCAAATTTTACCATTCCTTCGGGCAAGCCGTTCACAGGCACTGCTGTTTCTTGTCCGGGAAGAGCATTGTCGCCGGTGGTCACAACGTTGCCATTCACCCACACTTTGTAGGTCAGTTTATCGCCGGAAAGCGTTTCTCCTCCATAGGTCAATGTGGGGGCGGTAAACTTCACAATGCCATTGGTTGCACCTTGTTCAAGGATAACATCAAGCCCTGATACTTGAGCCGGAGCGGCATCATGGGCAAGCGGAGCCGGCACGGTGAGCGCATGAACTTGTTCGCCCATGTCGGCAATTTTAGTGGCTTTTCCGTTCTGCAAATTCACGGTATACAAGCCCATTGCCCCATTTCCACTCACAGCCGTCCAATAGAACGTGTTGTCTTTGGGAGCAATCTCGCCACTTTGGCCATAGGTTGAGCCACTTGTGTTGGGAATTTTCAATTCCACACCGGTTGCTCCCACCAAGGTTTCAACTCCCGTGGCCGTGTTAATGGCATAGAGATTGCCATCGGCAGCCACACCATAGAGTTTTTTATCACCGGTGACACCCAACGCCACATAGGCTTGCTTTGCCGCACCTATCGTTTTGCGTGTCATCGTCTTGAAGTCGGCAGTTGCCCATTCAAAACCATTCATGGCGTCGTTATAAAACAAACCATACACGGTTCCATCTTGGGCTTGAGCTGTTTCAAGAGCCACCATTGTGTTTTTGTCCATGTATAGTTGCATCTCGGTTTCTTGCCACGTCTGCACATCGTGCCCACGCCAATAGACCGACACAATGCCATAGGCCTCATAGTCGGAGAAATCGGCATCGACCGAGTAGAACACACCATCAATCTGCGCCGAACCATTGCGTGCAATGGGCTGTTCGCTCGTCGTCATGCGTGTCATGGTCACCGGATCCGTCGGTTGAAAACCGTACATGCCGTATTGAGGAGCGTTTTGTTCCCAATTTTGTGACTGTGCCACATCGCCCCAAAGCATCTTGCCTGCCACAGCTTTTTTCATGGTCGCAAGCGATGCCGAGCGGTTTTCTTGCGAAGACACAGACGTCGGCGAAATTTTAATGCCATGTTTAAGACACAAAGGTACTTCAACCTCACTTGCATTCGGAGCTTTCTTAACTTCTTGGGCGAGAGCAAGCGGGGTTCCCGTCAGTAAACAGAATGTCAGCAACAACACAGCACTCAATCCTGTCGTAAAATCTTTTTTCATTTCCTGCTTTTTGTATTGTGTTTTATAATATTATTCTTTTTCATTGCAATGAACCACAGTCCCATGCTTCAATGCTCAACGCACCATTCGCTTCTCGACATGTCCATCGCTGTATTTCAAAATCTGTACACCCTTGGCATCGGCAGTCACCTCTTGACCATTGACTCCATAGCGTGCAACCACCGTTGCACTTTCGTCGCCGGTAACATTGTCTACCGCTCCCGGTTCTTGTCCTTCGACAGAAGCTTGCGCAACGTTCACCACTTCGCCATTCTTGGTGTTGATGAGCATGACAATCATGCGCAAAGTGCTTTTATCAATCGCAACACCGTCTATAACAGGTATGTCGATTTCTTGCGAATGTACATAGTCTTTACCTATTTTCACGGGATATTCCACCGAACCGGCAATTCCGTTTTTTCCTCCACAACCTGCAATGGCAACATGATTGTAGACCATATTGGTGATCAATGCAGGCAACTTGGTTAAATGTACAAGATTAGGATCTTTCTCCGAAGTTCCCGCATATTTATTAGCCTGAAACCATTCCTTGCCATCACCTTTGAGACTGTCGGCAGTGAGCACATAGGCCAGCGCATAGGTTACATTCTTGCGAGAGAAGAACTTGAAATTGGCTGTGCCTTTCACCTTGTTCTTTGCGCTTGATGTCCAACGAGAAACAAGCGAAATATCGGCCTCACACTTGACCTTGAGTTGATTTTCGATGACTGCTGCCAATCCAAATCCCGAAGTTCCTCCTCCAAAATAGGGATCGACATAAACCGAACGGTCAATACCGCATTTAGGGTATCCCGACACATTCTCCAACATTTCGCCATAGCCGGCGTCAAGAGCCAATTGCGACATGGGCGAATTTTCTTGCTTTTTGCTGTGCACGGCTATGAGAACGAGGCGGTCACCAAACTGCCGCTTTGCAAGTTCCATTCCCACAATGCCTCGAGGGCACCAACCACACTCTGTGCCGGTGTACTCCTCTTCCAGCACTCGCTTGGTTTGAGCCGAAGCCACTATTGAAAAGCCGACAACAGCCATGAGCACCAACAAGGCTCCAAAACGATGTGTACAATCTTTTTTCATCAATGAGTTAATACTTTAAGGGGTTTATGTTACATTGTTACAGTTTTTAAAACACAGGCGATGAGGTGACATAAGGCCAACAAAAAAGATGCAAAAAAATTACATCTGTCCATCGCCTGCAAATTTAGCAAAAAACATTGAGGTTTCAAACATTACAAAAAAAATCACGCCACACACACTACTTTCAAAGCAAAAAGCACCTTGAAACCCAACAATCAGGTTGAAATAAGACACGAAAACTGCTCCAAAAGTATTTTTTGTCATACTTTGGAGCAGTCTGTTAATTATTAGAGAATGTGGAAAGTGTTAAAATCAAGGCAAAATGGCTCCTTATTTTGCACCTGTGGCATTTTCCTTGATAACATTCAAGAAGTAACCTTCGCTCTTAATGAGGTTGCGGGCTTGCAACACCATGGTCTTGGTTTCGCCAAGAATGTTCATGAACAAAGCACTTGAACGAGTGCCGGCTTGCGGATTGTTTTGCACACGCTTGATTTGCCGTTTAATGGTGTCGGCAATCATGTCAAAGAGGTCGTCACGCATGGTCATCACCTTGTCAAGAGCCGAGAAATCCTTGGTTTCAAGCGTGTCGGCTATTTGCTTGAAGATTTCATCTACCCTGTCGTTTATCGCTTTCAAATCTTTGATTTGCTCACCGCTCATACCTCGATGATTATTGTTGATGTGTTCATAGGCAGGTCGCGTGCAATGCAGCAGAGCTTTTGAGGTTTCACTCAGATAGTCGACAATCTGCACATAGTAGTGTGCCGTTTCCACATTTTGCGCTTCAAGCTTCTTGATGACATTCACAATGGCATACTTGCGCTTGTTGGCCTCTTGATACATTTTTTCACTCTCGCTGACCATTTCTTTAAGTTCATGACGATTTTCGGTGAACAACGACACCAGCATGTGATTGTAGATGCGATGCGTGTCTTCCATGGTTTTTACAACAGTTTGAGTGCAATTGTAGAGCACATCTTCGGGTGCGTCTTCACCCTTGATGGTGAGCTTTTTCACATCGGCTTCCTTGGTGACAACATCGCCTTTTGCAAAAAATCGTTTCAACAGCATGTAACCGGCAAGAATGACCACCGCAGCCAACGCATAGCCTTTGCCCCACATGAGGAGCGTGGTGAGCAAGAACGTAACGGCAAAGGCAATGAAAGCTGTCACAAACCAGCCCATGATCACGACCATCACACCCGAAATGCGATAGACTGCACTGTCGCGTCCCCACACACGGTCGGCAAGCGACGAGCCCATTGACACCATGAACACAACATAGGTTGTGGAAAGAGGCAACTTGAACGAAGTGCCAAGGCAGATGAGGATTGATGCGGCCGCAAGGTTGACAACGGCGCGTATCTTGTCGAAACTGCTGTCGTCTTTCTCTTCATCGCTCAATGGCACAAAACGACGATTAATGGCATCAATCCAGCCGGCAGGCAGCACACGTCGCCAATAGTTGCCAAAGTTTACCGACATGCGAACCAGCGAACGAGAGAATGCCGTGGAGGAAAAACGCTCGTCTTCTTCTTGCTGTGAAGCCAAGTTCAGCTCGGTTTGCGACACACGTTTGGCATCTTTTGAGAAAAACAATGTGAATGCCATGATTGCTCCGGCAATCGCCAAAAAGGCAATATTAGCCGTTTTGCCTTCGTTCAACCCTCCCATGAGCAAGTTCATGTCGCCCGAAGCATCGGCAAGCGAATAGGCATCAAGCCCGGCCAATGGCACACCCACAAAGTTCACCAAGTCGTTGCCGGCAAAGGCAAGTGCCAAAGCGAACGTACCACTCAAAATCGTAATTTTCAAAATGCTCACTTTCATTTTATTGAGCAATGCCAAAATGATGGAGATAATGCCCCAAATGCCCAGCAAAAGCATGAAGGTGTTTTCATTGATAAAATCAGATATTCCCTTGGTCATCAAACTCGAACTCTGCAATCCCTTGAAGACCGCAAAATAGATGATTCCCACCAGTGCAACACCACACCAAGGAGCACCCCAGCGTGAAAATTGACGGCGATAGCGGAAGGTGAAAAGCAACCGAGAAAAATACATGACCAATGAACCGGCGAAAAATGATAACACAACCGACACCAAGATGGCCGAAATCATGCCTAAAGCCTTGCCACCATTTACAAACGTGTCGATGTCGGCGGCATTTAATCCGCTGTCGTTGTAAATCTTGAACACAGTAACCGCCACAGCCGCTCCAAGAAGTTCAAATATCATTGACACGGTGGTCGACGTGGGAAGTCCCAACTTGTTGAAACCGTCGAGCAAAAGCACATCGGTGAGCATAACTCCTGCATAGAGGAACATGATTTCAGAGAACGTAAACATCTCGGGGTGCAACACGCCATTTCGTGCCACCTCCATCATGCCGTGAGAAGTGAGCACACCCACCAAGATGCCCACAGCGGCCACACAGATGATCGTCTTGTAGGAAGCCACTTTCGACCCTATTGACGAATTTAAGAAATTAACTGCGTCATTAGAAACGCCCACAATCAAGTCTACGATGGCAAGGATTGCCAAAATGACTACAATGACTGTAAATACCGGACTCATAATTATCAATTTATTTTTAATGTATAATATTCGTTCTTATTTTTTTACTCTATTTTCGTCTAAATCTCTCATAACAAAGCATAAAGAGGGTGTAGACGCATCGGTAGAAACACATCAAACTTTATGATTACAAAGTCTTTATCTTATTTTTCTATTTGTGCAACGTGAACTCAAATTCAAGTCCGCCGGTCTTCCGATTTCTCACCGCAATGGTTCCTTTGTGATAGGCCACTGCGTTCTTCACAATAGACAATCCCAATCCAGTTCCACCCATCAAGCGTGAACGACCGGTATCGACCCGGTAGAACCGTTCAAAAAGGCGTGTCAGGTGTTCTTCCTCAACACCCACTCCGTTGTCGCTGAAAATGAAGTAATAAAATTCTTTGTCTTCCTTCATCATTTTCACATTCACATCACGTCCTCCACTGTAATTAAAAGCATTGACCATGAGATTGCGAAAAATAGAATCCAGCAAATTACGATTGCCCATGATGATTGTCGCTTGAGGAATATCAACGTGAATGCGCATTTGTTTCTCTTCGGGAAACACCTTCATGTCGTCGTTCACTCGTGCAACCACTTCGCCCAAGTTCACCTCGCTGTTCTGTATTTGTTCCGGTGCATCGCTTATGCGAGTAATCACCGAAAGGTCGGCCAGCAAAGCGGCCAAACGTTTTACATTGTCGTATGCCTTGTCAATGAGTTCTTTGCGCTTTTCGGATGCAATCACTTCTCCATTTTCTTCAAGCGTTTCGAGGCATGCCTGAATTACATGCACCGGAGTTTTTATTTCATGGCTTATGTTGTTGGTGAGCCGATGCTTGATGCGATCTTTTTCACGCTGTTCAAAGATGGCAGCACGCAAGTTCTTGTCGCGCTCAGCGGCAGTTTCTTTGAGAATTTTGTAAAGATTCACAATGTGGCTTGAAATGTCGCCCAATTCATCGTCAGGAAAATTGCGAGTTTCATACTTGCTGATGTCGCCAAACTCGGCCTCATTGGCAAAGTCACGCAGTTTTTTCACGCTACGACTGATGCTGTGAGCGGCAAACCATGCAATAACGGTCATAATCAACGAAATGGTCAACACCAAGTAGCTGTTGACAGGTTCGGCCTGCAACATCTCGGTGAGCGAGTGGTTGTAGGGCAAAGCCGTGCGCACCACAATGCCATTGCCACGTGTGGCCGAATAGAAATATTCGCGTTCATTGGTGCTTGAAGCACGTCGCTTGGTAAAGCCATGCCCCGTGGCAATAGCATTTTTCACCTCGGCACGGTTGGCATGATTATCTTTAATCGCTCCATTGGAGTCGTAACGCACATTCCCTTGAAAGTCGATGACCGAAATGCGCATTGAATCGTTAGAAGAAATCGCATCGATAAACTCGGGAGAAATCTTACCTTCTTTTCCCCAATGTTCCAATATGCGCGCATTCTGCATTTGCAACCGACTGTCGAGCGAAGCTGTTTTGTATTCTTTTTCACGCGAGTATTGCAAGGCAAAGAATATTGCCGTTAAAGTCCATGTGAATATCACAATGAGCAAGAAAAGCCTTGTCTGCACGTTAATCAGTCGTCTTGAACCCATAGCCTTGCCGTTGTTTAGTAACGATACACTTGCCATATTTCCCGAGTTTCTTGCGCAATCGGCCAATGTTCACATCGATCGTGCGATCTACGACATATACATTATCGTCCCACACTCGGTTGAGAATTTCTTCTCGTGAAAAAATCTCGTTTTGATTTTCAAGGAAAAACACCAGCAGATCAAACTCCTTGCCCGTGATTTGCACCATGTTGTGATCGACCATACAAGAGTGTTCCATGCGATCGACCACCAGCCCCTCATAGCTCAATATTTGCTCAGTATAAATTCTGCCACTGCGACGCAACACACTGCGCACTCGGGCCACCAATTCGCGCATTGAAAACGGTTTCTTGATATAGTCGTCGGCTCCCGATGCAAAACCTTGCAAAAGGTCATCTTCGGTATCCTTTGCCGTACAAAAAATGATGGGAATGCGCTTCAAAGCCTCTTGCCGGCGCAACTCCTGTGCCAATTCAAAGCCACTCATACGCTCCATCATAACGTCGAGCAAAAACAAATCGTAGCGATGCAACTTCTTTTTCAGAGCTTCTTCGGCATTCAATGCCACATCAACCGCGTAGCCGGCAAGTTCAAGATTGAGTTGAAGAACATAGCAAATTGATTCTTCATCATCAACAACCAGTATTCTTGGAGTTTTCATCATCTTCTTTTCAACTTTTCCAGTGTTTCGACACTGCAAAAGTATATCAAAAAAGACACAGAGTTATAACAAAATTGTAACAATAAGAAGAAAAAGCTCTTTTAACCCCAAAATAGAAAAGCAGAAAGTGAGGGCAAACTAAACGTATTATAAAAGCTGTCAACAGCCTTGTTTTCTTCACATGTGTGAGTTCGTAGAGATAATCTCAAAGGAGTGGTGATTACACGCCAATGTTTTCCTTGAAAAAACGTGAAATTGTGTCGTCGATTACAATGTGCCCGTTGTCTGCCAACTCGGTCATGAATGCAGTACCTATCACACGGTCATATTCCTTGTTGAGCAATCCTTGCTGATGCAACCGATAGAAATAACGCCAGTGGCGACCGCCGTGACGGCCTTTGTGCTTTTCAAGTTCAACGCCGCCATTCACCATTTTGCGAATAAAAGCATCGCGCGTACCCACACAATAATGATAGACAACAATATCACTTTCTACTGTAGAATTGGGGAATGTTTTCACCCGATGATTTCCCATGGAAATCTGTAAATAGCCGGTGGCTCGATGTGCCACTTTCACATTTTGCCGGTTAAACACCGAATAGGGCGAAAGGTCATATTGTTCGGGCGATTGCACCGGCACCACACGCTTGTTCCATGCATAAAAGGGGGCATTTTCTTGCGGATACATGTTCATTACTCTGCACCTGAGCACCCTCGACCGGCACTTGCCCATGCTGTGCTTGAGATTGCCGGCAGGCGAATACCACAGCTCATCGGCATCGACATTTATCACCCAGTCGGCACTGTATTTTGCAATAGCCAACTGTATCATTCGATCGACCCACATTTTTTGTTCATAACCGGTAGAGGTTTCTAAAATGTATTCTAACACCCAGCCTTTTTTCTTATAGCGGTCGATGATTTCGGGAGTGTGGTCGGTAGAATTGTTGTCGGTGATGATAAATCCATCTACTCCCATAGCATGATGGAAACGCAGATTTTCTTCTAATTTATCCTCCTCATTCTTCACCAGCAAGGTCATGATTAACTTAGGATTCTCTATGCAAGAGGGAGATAACGGCCATTGCGCAAAAGCCTTTAAAAATCGACCAGCAAAGCGTATACAATTATTCATTACTACAAATTTATCAAGGAGAAGCCGTTTGTTTTTAACCCAAATCGGCCATTAGAGCCTGTACTGATTTTGTTTGAATGTTGAGCAAATTGGTTGTCTTTTTTTGAAGACGTAGGGGGCCGCGTCAAGAAAAAACGGGAACCAAGATGCCAACAAGCAGACAAAAGCTGTAGGGAAGCAACGCGATGAACCGAAAATTGTAAACCTTAGCGGTCTAATGACCGATTTGGGTTAAATCAAAGGAATATCGCTACCATCTTGTCGGCTCACACCAACTCATACGTTCGTTAAGTATCTCATTTCAAGAACACTTGTTTATCACACTTGAAACAATTGCATAGAAGAGTACGGTCTTTGGCACAACTCCACAGCCAATCTTCGTGGCATCGGCTTCTCTTAGAATAACATTACTTTCTGTTGTTAAAACGTTTCATGAGCTTGTTTCTTGCATTGAACATGTTTTTTTCTCTCTTTAATTGAAGTTTAACCCAAATCGTTCATTACACCGCTGAGGGTTACTGTCTCGGTTCAACATGTAGCTTTCCGGCTGCTTTCGTCCGCTTGGCTGCCGGCTTTTATTGTTCACTGCCCATTGAGGCGGTCGAAAAACACGATAACCTCTTCCCACGTTTTGAAATCGGAGCTGCCAAACTCAACGGTTGTACCCAAGAAACCTTCACATGGGTTCATGTCGATGATGTAGTCGCCATAGAGCAATTCTTTGTGATTAGAAAATATCACACGATTCCATGCAGGAGCATTCAAGTATCGTTCCACCCATTCTTGCATGTCGGCAATTGCTTTGTGATGGTTGGTAGGGGCAGTGGCCACGACGAACACATTGTAGTGTTCTATCAAAAATTCATAGGCTTTGTTCAGGCTCGACTTCGGTTGCCCATAGTGATCGACGAGTGCACTCTCATCGATAAACACCGTTTTGCGCTCTCTGCCCTGCCGGCGATCGTCAATCCAACGAATAACGGGCACAACGTAGTGCATGACTACTTTTTCATTCAACCGATGCTCACCGTGAAAATGAATGGCTTGGGGATAATGCTTGCAAAACATGTCGAAAGTGTGAACAACCGGGTCTTCATCGCCAAAAAGCCCATACACTCTTTTTTTTTCCTCGTCATTAACACCCCTAAAACATTTTTCGGTCATTTCTTTATACTCTTTGACCAAACTCTTGGTTACAAGAAACTCCTGCACGCCGTCTTGACGCGGATTTTGATAGACCTGCTTGCCCACCATGCCATGTTTGTTCATGGTTTCACCCATTTCAAAGGCCGGATTTACCACAATTCGGTCGTAGCCATAGAGCATTTCGGCATACATGCCACCCATCGAAGTTCCAATAATCAAATCGGGCTTCTCGTCATCGAGCACTGTGCGCAACAAGTCAATGGCCTCTTGTGGGTGCAAAGGCAGGTCGGGAGCCACGACGGTGGCTTGTGGCATCAGGTCGCGCAACAACTGCGCCGTGTGGGTGGAACCTGCCGACCCAAAGCCATGCACATAGAGGATTTTCTTACCCTCCATCAAATCGGGATATATTTTTTGATATACGTTTGTCATCATTCAGCAGTGTTAAAAATCAATGGTGCCATCACATCAAAATTGAGCGTAGATGAATGGTTGTACATCGGCCGAAGCAAAACTGATAACGAGTTGCACAACCACCATAAAAAGGCAAAACTTCACAAACCAATGGCTACCGATGAACCAATGCTTGACTTTCTCTCCGAAACTGCGTGGCAAGAAATGAACTCCAAAAATAATCACCATCAAAATGCACCACGTTTGCCGAGCCAAGATAAAGGGAGGCAAATAGGCCAAATCAAAATTGGTGACAATACCACCAAGAATGTTGAGTGCCGTACCGGCATCATCGGCAGCAAAAAATGTCCACAAAGCCGATACCATCGTGAATGTGAAGAGCCATGAAATAAAAATCGTGAAAGGATTATCGGGTATTTTTTTGAGCCACGGCATGCACAGCTTGTGAACGCACAGGCTCAAGCCATGCAACGCTCCCCAAAGCACAAACCGCATGGCTGCACCATGCCACAAGCCTCCCACAAGCATGGTGATCATGAGGTTGACATATTGTCGCACCTTGCCTTTGCGATTGCCGCCAAGCGGAATATACACATAGTCGCGAAGCCAAAATGAAAGCGACATGTGCCAACGCCGCCAAAACTCGGTGATGTTGCGACTTTGATAAGGCAAATCGAAGTTAACGCCTAAGTTAAAGCCCATGATGGAGCCAAGTCCTATGGCCATATCGCTATAACCCGAAAAATCGCAATAAATCTGCATCGTGTAGCCCCAAACAGCCATCAACTCTTCAAAACCACTATAACCCGCAGGATTGCCAAACACGATGACTGCATACTGGGCAATGTAGTCGGCAATCACGGCTTTTTTCACAACGCCGAGCATCACCAGCCACAAACCACCATAAATCTCGTTGCGGTCGACCGGGGTTATACGATGAATTTGTGGCAAGAAATCTCTTGCACGCACAATGGGACCTGCCACCAAGCATGGGAAAAACGAGAGGAAAAACAGATATTCCAAATAGGATTCTGTGGGCTTGAGTTTTTCTTTGTACACATCGACCACATAGCTCACTGTGCGGAAAGTGTAGAACGACAATCCAATGGGGGCAATGATGTCCCATGGCTGAAAATTGCCTCCCACCACGTCGTGCCATGTGAGCAGAAAAAAGTTAGTGTACTTGAAGACAAACAAAATGCCTACCGAACCAACAATCGAAATGCTCATGCACCACTTGCGCACCGACCTTACATTGCAGGTGGCAATGCGTCGTGCCAAATGCCAATCGATGAACGAAGTGGCAACCAACAACAGAAAATACCAACCACTTGACCTGAAAAAGAAGAAAAGGCTAAAAAACACCACAAACAGCATCATCTTCACCCGCTTGCCACGCAACATGGCATAGATGGGCAAAAAAATGATGAACAGCACCCAAAACAAGCCGCTGTTGAACATCAAAGGTTGGCTGGGAGCCGGACTCAGGAAACTCACGATATTGCTCCAAAGTGTCGCAAAATCAAAAGAAAGTTCATTATTCATAGCAGTTTATTAACGTTTGGGTTGAAGCACTTCGGTATGACAATAAGCTTTTGTTTTATCGGGCATTTTGAGCACAATGGGGTGATTGCTGTCGGTCATCACCCACTTGCACACTCTATCCATCCACTTGGCCGCCGATGCTCGTGTGGGGTGAGCACCATCTTTAGAGCGGTCGTAGTGCTGATTGGGAGTGTAAGAAAGATAGTAATTGCCTTCGGGCACAACATTTTGTATCATTTGATTAACCCCGGTATCGTCTTTCCAGTTTGGAGGTCCAATCCACACATAAGGGATATTGCCTATTTCCTTGACCAAATTCTCAACAAAGCGCGTGCGCTTTTCAATGATGTTGCTCACAAAAAGTTCATTGCTCCCCAAACAGATAAAAATGTAGGTAGGCTTAAACTTCCTGATGTAGCCGGCCAATTTGCCGCTACTACCCCAAATTTCGCTGGTGGAACTGTACCAAATGACCGTGTTTTGAGTATGGCCGTTCTTCTCGCTATATGCCGCCAAGCGTGGGCTCAAACCTTCAAGCATAGAATCACCTATGAATAAAATCGATTGCTTGGTAGTGTCTATTGTCGACTTTTGGTGTGTAACGTGGCGTTTAACTCGATTTCTTTTCGCCATCGGCACTTTTCCTTTGCCCAAGGGAACTTCTTTTTTTTGTTCGGAACCAAACAGCGAGGCGGCAAATGTCCCTGTCTTGATACCATAGGCTTCAAGCTGTTCACTACCAAAGGAAAGTGTCGCAAAAATCACGACTGCAACAAAAAGAATGCTCCACAATCCGAAATACAGTTTCTTCATTAATTGATGTTTTTTTTGTCTAAAAATATTTTGGGCAAAACCGAATGTCGGCAAAGTTTGCCCGGAAACAATAATAAAATATCCGTTATTTACCGGCTATCAGTTCTACGCCAATGCCCGGAATGTCGTGCAAAATGACCTTACCGTTTTCAACAGTCATGCCGGTGAAGCGGTCGTTGGAAATGAGCAGACTTCCATCAAGGTCGGCATAGTCGACCAATGGCGAGAGATTGGCGGCGGCCGTTACAGCACACGAAGTCTCGGTCATGCACCCAATCATCACCTTCATGTCGAGCGCGCGAGCCAAGGTCACCATCTTATAGGCCTCGTGCATGCCGGTGCTCTTCATGAGCTTGATGTTAATGCCGTCGTAAACGTCTTTAAATCGCAAGATGTCGGGCAATCTCAAAAAAGCCTCATCGGCAATAATGGGCAACGGCGAACGTTCTCGCAACCAAGCTGTTTCGGCCATCCATGCCTTGTCGAACGGTTGTTCCACAAACAAGCAATTGCGCTCTTTGAGCCAATAACACATTTCAAGGGCATATTCTTTTGATTTCCATCCTTGGTTTACATCGACGCAAATGGGCACTTCGGGCATCATTTCACGAATGATGTTGATGGTTTCCTGATCTTTGTCAAGTCCCATTTTCACCTTAATCACCTTGTAGGGCGAAGCCTCTTTCACTTTTTGACGCACAACCTCTTCGGTATCGATGCCGATGGTGAAACTGGTGTTAGGCGTTTTTGTGGGGTTAAGCCCCCATATTTTGTACCAAGGTTGTCCCATGATTTTACCGAGCAAGTCATGCAAAGCGATGTCGACACCGGCCTTTGCGGCACGATTTCCCGGAGCTACGGCATCTACATAGGCCAAAATCTCTTCCATTCTGAACGGATCGGAGAATTGACACAAATCCAAACTGCTCAAAAACTTAGTCACACTCTCCACCGTTTCTCCCAAATAAGGAGGCATAGAACATTCTCCATAGCCCACAATACCTTCAAATTCCAGCTCAATTTGAACATCGGGCGTGGTTGTGCGACTATATCGAGCCAAGTTAAAAGCATGACGCAATTGCAATTCATAGGGCTTAAACGACAAATTCAATCTGCCGGTCTTGGCAATCTTTCTTGTGGGATTACCTGCCGCCGAAAGTGATATGGGTGATGATGCGGCAATCAGCCCCATGCCGGCACCAACTAAAAATTTTCTTCGATTAATTGCCATATATTTTTTTCTAATTTGAAAAGAATGTTGCTTTGAGGAGTTAGGGAGTTGAAGGAGTTAAGACGATAGTTTTCGAGCTTATCACTTAACAAAGTACCATGGGTGATTAAACAAGAGTGTAATGCCTTTTGTGCCCACTTGCCCTTTTATGCGACTCACCGAAAGCGGAGAATAAAGATAATCCGGCTCATCAGGGTCAAGGCTGTTGATTTTCACCTGTCCCGAACAGTGAATATATTTCCCGTCTTTCAAGTAAAGTCCTACATGTGTCACACGCCCGGTTTTGTTGTTTCCGAAGAATAATAGATCCATTGGTTCAAATTGCCGCCAGTCATCGCCGGCAATTTTCAATCCGGTGAGAGCTTGTTGAGATGCATCGCGTTGCAAAATAATACCGTTTGACAAATAGCACACCTTAGTAAGCCCCGAACAATCGGTTGCTTTGGTCGATGTGCCTCCCCACAAGTAGGTTGACCCCATCATGCGACGAGCCGTTTTTTCGATCTGCGACACATTAAATGCTTGCCTACTCCATTCTTCAAGTTCTGCCACTTCTTTTTTTTCCACAAAGCCTTCGCGCCCATCAGGAGTGAGAAGGTGCAACCACTTGCCTTTCTCGTCCTTGTATTCAAGAATATTTCCCAACACAAGGTCAGAAACCGTTTCATCGCTCTCCGGTTCTGTCACCATGCGAGAGCCATAGACGGTTACAATATAACGTTTTGCCTTTTTCCAGGCATTCATTTCATCTACAGTTTTATAGACAATGGAATTTGCTGGTACATAAGAAATATAGTCGTCGGGAGTTTGCACTCTCAACCACTCGCCAACCTGCTGTATCACCTTTACGGGTGTACCCATGAGTGCTTGTGTGGCAATTTCGGCCGCATGTCGGGCTTCGGAGCGTATTGTGGCGATTGAAAGTTTCACAATGCCCCATCGCTGATGAGCCGGCACTTCGTTTTCAAGAACAATTAAATTGTCGTTGAACTGAGCAAAACCATTTGTGCTCAGTTCTTTTTCAATGCTTGCTTTCTGTTGTTGCGTACCCACCGTTCCATAAACCGTTAGCATTCCGTTTTGTGTGGTGCAACTCACATTCCAAATTGCGGTGCGGGCATCAGGAGCTACTCTGGCCTTCAAGTCGCCGAGCAACTGTGTCGCATCTTTTTTTTGCGCCCATACTGTGCAACTCGTCATCGCAAGTGCAAAAAGCAACAGTGCTTTAAATGTTTTCTTCATTCAATCTCTTATAATATGCTTAATATTCATAAAAACATGGCTTATTTGCCATTTTACAAAAGTAGTAAAAAATCGCTCAAATCTCTATATTTCTCTTGCATTTTGTGGACGATAACATTAACTTTGCTTGTGGAATGCAATATTGAAATTCCTAAAAATTAAAGAAAACGCAATCATGGACATTTTAGAAGCCATCGCCAAACGCCACAGTGTGCGCAACTACAATGCACAACCCATTGAAAGTCAAAAAATCGACACTTTGAAAGCAGCCGTTGCCGACTGCAACCGCATCTCGGGGCTGCACATTCAGCTCGTCACCAACGAGCCTAAGGCCTTTGCCGGGCGATTGGCTCACTATGGCAAATTTTCGGGGGTGAACAACTACTTTGCCATGATTGGCAACAAAAACGACAAGCAACTGGACGAAAAAGTGGGCTACTACGGCGAACGATTGGTGTTGCATGCACAACGCTTGGGGTTGAACACCTGCTGGGTGGGACTCACTTACAGCAAAGTGAATGAAGCTCTCGAAGTGGGAAAAGGCGAAAAAGTGCGTTGCGTGATAGCTCTGGGCTATGGCACAACGGCCGGTGTAGAACGCAAGTCTAAAAAGCCGGAACAGTTGAGCGCAGTAAACAACAATCAACCCATGCCTTTGTGGTTTCAACGTGGTATTGAAGCCGCCATGCTTGCCCCCACAGCCATGAATCAGCAAAAGTTTAAATTCACGCTCTACAACGAAAACCTTGTTGAAGCCGAAGCCGGCTGGGGGTTCTTCTCCAAAGTAGACCTCGGAATTGTCAAATATCACTTTGAACAAGGTGCCGGCAAAGACAACTTCAAATGGCTATAAAAAAGAAATCTTAACCCGGTCTGAGGCACATAGCGATGTGCCTTGAAGAGAGTCAAGGAGTTAAGCATTTTACACGATGTATCAAAACTGTAACCTTAACGGTCTAATGACCGATTTGGGTTTAAACATCTATATTCCTATAAAAACAGCAACTCGACCAAAAGGCCGAGTTGTTGATAAAAAATATCTTGTAACTTATCAAATGAGCGATTGTACAATTTTCTTCACCTCTTCGCCCATACGTTTGGCTTCAGCAATTGTGTGGGCTTCGCTGTAAATGCGAATGATGGGTTCGGTGTTGCTTTTGCGCAAATGTGCCCAACCGTGCTCAAAGTCGATTTTCACGCCATCGATGGTGGTTAAATTCTCATTCTTATAATGTTCTTTTACTGCATCGAGAATTTTGTCGACATCCATGTCGGGTGTGAGTTGCAATTTTGTTTTCGCAATTTCATACTGCGGATAGGTCCTTTTGAGTTCACTCACCTTTTTACCACTCTTAGCAAGCAGGGTGAGGAACAAAGCCACGCCCACAAGTGCATCTCGACCATAGTGCAATTCGGGATAAATGACTCCGCCGTTGCCTTCGCCACCTATCACGGCACCGGTGCGACGCATCTCGGTGGTCACATTCACTTCGCCCACAGCAGCGGCCGTGTAGGTGCAACCATGCTTCTCGGTCACATCACGCAAAGCACGCGACGAACTCAGGTTGCTCACTGTGGAACCGGGAGTTTGGCTCAACACATAGTCGGCAATTGAAACAAGTGTGTACTCCTCCACAAAAAATTCGCCATTCTCCATGATAATGGCCAGCCGATCGACATCAGGATCAACAACGAACGCCACATCGGCCTTTCCTTGTTTCATAAAATCGCTCACGGCTGTGAGGTTTTCGGGAATTGGCTCGGGAGTGTGCCCAAACTTGCCTGTGGGTTCGCAAAAGAGTTCTTCTATCTTTTTTACGCCCAGTTTTTTGAGTAACTGCGGAATAGCTACACCACCCACCGAATTGACCGCATCGACGGCTACCGTGAATTTGGCTTGTTTGACGGCATCAACATCAACCAAAGGCAAAGCCAGCACTGCATCGATGTGACGACGCAAACACGTGTCGTTGTTTTCAACCTTACCAAGCTGATCTACTGTGGCATAATCAAAATCTTCGGCCTCGGCAATGCGAAGTACTTCCTTGCCTTCCTCATCGGAGAGAAATTCTCCGTTGCCGTTGAGCAGTTTGAGTGCATTCCATTGCTTTGGATTGTGAGAGGCGGTAATAATAATGCCGCCACAGGCTTTTTCCCAAGTCACAGCAAGTTCGGTGGTGGGGGTTGTGGCCATGCCAATGTTAACAACATCAAAACCCATGCCCACGAGCGTGCCCACAACAAGATTTTGCACCATCTCGCCCGACAAACGGGCGTCGCGCCCAACAACAATCACATTGGAAGTCGCTTGCATGGAATTGCGACGAATGAAAGTGGCATAGGCACCGGTGAACTTGACAATATCAAGTGGCGTCAATCCATCGCCTGTGGGACCTCCTATCGTGCCGCGAATGCCTGAAATAGATTTAATGAGAGCCATTGCTATGTAATATTTTTATATGCGTTCAAAAAAAGCTGATAAAACCCTTGCTGCGACTATACCTTGCTACGGAAGTAGCGTACATGATAAAAATAGGGGGTAACGTAAGTCGATTCCTTGCTCCAGCCTACTTTCGACTTGATGACAAGATTTACTTCGCAATTAACTCCCAAGTAGTTCATGGGCATCTGTATGCCATAACCCCATTGTTCTGAAACGGGCAAAGAGTAGTCGTCATAATTAAAATAGGTGGCAGGTGAGCTCATGTCGTCGGCATTGCCGGATCCCACCCAGTAATGATCTTGATTATACCATGTGAGCAAGTTGTATCGAGTATAGCGAAAATAAATCGTCTGCGATTTTTTGGCTTTTTGAGAAAGATCGCCGGTCTTGAGCACTTGCATGTAGATGTAGCCATCGGGGTCTAAGCGATAATAAGGCGCATTTGCGCCAACCTCAAACACCGAGTCGGCAGGAACTTCACGAATTTCAAAATTGGCCAAAAATGCATTGCAGGCTTGCCGTTCGGTATCGATCTGCTCGGCATAGCTTTGGTTTTCGCTACAAGAAACAAGCAAATGAGCGGTAAGCAACATGCTCATGAAAATGAATATTTTAGAATTTTTCTTCATCGTGTGCTTTTTATTTATTGTTAAAATTGAATTCTTCCAAAATTTGATAAAACACATCGAGTGCCTCATCTATTGTGCCATTAAACTCGCCGCCGGCAGCATTTCGATGCCCTCCGCCATTAAAGTAACGACTACACAGCTCGTTGACCGAGAGAGTGCCTTGCGAGCGACACGAAACCTTGATGTGAGCTTCGTCTTCACGCATGAAAATCGAACATTGCACTCCGGGTATTGCCAGCGGCTTGTTGACAAGCCCTTCGGTATCGCCTTTGTGATAGCCATAATGTTCGAGTTCGTTGCGGGTGAGAATAATAAGTGCAACCCCTTTATCGGCAAACAATTGCATCTTTTGGCTCAAAGCATAGCCCTGCAAGCGCAAGCTGTTGGCACTAAAAGTATTCATCGTCATGTTGTAGAGCCACTCCTTGTTGATGTTGCGCGACACGAGATCGGCCACAATTTCATAGATTTCGGGATAATCAGAACTATAAGTGAAATTGCCGGTATCGGTCATCATGCCCACATAGAGGCATTGTGCCGCCGGCACATCGATCATGTGGGTTAAATTGAGTTGCAAAAGCACTCTGTACACCAGCTCGCAAGTTGACGACAACTCGGGGAATGAAATTGAGACATCGAAGATGTCGTCGGGAGCAAGGTGATGGTCGATGAGCACCTTGGGGGCACGAGCCTGTGCAATCACGCTGCCCAAGCTGTCGATGCGCTTGAGTACATTGAAATCGAGGCAAAAAATCAAATCGGCATTCTTGACCAATGCCACACTGCGTCCGGCATGCAAGGTGTAGACTACCACCGACTTGAAATTGGGCAAAAATGTGAGAGAGCGAGGAACCTGATCGGGGACAACCACATGAGCATCTTTGCCCATTTTGCGCAATACTTGACACAAGCCCAATGTGGAGCCAAGCGCGTCACCATCGGGCGAGAGATGGCAAGTGATGACAATGTGTCGAGCCTGTGTCACAAGCCTTTCAAGCTCACATACTGTTTTCTCGTCAATGATAGGTTGAATCATTAATTAATTATTTTTTTTGCTTTAATTGACAAAATTAATGTGAAACAGCGGCATTACCAAAATTTATCAAGAAAAACTCCGGGCATTAACACTGATTAGTTTTTTTTCATATTTTAGGCTGTTGCTTGCTGATTTTCGAGTGATTTTTGTAACTTTGCTTTTTTAACAATAAACCACTACAGAATGATACGACGTATTTCATTGACAATGCTAATAGTTATCGCCACAGCCATGGTGACGATAGCTCAAATCGTAACACCGGTCACATGGCAAAAGTCTGTAAAAATGACCGACAACAAGAATGGTGTAGTCAGTTTCACTGCTAAGATTGAACCGGGTTGGCACATGTACACAATGAACATTCCCGACGGAGGTCCCATACCATTGAGTGTGGACTGGAACACCGAGGGCGTGAAACTTGTGGGCAAGCTCACTCCAAACAAAGCTCCACACCAAGAGCACGATGCAACTTTTAACATGAACTTGAGCTGGTGGACGGGCAGTGTGACACTCAGCCAAAAATTCACCGTAACAGGTACCGAATATAAGATAAACGGCAACATTCACTCCATGGCATGCAATGCCGAGAACTGTACGCCACCGGCAACCGAGTCGTTCAGCTTCAAAGGCAAGGTCAACGAAGACCCCAAAGAAGTTGAACCCGTCGCCGAAGTAGCTGCCGTTGACTCAACCACTGCTACCGTAGCCGCCACACAAGACTCCACCTCGATGACCACACAGGCAACGACGGCGACAGCCACCAACGGCGACCTGTGGGCACCGGTGAAGTTTACCGAAGGCAATGGCTTTGAAGGAGACAACAGCAATGGCAATGGCCGTTCATTGTGGTACATTTTTTGGGCATGCTTTATAGGTGGTCTGCTCGCATTGCTCACCCCTTGCGTGTGGCCAATGATACCCATGACGGTGAGTTTCTTTTTGAAAAAGAGTGGCAGTCGAGCCAAGTCAATCAGCAATGCCATCACCTATGGCTTGTCAATCATTGTGATTTTCTTGCTTTTGGGTATTTTGGTAACAGCCGCATTCGGCGCAAGCGCACTCAACGCCATGGCAACCAACTCGGTAGTGAACATCATTTTCTTCTTGTTGCTCGTGGTGTTTGCCATTTCGTTCTTTGGCGCATTTGAACTCAAGTTGCCCGACTCATGGAGCAACAAGATGGACAGCACAGCCGAAAAAACAACAGGCTTGCTCAGCATCTTTTTCATGGCGGCTACGCTGGTTATCGTGTCGTTCTCTTGCACCGGTCCCATCATTGGCACCTTGCTTGTAGAGGCGGCAAGCCAAGGCAGCAAACTTGGTCCCATCATTGGCATGACGGGGTTCTCCATCGCTCTTGCCATTCCTTTTGCTCTCTTTGCTCTGTTCCCCTCAATGCTCAAGAAAATGCCCAAATCGGGTGGTTGGCTCAACACCGTGAAGGTGGTGCTGGGTTTCATAGAGCTGGCTCTCGCCCTGAAATTCCTTTCGGTGGCCGATTTGGCCTACGGCTGGCGCATTCTTGACCGTGAAACTTTCCTTGCACTGTGGATAGCAATATTCGGTGCTATGGCTCTCTATCTGTTTGGCATGTTCAGCTTCAAGAGCGACGGCGAACCGAAATCACGCGGCATCGGTGTCACACGCTTCATGCTCGGTCTCATTTCACTGGCATTCACAGCCTATCTCATTCCCGGTTTGTGGGGTGCTCCTCTCAAAGCCACCAGTGCATTCGTTCCACCGCTCTACACACAAGATTTCAACCTGTATGGTGGAGGGCAAAGTGAGTTTGAAGACTACGAAGCAGGCATGGCTGCGGCGGCACAACAAGGCAAACCGGCATTCCTCGACTTCTCGGGTTATGGTTGTGTGAATTGTCGCAAAATGGAGGGTTCGGTGTTTGAAGATGCCGGTGTAAAAAAAACAATTGCCGAAAACTTCGTGACTATTAAAATGATGGTTGACGACAAAAAGAAACTCGACAAGCCAATGGTTGTGACCGAAAACGGCAAACAAGTGACCCTCACAACCGTGGGTGACAAGTGGAGCTACTTGCAACGTCACAAGTTCAATAGCAATTCACAGCCCTACTATGTAATTCTTGACGCACAAGGCAATTTGCTTTCAGGGCCGTTTGCCTATAAAGAAGATGTGAAAGCGTTTCAAGAATTTCTTGACAAAGGGAACAAGAAATAAAAACAAAACCTGCAAATAAAGGTGTATGCGAAGTTGTGAGCAGAGAGTTCTCTTGTAAAAAAAGAGACTCACTGCTGAGAACTTCGCTATTAATTCATAGAATATATTCATCATCATGCCACTACATAGCAAAGAAGAAAAATTAAAGGCTTTTGGCGATTTGCTCGACGTGATTGACACGCTAAGGGAAAAATGTCCTTGGGACGCTGTGCAAACCAATGAGAGTATGCGCCCCAACACCATCGAAGAGGTGATGGAACTTGCCGAAGCCATTATCGCAAAAGATGATAAAAACATAAGCAAAGAATTGGGCGACGTGCTGTTGCATGTGCTATTCTATGCCAAGTTTGGCGATGAAAAAGGAAAATTCGACATTGCCGACGTGTGCAACTCATTGCGCGAAAAGCTCATCTTCAGGCACCCACACATCTATGGCGACACCACTGCCAACACTGTGCAAAGTGTGAAAAACAATTGGGAACTCATTAAGCTTAAAGAAAAAGACGGCAACAAGAGTGTACTGAGTGGCGTGCCGAGCACCTTGCAACCACTCATCAAGGCCGAGCGTGTGCAAGAAAAAGCCGCCAATGTGGGCTTTGACTGGGACAAAAAGGAAGAAGTGTGGCACAAAGTGCGCGAAGAATGCGATGAAGTTGAAGCAGAGTTGAAAGATGGACACGAAGAGAACCGAGAAAAAGAATTTGGCGATTTACTTTTTGCCGTGGTGAATGCAGCCCGGCTCTACGGAGTGCGTCCCGATAACGCACTTGAAAAGACCAACTTGAAATTCATTGCCCGATTCAACTATATAGAACAACAAGCTAAACTGCAAGGGCGCAACATCAACGACATGACGATTGACGAGATGGACGATTTGTGGAACAAAGCTAAAAAATTGCATCTGGGCGAATGATTTTGTGTGTGACCGAAAAGCCAAGCGTGGCACGCGACATCGCGGCGATTTTGGGTGCCAACGACCGTCACGAGGGCTATTACGAGGGTAATGGCTATCGGGTGAGCTGGACTTTTGGGCACTTGTGCGAACTCAAAGACCCGGGAGAATATTCCGAGCTGTGGAAACGCTGGAGCTTGGGGGCATTGCCCATGATTCCGCAACGCTTCGGCATCAGGCTGAAAGCCGACAAAGGCATAGAAAAACAATTTCATTGCATCGAAACACTCATCAAGCAAAGTGATGAACTCATCAACTGCGGTGATGCCGGGCAGGAGGGAGAACTCATTCAACGCTGGGTATATCAAAAAGCAGGGTGCAAAATTCCCACCAAACGTCTGTGGATTTCTTCACTCACCGACGAAAGCATCAGAGAAGGTTTTAAAAATCTGCGTCCGGCAAACGATTTCGACAACTTGTATCTGGCAGGATTGTCGCGAGCGGTGGGCGATTGGATATTGGGCATCAATGCCACACGGCTCTACACATTGAAGTATGGCCAAGGCGGCTATGGCAAAAATGTTCTCTCAATAGGGCGTGTTCAAACCCCCACATTGGCACTGATTGTTGCACGGCAACGCGAAATAGAAAACTTTGAACCGCAAGATTACTGGGAAATCAAGACACGCTACCGCAATGTGACCTTCAACTCCACCAAAGGCAAGTACATGACCGAGGAGGAGGCCGGCAAGGTGCTCGACAACATCAAGCAATTTCCACTCACAATCATCACCATTGAGAAGAAAAAAGGGCACGAAGCACCGCCAAGACTGTTCGACCTCACGAGCTTGCAAGTGGAATGTAACAAAAAGTTTGGCTACAGTGCCGACACGACGCTGAAAACCATTCAGTCGCTCTATGAGAAAAAGGCCACAACCTATCCGCGTGTCGATACCACCTACTTGAGCGATGATATTTACCCAAAAATTCCAAGCATCATGCAGGCCATGGAACCTTATGCAACACTCACCCAACCGGTGTTGACAGGGAAAATAAAGAAGAGTAAAAAGGTGTTTGACAACAGCAAGGTCACCGATCACCACGCCATCATTCCCACCAATGTAGATCCGCGCAAAGTGCCCATGACGCTTGATGAAAAAAAAGTCTACGACCTGATTGCAAAACGATTTATCGCCGCTTTTTATCCCGATTGTGAATTTGCAACAACAACCGTGATGGCCGACATCGGCAAAAACGAATTTAAGGCGACCGGCAAACAAATTCTAACCGAAGGCTGGCGAAGCATCTACAACAAAGACGGTAGCGCAAACGAAGAAAATAAAGACGAAAGCGACAATGGCATCATGCCCGATTTTGCACAAGGAGAAAGCGGCCCTCACGAGCCTTCATTGCTCAAAAAGCAAACACAACCACCCAAACCCTACACCGAGGGCACACTACTGCGTGCAATGGAAACAGCCGGCAAGTTGGTTGACGATGAAGACTTGCGCGACGCCATGAAAGAAAACGGCATTGGCAGACCTTCTACTCGTGCTGCAATCATCGAAACCTTGTTTAAGCGTCACTACATCAGCCATCAGCGCAAATCAATTATCGCAACTCCGGCAGGTTGTCAGCTCATCGACACCATTCAGGAAGAACTGCTCAAGAGTGCCAAGCTCACCGGACTGTGGGAAAACAAACTACGCAAAATTGAGCGAGGCGAGTTCAGCGCACAACAATTTGTCGAAGAACTCAAAACCATGGTAAACAACATTGTGCTCAATGTGTTGCGCGACAACAGCGGCAATAGCATCGTCATCCGGCAAGATACTCCCAAGTCGCATCAAGGCTCGACATCGTCGGCAAACAATGGAGAGAAAAAAGAAAGAGCCAAGCGCATCACCAAGTTAGAACAAGTCCTTTGCCCCGTTTGTGGCAAAGGGCACATGGTAAAAGGCAAATCGGCGTTTGGTTGTTCGATGTGGGCAAGCGGTTGCCACACAGCATTGCCGTTTAGCAAATATGCCGCCGATTTAACACCGGCCAAACTCAACAACCTCATTAAAAAGACATTCAAAACTTCTCCAAAAGCATGAACAAGATTTTAGCCGAAGATTTGTCAGACAAAGAAATATTTCCAATCGTTGACACACAAGGGAAGATTATAGGCAAAGCCACACGCCGGCAATGTCACTCGGGGAGCAGATTGTTACACCCGGTTGTGCACCTGCATGTGTTTAACGACAAAGGAGAAATATTCTTGCAAAAACGCTCGCTCCACAAGTTCATACAGCCGGGCAAATGGGATACTGCCGTTGGTGGTCATGTCGACTACGGAGAGAATGTCGAACAAGCTTTGCGACGTGAAGCCGGCGAAGAAATTGGTCTGTCCGATTTCACGCCTCATGCAATGTTGCACTACGTCTACGACAGTAAAACCGAGCGCGAACTGGTGAACACTTTCTACACCATCACCACAGTCAAGAATTTCAAACTCAATCATGATGAGGTAGACGACGGACGATACTGGAACATACAAGAAGTGAAAGAAGTTGTGGGAAGAGGTGTGCTCACGCCAAACTTTGAAGAAGAATTTAACATGATGCTCAACCGACTCAACTTCTTGAAATGAACGATTTTATTCAATACACACTGGCAGGTTTTATCGTAGCCATTGCAACATTCGTTGCGACAAGAACAGTTTACAGGACATTCAAAAACAAGAAAACAGCCCTGAACAATTGCGATGATTGCAAACTCGCAGGACATTGCCACAACAAGAAGCAGCACAACTCGCCAAATAACACAAACTCTGCATGCGACAACAAAGTTGAAGGCAAACTTGAACAATAATGAAAAAATTATAGCATTAAAGTTGCAGAAGTAAAAAAATAGCCCTACTTTTGCACTGCTAAACCAAAACAAATGGTCACTTGGATGAGCGGTTTAGTCGCTGGTCTGCAAAACCAGTTAGAGCGGTTCGACTCCGCTAGTGACCTCCAACAAAGCCAACCGATTACATTCGCTGTTGGCTTTTTCTTTTATCACTTCCCTCTCAAAAAACTCAAGAGCATTAACAAATTCATAACACAATATGTCACAGCTCTTTATTAATCTCAAAGCTAATGTTACCAACGAGATGCTTTATATTTTTTGAATTTGCATAATATCCATAAGCGAATATCGTAAAGCAGATTGATAATTGCAGGATGTGGAACGCTTTAGCCCACACTCTGCAATGTCCAATGTGCATCAATTCAGCACATTCAGTCTATTCTAATTCACTTTTTCAAGAATTTCATTGTCACATCGTCTGCAAACACGATATAGCACCCACTGTCAATTGTTGAAATATCAATTTGTGCATTCCCGTCATTATCGGCAATCGTTTGAACTCGATTGCAGCCATCCGGTGTGAGCAGTCTGATCACGGCATTGGGGCGTACATTGTTCACAACGAGCATATTCCCATTCAAAACGGCAAAACTTCGATTACAGTCGACATGGTGTAGCGATGTCTGCTCTTCGTCGCCCTCAAAATCAACAAGACTTTCATCTTGGAACATTATTTTCTTAACCTCCCAAAATTTCTTCTTTGCCTTCTCCACGTCTTCTTTGTAGCAAATATTTTGTTCGGTTCCGTTGTTGCCTTTTACAATTAATACTCCTTTTGCATTCTCTTGGTGTGACGCGAGTTGCGAGATTAACTGTCTCATATTTTCACCACTTATACAATTATCATAAATCCACAACTTTCTAAGCTTTGGCAACTTGTCAACACAAAGCTCTGTGAGATTGTTAGACGAGCAAGAAAGCGAAATTAGGTTTGCACACATCGAAACATCCAACTTCGATAAACTACAATTCGACAAATAGATTTCTTCCAATAAGACGCGAGTTCGGGATAAGATTAGTATGCAAACAGTTCCAATTGCCTTGTCTTTTCCACATGCACAGGCAGGGCCTCGGGCTTGTTGTCAAAGAAGCAGTACGCTGTGAGGGCCGAGCATAGGTTCATCATAAAATTGTGT
>JBGYAB010000038.1:0-22180 GCA_041815985.1 Sodaliphilus sp. | reverse complement strand
GCGGCGGCTGACTATATTCTGAGAGAGCCGAAAATCAACCATAGGGGCAAGAAGGGCATCCCTGTCAATCACAGGGATAAAGGGCTTATACCCTTGCTTCAAGAACTGAATACAAGGTAAGCTTAGCCCGAACTCAGGTTATGAGTTATTTAAACCTTAATAATCTAATGACCGCTTTGGGTTAAAAATTTTTGATACATCTCGCTCAACTCTTGTGGAGTGACGCCAATGGTTGAAATTTGGCGAAACATGTCTTGCATGTCGCCATGAAGCAATTGCCGGTAGCGCATGTCTACAATTACATCTTTGGAGCCAGTCGCAACAAAATAGCCCAATCCACGCTTGGTGTAGATGATGTTGAGGCTTTGCAAATATTCATAGGCGCGTGCCACCGTGTTGGCATTCACTTCAACTTGCGCTGCTGTTTCGCGCACCGATGGAATTTTTCCATCGGGCACAAGGTCGCCACTCAATATTTGGTCGCAAATGCGGTCGGCAATTTGCAAATATATCGCTTTATTTTCTTTAAAATTCATAACAATGTGTTTTTAATGACATCTTTACGCTTGTAAAGCAAGTAGGTTCCAATTGAAAATGCGACGATAAGCAATACATAAATTGCATATATCAGCCAAACAAACACTTCGTGGTGAGCAACAATACAAGAGACAATATTTCCATAACCAAACAGTTTAAACAAAGCAAGCAGCATCAATCCAACAACCGATTGCACAGCATAGCAAGCGGCAAAAGTCTTGAGAAACGACAGTTTTGGCCAAAGTACAGATCCAAACATATAGGTTGAGAATGAACAAGCAGTCGACAATGTGAGCAACCCTCCTGTAAACAAGTTCATGTTAAATCCATCAAACCATATATTTGCAAATTCTTCGGCAAATGAAAATGTGCCGGGAATAAAAGTGATGAGTCCGGGAATTCTGTCAGTATCGTTAAGAATGCTCATAATAGCGAAGCGGGTGGCATCGGCCAACTGTGCACACATGAAGAACACTACCACAAAACAGACCAAGTAAATGACCAGTTGCACAGCAAATTTCTCGGTCGCCGAGGCCGGCGACATAAAGTGCTCGATGCGCGTCTCCTTGTTCTTGAGCTTGCCAAACATGAGCGAAGCCGATACCGAGGCGACAAAACCGAACATCGCAATGACGACAAAACGAGCTACATCTATCAAAGGTTGCAAAAGAAAAATGAGATTGCCCATTATCATGAGGAACACAAGTCCCAAATAAATAGAAAGCGTGGTGAGTAACAATTGTTTCTTGTTCTCGTACAATTCCTTTTTAAGACAGAGAGAAAAACGCCTGAAATTGAATATTTGATTTGTCATAGTTTTGTTCTCCTTCATTTTATTTCGTTAAAAATTTGGGCGATGCCCTGCGGATTGGTCAATGTGGCATTGAAGAGCAATTCAAGATCTACCATAGTTTCTTCTTCATCGCCACGATTGGGTTCTACCACCATTTGACCATTGATGTTTGACTGGGCATAAATCGCCTGTGAGCCGTCGGCCTTCATCTTGAACGACAAGCGACCGGCAATGTCGCCAACACCGGCATTGAGTAGCAACCTGTTGCGATCGATGATGAGGATATGGTCGAGAATGGCATCGAGGTCGCGCACTTGGTGGGTGCTGATGAGAATTATCTTTTCATCGCTCATACTCTTGGCAAGCACCTTGCGAAACTGGCTCTTGCTTGGAATGTCGAGCCCGTTGGTGGGTTCGTCCATCACCAGCAGACGAGTATTGGTGGCAAGGGCAAAGGAAGTGAACACCTTTTTCTTTTGTCCCATAGAGAGCGATTTCAGTTTCATACCCGGTTCCATATCGAAAATGTCGAGATAGGTACACAGGTCATCGTGGCTGAAATTGGGATAAAATGGAGCGTTGAGTTTTACCAACTGGTTGAAAGTAAGATCGGGCATGCTGAACTCTTCGGAAATGATGAACATGTCTTGTAAGGTTTCGGGAAGACGCCGACGCACGTTGATGCCGTTATAGAGCACTTGTCCGGCGGTGGGAGCAAGCAAACCCACGAGCAAGTAGACCAATGTGCTCTTACCTGCACCATTCTTTCCCAACAGACCATAGATATTGCCGGGCTCAAGATTGAGTGAAAAGTTATTGAAAAGTTCCATTTTGGGCTTTCGATAACTAAAACTGAGGTTTTGGATTTCTAACATCATTAAGAATAATCAATTGAAGTCAATAATTTATTTACAATATTAGTGTACTACATAATTAGTACACTACAAATGTAGATATATCTTTTTTTATTTCCAAATAATTTCCTCATTTTTTTAAAGCTCACAAACCACACAACCGAAACTTCGCTTTACCATGAGCAATTCATCAATCTCTCTCAACGGGCATTAAGATGAATTGATCGTTTTTTACTACCTTTGCATTATTAAAAAAAGTCCTTCATGAAGATATTCCGCAACCGCTACATTCCTTTCAAGGGGTTCATCGCCATCAACCTCTTTGGTTGCCTGCTGGTGCACCCCGGCGTGTACATCTCCAATCAACTGATGACTCACGAACGCATACACACCGCTCAAATGCGCGAACTGGGCTATGTGTTTTTCTACTTCCTTTATGTTGCCGAATGGGTGTTGCGACTATTCAAGAAAGGGAATGCCTATCGCAACATCTCGTTTGAACGAGAAGCCTACGACATGCAAGACCGGCCTCACTACTTAGAGCAACGCAAACACTATGCCTGGGTGAAATACATGAACAAACGGACGCTTTGACACGAAAAAACAAATTTAATCGACATCGACACAAGAATATATTCCCATGAGAAAAAGCATATTGATCGCACTGGTCGCACTGTGCATCTTGAATGTAACAGCACAAGTTTACAACCGTGCACAAAGGGCTGTTGACGTCTTTGCCACCGACAGCATCTTTGCCCACGCATCGCTATCTGTCGCCATCAAAGACATCGCCACCGACAGCATTATTGCTCATCACAACGCCAACTTAGCCTGCATCACGGCATCGACCATGAAGACAATCACAGCTTCAAGCGGGTTGCTGTTGCTGGGAGCTGACTTCACATTCAAAACACCCGTCTATATTCACGGAGAGATTAAAGGCAACAAGCTCAAAGGCGACTTAGTGATAGTGGGTTGTGGAGATCCGACACTTGGATCACAATATTTTCCACACAATCCAAACATGATGACAGAAATTGTTGAAGCTCTGAAAAAAACAGGCATCAACAAAATTGAAGGGCGCATCATGGTGGACGAGAGCTGTCGTCCTTTTCCACCCTATAACGCTTGGTGGGGAACCGACGACTTGGCATGGTCCTACGGTGCCGGGCTTCATGCCTTCAACTTTTGCGACAATACCACATTGTTGAAATTCAAGGCAGAAAACGGGCAAATTCACGACTGCCGTCTCATTCCGCCAAATCCCGGTGTAAGTATTATTAATCGCTTGGACACTCATGCACAAGACGATGATATTCAAGTCTTTTTAGAATATGCCAATCCTGCCTACGTGCTCACCGGACATGTCGAGAACAAAGAATATGAACTGTCGCTTGCCAATCCGTTGCCGGCATGCACGTTTGCCGACAGTCTCATGCGCACACTCAAAGTCGCCGGTATTAAAGTAAAAGGAAATGTCAATGCCATAAAAAAAGCTAAGCAGTGTCACAAAATATTGCTTACAGAACACCACTCGGTGCCGTTAAAAGACATCATCACATCGTTGCTCGACCGTAGCGACAACATGTTTTCCGACGGTCTATTGCTGGCAATAGCACGCAACTCGGGACGTAAAATGCTCTTCATCGAAGGGTGTGCCGTAATCGACAGCCTGTGGAATGCCAACGGCATTGACACAAGCCCTCTCATGCAATATGATGGTAGCGGTCTGGCACGAGCCAACAAAAACTCTGCTCTTTTTTTCGTGCAAATGCTTGACTACATGACCAATCGCCCCATCAATGGCACATATCTTCATGAACTAATGTCCAAGGCCGAGCAACGCGTCGGGCAACAACTTGCCACATCATCACTCGCTCAAAACATTGTGCTCAAAAGTGGCAGCATGACTGCCGTGCAATGCTATGTGGGCTATTATCCTGCCCAAAATCCACAATACGCCTTTGCCGTGCTGGTCAACAGCTGGACCGGAACAAGAAAGAGCATGAAAGACAAAATTGATGCCATGCTCATCAACATTTTCACTCCTCAATCATGAGATTATCTTAAAAAAGTTGATGGTTTTGTGAAAAAACATTATTTTTGACCATTCAAATCAAATGTTTCAAGCGATGAAACGTTATAAAAAGAAACAACTTCTAAATACTTTTGATTATGGATGCTTCTTTTGCCAAACTAATGTCGAGAGTGTATGAACTTGAAGGACTGCTTCTTGTCGCCGAAAAACGCGACAACGAAGTTACGCAAGACTTGCTTGAACTCATTCAGGCCAAAGCCGGCAAGGTTAATGAAATCGCCCGGAGTTTGACCTTGCCTTCGCAAGCAGATGAAGCCATCAATGCCCTACATGCCTCGGCACAAGAGGCCACTCCAAGCAATCAGCACTTGCCCATCGAAGATTATGACCCCGAAGAAACTCGACAACACGACAACGGCGAAGAATATGAAGAGGTGTTTGAAACCGGCGTGACACAGGTTGAACCAATGAGTGCAAACGGCAAGTCCGAACAACAGCCACTAACTCAACCGCCCCTGCAAGTTGCCGATTTGCAACATCAAGCGAGCGACAACTGTGCTGACGATGAAGAACGCGATGAGATGAGCAAAGAACTCTTTGCCGAAGTTGAAAATATTGACGGCACATTGCGTGTCGACGAAAAATTGCAGCGAGACATGTCGAAAGACATGCGACGTGCGCTCTCGCTCAATGATCGTTATCGTTTTCGTCGCGAACTCTTTGGCAACAGCGACTATGAACTGAACGATGCTCTAAACATGATAGAAAGCATGAGATCGCTCGATGAAGCCGATGACTACTTCTACAACGAACTGGGCTGGGACAAAGACAATGAAGAAGTTATCGACTTCATGGACATTGTGAGAAGGCACTTCCTCTAACAAGAAAATCACGCTTAAATGGCAGGAAAACTATATATTGTGCCCACGCCGGTGGGAAATCTTGAAGACATGACTCCAAGAGCCGTTCATGTGCTCAAAACGGTTGACTTGATTCTCGCCGAAGACACTCGCACCAGCGGCGTGCTCATGAAGCACTTCGAGATAGCCACTCCCATGCGTAGCCATCACAAGTTCAACGAGCACGAAACCTTGCCCGGTCTTGTGCAGGAATTAGAGGCAGACACAACAATGGCACTGGTGACCGATGCAGGAACGCCCGGCATCAGTGATCCCGGTTTCTTGCTGGTGAGAGCGTGCCGACGCAACGGCATTGAGGTGGAGACTTTGCCGGGAGCAACAGCCTTTGTTCCTGCTGTGGTCAACTCCGGTTTGCCTTGCGAGCGATTTGCCTTTGAGGGTTTTCTGCCTCCGAAAAAAGGCAGAACCTCCCGACTTGCCGAACTCGCCACCGAACAGCGCACCATGATTTTCTATGAGTCGCCACTGCGTCTTTTAAAGACATTGAAACAGTTTGCCGAATACTTTGGCAGTGATCGTGAAGCATCGGTGAGCCGTGAGATTTCAAAACTGCACAACACCACCCACAACGGCACACTGGCCGAACTGGTGAGCCATTTTGAGACAAACGCTGCACGAGGCGAAATTGTAATCGTGGTTTCGGGAGCCACAGCAGAGCCGGTAGCGAAAGTCGACAAATATGCGAAATTTAAAAACAAGAAAATATTAGACTTTTAAAACAATAAGGTTATGAGAAAAATTATTTATGCAGTTGCACTGTTGGCAACAATCGTTGCCATATCACCATCGTGCAGCAAGGGAAAAAACGACAACGCCTCATCGGTGAATGCAGATTCCCTAAAAAACCTGGCACTGAGCGATTCTTTGGCCACAGCACTGGCCGAGAGAGATACTTTATCGGCATTGATGTCTGATGTGAGCGATGGCATGAACCAAATTCTTGACATGCAGAAGATCATGAGCTCAGAAAACTTCAATGCAGAGAAATCTGACCGAAAGGCTCTTCTACGTCAACAGGTTACAGCCATTCAGCAGTATGTGGCAGAACGCGTTAAGCGTCTCGAAGAATTAGAGACACGACTTCAAAAATCGACAGTCTACTCCGACGAGATGAAAAAACAGGTGCAAAGCTTGAGAAAACAGCTTGAAAATCAACAAAACATCATCAACTCCCTCAAAAATCAGCTTGCGGCGGCTCACATCAAAATCGCTTCGCTGAACACCACAGTAGACTCTTTG
The DNA here is from genome assembly GCA_041815985.1 of Sodaliphilus sp. Lineage (GTDB taxonomy): Bacteria > Bacteroidota > Bacteroidia > Bacteroidales > Muribaculaceae > Sodaliphilus. The sequence goes on along the minus strand of JBGYAB010000038.1, from coordinate 15,799 downwards.
GGCAAAGTCAATGCCGAGACTTCGGCCAGCTACAACGCCGAGAAAGAGAAGACTCGCCAACAGGCAGAAACCATGACCAACATGGCCAACGAAATGAACGTCTGCTACTATGTTGTGGGGTCGAAAAGTGAACTAAAACGTCAAAAAATCATTGAAACGGGCTTCTTGCGCAAGACCAAAGTAATGGAAGGCGACTACACGCAATCCTATTTTACCAAGGCCGACAAGAGAACGCTTTCAAGAATTCAACTTCACAGCAAGAAAGCACAAGTGATGTCGAAACACCCAAACGGTTCCTATGTGATTGAAGAAAGCAACGGACAAAAAGTTTTGAGGATCACCAATCCTGCAAAATTCTGGGAATTATCTAACTACTTGGTTGTGAAAGTGGGCTAACAAACCAAGAGATGCGCGTTGTCATATTGAAGTACAGCGCGCATTCTCATATTGTTTTTACATTAGGTTTTCAAACTTTTACGACAACAATATAGGCAAAAAAAGAAAGCAACGGTGCCGAAGATTATTTTGGCTTTTGACAAGTTTAAAGGGGCTGCCTCATCGACACAAGTCGCCGAGGCAGCCCATGCCGCTATCAAGGCGATTGACCCGCAAGCCCAAGTTGTCGATGTTGCTGTGGCCGACGGCGGAGAAGGCACAGTCGCCGCACTGGCTCACGCCATGTCTCATGCAGAGCGTGTCACTTGCAAGGTGTCGCCCCCGGTGCACACATTGCATTCGGTGCAAGCCACCTACATGCTCGACCAAGTGCAAAAAATGGCCATAATGGAACTTTCGGCGGCGAGCGGCCTTGCCTTGTTGAAGCCACAAGAACTTGATGTGATGAACGCTTCGACTTTCGGTACCGGCGAAATGATTGCTGATGCAGTGAAACGAGGTTGCCGGCACATCGTGCTGGGAATTGGTGGTAGCGCAACCAACGACTGTGCCACCGGCTTGCTCACGGCATTGGGCTTTCAGTTCCTTGACAGCACTCGACATCCCCTTTATCCTTGCGGAGCCAATCTTGGCAACATTGCCCACATCGATGACAGCAAGGTTTCAAAAGCTGTGAGAGAAACAAAATTCACTCTCATAACCGATGTTGACAATCCGCTTTGCGGACGTTGTGGAGCAGCAAATGTTTTCGCAGCACAAAAAGGAGCAAATCCTGCACAAATCAAGTTGCTTGACAAAGGGGCACAACACTTTGCCAAGCTACTACCCCAAGGTATTGCCGAGCGATGCGGTGCCGGAGCGGCAGGAGGCTCAGGAGCAGGAATGATGGGTTTCTTAAACGCAGAATTAAAGCCCGGTGTTGATGCCGTTCTTCAATTTCTGCACTTCGATGACATCATTGCAGATGCCGACCTCATCTTCACAGGAGAAGGGTGCATAGACGTTCAAACAGCAATGGGCAAGACTCCTTGTGGCGTGCTTCGCGCAGGACATCGCCAAGGCATACCCGTGATTGCCATTGCCGGAGCCATTGCCCAAGATCTCGACACCGACAACCTTGGCTTTGATGCAGTATTCCCCATCGTGCAACGACCAATGACACTCAAAGAAGCTCTCGATGCACACACTTGCCTCGATGGCGTGAAACGAACCATTACACAAATTTACAGACTATTCTTGCTAAACAAAAACACCCGATTGTAACACAATGGATTGGATATTAGACATACTCACCCGGCATTCGGCCATACAGGCGGTTATTATTTTATCGCTCATCTGCGCCTTAGGACTATTTTTAGGAAAAATAAAAGTGCTGGGAATTTCGCTTGGAGTGACTTTCGTTTTCTTCATGGGCATTTTGCTTGGGCATTTCGGTATTTCAATTGATCCGAACGTCCTCGAATATGCCGAAGATTTCGGTTTGGCTCTCTTTGTCTATGCACTTGGAGTTCAAGTAGGCCCGGGATTTTTCAGTTCCATGCGCAAGAGTGGCATTTCGCTTTCGATGCTTGCCTTGCTTGTGGTGGTGCTCGGCACCGTCATGGCACTGCTCCTGCCCTCGATGTGTGGCATTGCCCTGCCCGAGGCTATGGGTATCTTGTGCGGAGCCACAACCAACACTCCGGCATTGGGTGCGGCACAACAAACATTGGCACAACTCCAGCAACCCACCAGCGGAGCCGCTTTGGGGTGTGCCGTGACCTATCCGCTCGGCGTGGTGGGTGTGATTTTGGCCATTTTGCTCATGCAAAAAACCATTGTGCGCAAACAACCCGTTAAAAAAGAGTCCTCCAACTCCAAAGACCATACCTTTGTTGCAGCCTATCATGTTGAAAATCCGGGGATTTATGGAAAAACCATCAGCCAATTGGCCGAAATTTCAAAAGCTCAATTCATCATCTCGCGGTTGTGGCGCAACGGCAAAGTGTCAATTCCGTCGAGCGATACCGTTCTCCACGAGAATGATCGAATTTTGGTCATCACCAACGAATCGTCGACCGATGCCATGATGGCTCTCTTTGGCGAACAAGAAGATACCGACTTCAATAAAAAAGGTATTGACTGGAATGCCATTGACAGCAAACTTGTGTCGAAACGCATTTTGGTCACAAAACCCGAAATCAATGGAAAATTGCTCGGCTCGCTCAGGTTGCGCAAACTCTATGGCGTGAACGTGACACGCATTCACCGCAGTGGCATGAAACTACTCGCCACTCCCGACTTGCGTCTTCTTTTGGGTGATCGTATCATGGTTGTGGGCGAGGAGGCTTCGGTGAAAAACGTTGAAAAAATACTGGGAAATGCCGTAAAAGATCTCGATGAGCCCAATCTAATCACAATCTTCATCGGTCTGTCGGTGGGATTGCTGCTCGGTCTCATTCCCATCATGGTTCCCGGCATCAGTGCACCTGTGCGGTTGGGATTGGCCGGTGGCCCTATCATTGCCGGCATTTTGATGGGGACATTCGGACCACGCCTGCACATGGTAACTTACACCACTCAAAGTGCCAACTTAATGATGCGTTCGTTGGGATTGTCGCTCTACTTGGCATGTCTGGGATTGGATTCCGGTTCAGAGTTTTTTGCAACCATCATGCGCCCCGAAGGATTGCTTTGGGTGATTGCCGGTTTTGTGCTCACAGTTGCACCCACTATCATCGTGGGCTTTATTGCGCTCAAAATCATGAAAATTGACTTTGGCACGATCAGTGGCATGTTGTGCGGAGCAATGGCCAACCCAATGGCTCTCGACTATGCCTCAGAGAACTCTCATGACGACAGTGCATCGGTTGCCTATACCACCGTTTATCCTCTCTGCATGTTTGTGAGGGTAATCATTGTGCAAGTCGTACTCCTCTTAATCAAGTAGTAAGGGATAAGGGTTGGGTGATAAGCTCGAAAACTATTGTTCCTCTCCATTTTCTTTCACTCCTCATCAATTCCATTCAATTCTTTTTTTGTGAAACGAAAAAACTATCGTCTCAACCACTAAAACTCCCTTCAACTCCTTTAATTACTGAAATTTTCTTCCTTTCAATCCCTCTCTCTTCTCATTTTTTCATTTTTAGGAAAATTCGAGTGTTTTTTGTACCTTTGTGGCCTTAAACCCAAATCGGGCATTAGAGTCCGCATTGATTTCGCCTGCATGTTGAGCAGATTAGTTGCCGTTTTTTTTGAAGGCGTAGCGGGCTACGTCAAGAAAAAACGGAAATCAAGATGCCAACATGCAGATGAAAGCAAGTGGAAAGTTGTACGATGAACCAAAACAGTAACCTCCGCGGTCTAATGCCCGATTTGGGTTAAATAACTTTCTGATATAAAACAACTGGCAATGGAAACTAAGCATAGGACAAAAGGTTTCATCAACGCAATTCTCTCGGCGTGCACGTTTGCACTCATGCCGCTGTTTTCGGTTCCGATCCAAAACGACATACAGACCCCTTCCATGCTAATATACCGATTTTTATTTGGTTCGGTATTTATTTTAATAGGCATGGCCTATATGCACATCAACCTCAAGATTACTGTTGGCGAAATGTGGCGCATTGGGGTGCTGGCTTTGCTCAACGACATCACTGCACTCTCGCAATTCTATGGTTTCCGCTTCATGGAGTCGGGATCGGCCATCACTATTTTTTCTATCTACCCGGTGTTCACCTGCCTGCTCATGGTATTCTTTTTCAAAGAAAAACTCGACTGGCGCACGGCACTGGCCATCGTGCTGGCCGTGGTGGGTGTTGCAGGCGTGTCGGGCATTAACTTGCAAGGGCCTTATGACATGAAGTTACTCATTGGTGTTGGATTGGCACTGATTGCCGGTTTTTCCTACGCTATCTACATGGTGTGCGTGCCGGTGCTCAAAGTGGGCAACATGGACAGTTTGAAACTCACATTCTACGTGTTTGTGTTCGGCATGATTTTCCTGCTCATGCTCACCCCTTTCATGCCCACTGGCATAGAAATGATTTCGAGTTGGAAAATGGCCGGTGTGCTCTTGTTGCTGGGCTTGGTGCCAACGGCAATATCCAACTTTGCGCTCATTGTGGGCTTGAAAAACATAGGTAGCACACTCACTTCCATTTTAGGCGACCTTGAACCTCCTGTTGCCATGGCCATTGGGGTGATTTTCCTTGGCGAGAATATCACTTGGTTACGCATAGGCGGCTTGGTGCTCATTCTGCTTGCCGTAACCATCATTATCCTGAACAAAAAGGAAAGCAACAACTCCAAAGCCACTATCAAAGGGTGAACAATTTTACATATCAATTTCAAAATACAACAATATTTTAATCAGTGAAAGCAAATAACTCCACCACCTGCTGCAAAACAGGCATCAGCACAACCAAAGGTTTCATTTTTGCCGCTATTTCGTCGTGCACATTCGGCATGATTCCACTGTTTTCCAAGCCTGTTTTAGATGCAGGCATGGACACAACCTCGCTGGTATTCTATCGTTTTGGAATAGGTGCGTTGCTCATATTGATAGGGTTGCTCATAGGGAGTGAAAATTTAAAAATCAACTTTCATCAGCTTTGGCGACTGGCGGTGCTGGCACTTTTCAGCAATATCACAGCCGTGACTCTAATCGAAGGTTTAAAACACATGGATAGCGGCCCTGCCACCACAGTTCAATTTTCCTACCCCATTTTCACTTGCCTCATCATGTTGTTTTTCTTTAAGGAAAAACCCACTTTCCGCATGATTTTTGCCATGATATTGGCATTTGTGGGGGTTGCCGGCATCTCGGGTATGAAGCCCGGCGACATGAGCGGTTTTTCGGCAATAGGTGTAGCCTTTGAACTCACTGCCGGGCTGTCCTATGCCATTTATCTTGTGTTGGTGCCAAAATTCAACTTAGGTGGCATGAACAGCTTGAAACTCACATTCTACGTGTTTCTTTTCGGCGCAATTTTGATGGTGCCCTACTGCATGCTCACTCCACAAGGGTTGCAACCCATTGCCACCGATTGCCAAGTTCATGCCGACTGGTGGCTAACGTTCACGCCACAATGCTTGCACTCCACCGTTACCTCGATGTGGTGGCAATTGGTATTGCTGGCATTAATTCCAACGGCATTATCAAACTATGCTGCCGTAGTGGGACTTAAAGGCATTGGTAGCACCTTGACAGCAATTTTGGGTGCACTTGAGCCTCTCACCGCCCTTGCTGCCGGTTGCATAGCGTTTCACGAGGAATTTAACACAACTATCGCCGTGAGTGCGGTGTTCATCATTATTGCTGTGTTCTTGCTCGTGATTAAAAAGAAACCCAAGCCTGAAAAGGTTTGACAAATTCAATACATAAGAAGAAAGCTGTGTGCCGATAGTGAAAATGGCACACAGCTTTTTTTTCTTTCTATCTCAACAATAAACCAAAATCGATCATTAGACCGCTAAGGTTTACAATGATAGGTTCATCGCGGGCTTCCCGGCTGCTTTGGGATAAATTACAAATGCAATTGTGGCATAACTTCGGCAGGGGTGCACCACTTGATGGCGGCATCTTTGGCATACCAAGTGAGTTGCTTTTTGGCATATACTCTGGTGTTCTTTTTAATGCGTTCGCAGGCTGTGACGAAATCCATTTTACCATCAAAATAAGCAAACATTTCTTTGTATCCCACTGTGTTAAGAGCATTGAGGTGGCGCAAGTGATAAACTCCTCTTGCTTCTGTTTCAAGCCCTTGTTCAATCATTTTGTCGACCCGGCAGTTAATGCGATGAAACAATGTGGAACGGTCAACATTCAACCCTATTTTCACAATATCGAAAGGGCGTTTTTTCACAGTTCCCGTGCGTAGCGAAGTGTAGGTTTGTCCGGTTTGTCGGCAAATTTCCACAGCATGAGCCACTCGCTTGGGATTTTTCTTGTCAACAATTTCATAATATTCAGGGTCAAGTTGTCGCAAAATCTCAACCATTCGTTCAAGCCCTTCATCAAGCATTTGTTGCTTGGTGACATTGCGCACCTCATCGCTCACATCGGGCATTGCATCAATGCCTGTGCACACGGCATCTACATACATCATCGAGCCACCACACATCACCGCATAATCGCCTTTTTCCCAAAACGAGGGGAGCAACGCCATCACATCTTGCTCAAACTGTGCCGCACTGTAATATTCATCAAGAGCCTTGAATTGCACAAAATGATGTTTTACAAGTTGTTGCTCTTCGGTCGTGGGGGCAGCAGTGCCTATCGCAAGATTACGAAAAATTTGCCGTGAATCGGCATTGATGATTTCGCACCCCAGCTGTTGCGCCACCTTGATGGCTATCGCCGTCTTTCCCACACCCGTGGGACCCGTTATCACAATCAAAGTTTTATTGTTCATGTCATTAAGTTGTCGTCTTTCACGCACAAGGCCATTTAACAAAAACCGCAAATTGAAAAAAAAGCAACAAACGGCACGACCAAGGAAAAACTACTCTGAATTACACAAGCAAATATACTGTTTTTATTGGATTTCAGGAAATTTGGTTAACTTTGTTGTATCATTTGTTTCAATGAAATAACTGACTTAAAACAACTCTTGGCAAAACAATTTCAAAAAAAAAGATGCTCATGAGCGATTTGGTTGAAAAGAAAAAATATGATCTTGACAGAGTGGTGAGGCTTGCACTCACCGCAATTTGCATATTTGGCGCAATCTACATCATCAACTACCTGAGTGGGGTGCTGTTGCCTTTTTTAGTGGGCTGCCTGCTGGCCTACATGCTTGAACCCATCAACCAATTTTTCATGAAAATTTTCAAGCTCAAGAGCCGCATGTTGCCCGCCATCATCACCATGTTGCTGTTCTTGGGAGCAATTTACCTGATATTGCGATTTTTAGTACCTTATTTCATTGCCGAGTTCACCGAGATGGGCAAACTGCTTGGGCACTATGCCGAAAGCCAAATCGCAATCAAGGGCATTCCTGCAGAAGTACAACGGCTCATCGACCAATACCTTAATCCCGCTGCTATTCAAGATTTATTTTCCAAAGAGCAGTGGACCAAGATTTTCGATAATGTAATGGAGGGGACATGGACAGTGCTGGGTGGCACTTTCAACGTGATTGCAACCGTTGTTTCGTGGTTACTCACTTTGCTCTACATGTTTTTTGTAATGATGGACTACGACAAAATTTCTCGTGCGTTCAAGACTACCGTTCCTCACAAATACCGCAAAATGGCATTTCGCATTTTTGCCGATGTAACAGGCACCACCAGTCGCTATTTTCGCGGTCAGGCACTGGTGTCACTCTTTGTGGGCATTATTTTCGCCATTGAGTTTCAAATCATCGGTTTACCCATGGCCATCGTGTTTGGGCTCACAATCGGCGTGCTCAACATGGTTCCCTATCTTCAACTCATTTCTGTGCCGGTTGCGGCCTTCCTCTGTTTGGTGCAATCGGTGGCTACCGGTGTTCCGTTTTTACCTCTTTTTGGTTGGACAATTGCAGCCTATTGCATTTGTCAAGTCATACAAGACTTGGTGCTCATTCCGGCCATCATGAAACAGCAAATGGGTTTGCGCCCTGCCATCATTTTTCTTGCGCTGTCGATATGGAGCTATGTGCTGGGGTTCATTGGTCTCATCATTGCCCTACCACTCACCACCCTCATCATTTCATATTACAGCGAGTTCGTCTTGCACACACCCAACCCTCTTCACCGCACCGCCAAGAGGAAAAAATAATCATTTATCAAAACCCGGCAGGCGATTGAATTGTGATTGTTTTTCTCGTAATCGGATGAATGAATGTGACAGACTGTGCATGCAAGTGAAGACGACTATCGGCTTGACCATAAAGCATGTCGCCCACAATGGGAGCATTTAGCCCCTGTGGCGATGAAGCGTGTACTCGCAACTGGTGCGTGCGCCCGGTAATGGGTTGAAATTCGATGCGCACTTTTCCTTCTTTCCTTTCAAGCACCCGATAGCGCGTAACGGCTTTCTTGCCGTGTTGCAAGTCTACAAGCTGACGAGGGCGATTTTCAATGTCGCAACGTAATGGCAAACTGATAACGCCTTCTTGTGCAACAACATTTCCTGCAACAACGGCGATATAGCATTTTTTCACCGTGTGAGCGACAAACTGTCGTTGCAACTCCTTGTAAACTTCCATGCTTTTTGCTACAAGCACGATTCCACTGGTGTCCATGTCGAGCCTGTGAGCCAAAGTGAGAGTTGTAATGTGAGGGAATTGACGTTTGAGCCGTGCCTGCAATGAGTCGTCGTGCAACTTGCCCTGTGTCGAGAGCATTCCGGCCGGCTTGTCTACAGCCACAAGCCAGTCATCTTCATACACAATAACCGGCATTTCTTCATCATCGGGGTAATTTTCCAAAGGGTTAGGTTCCACGTCAAGCCCTCGAAGCATGAAGTTAAGAATGGGCAAACATTTGCTCCGGCAAGCCGGATAAAAATGGCCATGATGGCGTATTTCGCCTATCGGCGATTTTCCCCACCAAAATTCGGCCATGCACAAGGGGTGCAAATGATGATTATAGGCATACTGCAACAACTTGGGAGCACAACACTCTCCGGCACCTGATGGTGGCACAAGCGACATGGACGAATAACGAGGCAAAACATGATGTTCTTTGTAAAAAGTCTTGAAAATATCAATCAAATCTTTTTCTTCGCCTTGTGCATTTTTCACTTGGAATAAATGAAAAATGCGCTGTTGCAAACGTTCTGATTTGAGTTTTCGCTCGGTTTTCAAAGCTTGTATTTCATGTTCAAAAATGTCAATTTGCACCCGAATTTCATTCAATTCTTCATCATGGCGTTTTTTGAGCCGTTTTAGTTCAGCCTTTTGAAACTGACTTTCGGCAATGAGAGCATCACGCTCGGTCTTGCTCAATTCACGGCTTTGCCGCAAAGTCTCACGTCGCTCTTTTGCCTTCTTCATCTGTTGCCTATAGTCGTTCTCTATTTGCGAGTGACACTGTTTCGTAGCATCGTACTGCCTGTTCAATGCTTCAAGAGCCAAAGAACGCTCAATTGCCACAATGCGTTGATTGATGTGAGAAATTTCATCTTCTCCTTTTTTAAATTCTCCACAAGGAGCAAGCAGATTGTAGACCGGTGGAACAAAATAGTAGTGATTGTTACTTCCACACAAGTTTCCCGAAAATGCGGCCAGAAATCCCACTTGCCCATTGCAGTCCTTCGCCACAAGCACACCGAGCATTTTCCCTTCATTCAATTCGCAAAGCCACTCCGAGTGGCGTTCTGCACATTGTCGCACCTCTTGCGCCGCCATCACACACAAAGGATGCGGAACGTAGCGAAAAGGATAAGTGAATTGCCCGGGCAGTTCAATGCTGCTCACATCATGTGAAAACAAATGAAATCTTTTATCGATCATCGGCTCAAAAAAGAATGTGCATAAACAAGTTGTGCCATTAATCGCCTTGCCGACGATTGTTTTAACACAGAAGCAAAGTTAATTAAAAATAGCGTTCGCAAAAAACAAGTTTTCTCTTTTTGCATTTGCGCTCGACTTGCACTTCGTTGGCTACGCCGAAGATAGGCGGCGGCTCGGCAAAAGCAAAAACCGAAAAACAAGTTTTCTCTTTTTGCATTTGCGCTCGACTTGCACTATCTTTGCTAAAATAATGATGAGGAATTGAAAAAACTTGACCACAACCGGCAATGAAGCTCCTTGTTCAGATATTGGTGATGCTGTTGTTCTTGCCACACTCTGTTGCAGGGCAAACCATTGTGTTCACTCAACATGGTCGGGTGCAGAGCATGAGCACCAATGCACGCACCGAGGTGTTCAGGGGCATTCCCTATGCGGCTCCGCCGGTGGGTAACTTGCGCTGGCGTGCACCGCAACCACCACAATCGTGGAACACGGTGCGCATGTGCAACAAATGGGGCGACGCTCCCTATCAACTTTCGCCCAACCTGCCCGGCAACAAGTTTTACCGCTTGGAGTTTCGCGATACCACTCGCACCATCATCAGTGAAGATTGTCTTTACTTAAACGTGTTCATGCCCAAGGGCGTTAGAAATAAAATGCCGGTGATGGTGTGGATTCACGGAGGAGCATTCTGGACCGGACGCAGCTATGGCATTGAGTTTATGGGCGACAGCCTTGCGACACGAGGAGTTATTTTGGTCACAGTGGGCTACAGGCTCGGCATAGCCGGTTTTTTCGCCCACCCTTCGCTTGCCCAAGAAGCCGGCACCACCGGCAGTGGCAACTATGCGTTCATGGACATGATTGCCGCCCTCAAATGGGTGAGAGACAACATTGAAGCCTTTGGTGGCAACAAAGACAACGTGACGCTCTTTGGCGAAAGTGCCGGAGCCGGCAGTGTGCAGTTGTTGCTGTCGTCGCCATTGGCAAAAGGGTTATTTCACAAAGCAATTCTCCAAAGCGGTGGCGGTTATCGCAACATCATTTTTCCGGTAGGGAGAAAATGGGTGCAAAACTTTGGCAAAGGATTAATGAAATATGCCGGGTGCAACTCTATCGACGAATTGCGCCAAGTGCCCATGCGATTGCTCGACAGCCTCACATTGCGCTACGCAAGTCGCAGGTGGAAAATTCCGTTCGTCTGGCCAACTATCGACAAGCATGTGATTGCCGAATCGCCTTGGCATGCCACCCGACGCAAGCACGAAATGCCGATGCCCTGCATTGTGGGCTACACCAAAAATGACCTCATGCACTGCATCATGAAACGTGCAGCCCACAACTGGGCAAAAATGAGAAACGAACAAGGCGATTCAACTTGGGTATATAGCTTCGACCGCTCACTGCCGGGACACAACGGCAAGAAACCCGGCAATTCGGGTGCTCCTCACACTGCCGAATTGCGCTATGTGTTTGGCACGCTGGCATTGAGTTGGCGACCATGGCGCAAAGCCGACTGGGAACTGAGCAAAGAAATGATCACCTACTGGACCAATTTTGCCAAGTCGGGTAATCCCAACAGCAATGGAGTGCCACTTTGGGAACCCTACACCAAGAACAAACGCTTTGTGCGCCATTTTGATGTTCCCAAGGATGTGAGATAAAAACAAAAGCTCTGCAAAATGTAAATTCACAATACAAAAACATATCATCAAACAATGAAAGATTACAAAACTTTGAGGAAACGAGCATTAATCACCGATTTCATCTGCATTATCATTGCGGCGGCAGTACTTTATTGCGGCACCAACTACGACGTGCCGGCATGGGTGCTGTTCGTAGGTTTGTTTTTTGCCTTGGTCGCCCTGATTGTCGCCATTGTATTTTCGTTCAAAGCACGAAAAATAGAGCGTGCCGAATACAACAAACTCGTAGAAGCCAACAAAAAAAAGGCTCAGGAAGGAGGAGAACAAGAAGATGCTTAAATTCATTTCTTGGAATGTCAACGGCTTGCGTGCTGTTGTGGGCAAAGATTTCAAAGAAACCTTTGCCGGTCTCAACGCCGATTTCTTTTGCATTCAAGAAACCAAAATGCAGGCAGGACAACTCGACCTCGCCTTCGAAGGCTATGAGAGTTACTGGAACTATGCCGAAAAAAAGGGATATAGCGGCACTGCTATTTTCACCCGTCACACGCCACTCAACGTGCATTATGGCATGGGAATCGACGAGCACGACCATGAGGGACGCATAGTGACACTTGAAATGGAAGACTTCTTCTTGGTGTGTGTGTATGTGCCAAACAGCCAAGATGGCTTGCGCAGGCTCGACTATCGCATGAGGTGGGAAATCGACTTTCGAAATCACCTGCTTGAACTCGACAAGAAAAAACCGGTGATCGTGTGCGGAGACTTGAATGTTGCACATCAAGAAATCGACTTAAAAAACCCCAAAACCAACCGCCGAAATGCAGGTTTCACCGATGAGGAACGTGAAAAGATGACCGAATTGCTGGCTTCGGGCTTTACAGATAGTTTCCGGCACTTCTACCCCGACTTGGAGGGCGCATATTCGTGGTGGAGCTATCGTTTTAAAGCAAGAGAAAAAAATGCCGGCTGGCGTATCGATTATTTTTTGATTTCAAACCGTTTTGTCGACAAAATGCAAAGTGCATCTATCCACAACGAAATATCGGGTAGCGACCATTGTCCGGTGGAACTGATTTTAAGTAACTAAGTTATAATGGTTAAGTTGTGATTATGAAATCTTATTATTCTATCGTTGTTTTTCTCGCTCTGGTGTTGTCATCGGTTTTGGCGGGAGTGCTCAGTTGCAAGTCGGCAGAAAATGCTATTGTTCAAGATCTTGACAGAGCCCTCGAACGTACACTGGCTCAAAAGCAAGAATTGTGGATTACACCCGACACCATCCGCGACTATCGCAACAACATCACGCTACCACAAGTGCGCCATCATGCCTACATTGCCTATTGCCTGCCACAAGAGCAACGACCACGCATGAGCAGTCATGCCATGACGTGGCACAAAGCCGGACAGACAATGGCATTTCATGGCTATGCCGAATGCTCACTTGCAACTGTGTTCTCGATTTCAGACCAACGCCTGTCATTCTCTCTTTTCATGCTGACCATACTGTGGGGGCTATTGTCGTTGTTGTTCAAACGCAAAATTGCACCCATGCCATTGAACGAACAATGTGAAGCGATTTTTGGAGGCATCTACTATCACGATGCCGAAGATACATTCTACAACCTCAATCATGAGAGAATACACCTCACCCCCATGCAACTTGAGCTGATGAAATTATTTTTCGCCTCCAACAATCACCGCCTGTCAAAAGAAGAAATATGCTCTTCGCTATGGCCCAAGAAAGAAAATGCCAGCGAAACCCTCTATGCGCTCATCAAACGCATCAGACCCGTTTTATCGAAAAACAGTTCCTTAACCATCGATTCCGATCGAGGGAAAGCCTACCGATTGACTGAAAATAATTCTTGAACGCAACCTGCACTTCTCTCACACAAACTACTCATTGACAAAAATTTAAGCAACAAAATATTTATCTTGTCAGCACATTTCACAAAAATGTCGGTGAAATGTCAGTCATTTTTTTGTGGTTTCACGGCACACGTTTTTATCTTCGTCGCAAAAAACGAAATGACTATGAAACGATTTACAATGACTGTGACAGCTGCAATCGCACTTTGCGTCGGCATGCATGCTCAACAAGAAAAAAACATTGAACTTGATGAAGTCACAGTAGAGACGGCACAAGTGGTGAACAAACCAGACGGGCAACTGCTCTTTCCCACAGCTGTGCAAAAGAAAATGTCAACGAATGCCTACAACCTATTGGCAAAACTGCCTCTACCCACAATCAGAATTGATGAAGTCACACGCAGCATCACATCTCTGAGCAATCAAGGCGAGGTACAAGTGCGCATTAATGGCATAAGGGTCGGTCGCGAAGAATTAATCGCCCTCAACACCGCGCTTGTGCGACACGTCGACTTCATTTCCAATCCCGGAGTGCGCTATGGCACAGGGGTGGCATGCGTGATCGATATAAAAACAAACAGAGATGATGCCGGCTATTCGCTGGGCATAGATGCCTCCAACACGCTCACGGCATGTAACGGCAACAATGAAGCATTTTTCAAAAGGAATTACAAGAAGGCCGAATTCGGGCTGTTTTATCATTTCTCTTATCGCGATTTTTACGGCCGGCGACAACGACAAGAAGCCAACTATCTGCTCAACGATGGCACTGTGCGCAGCATCTCTCGGCATGACTTGGCCGCTCGAAATCGCAACTTTGGCAACAAACTCGAACTAAAATACAGTCTTGCCGACTCAAGTACCTACATTTTTCAAGCCACGCTTTCGGGCGATTTTGCTCATGTTCCCAACGATTGGACAAAACGACGAATGCGTCACGGAGCAACCGAAAGCATCAACATCAGCCTGTCAAACGAAAAAACATTCAATCCCGTACTCGATCTTTATTTTTATCGGGCATTGAACCAACGGCAGTCACTCACAGCCAATCTTACCGGCACTCACATTGGCACCAACAGCAATGTTTTCAACAATGAAGGTTCACCCTATCGGTACAGCATCGGCGGCGACACATGGTCGCTCATGGGCGAAGCCATCTATGAAAATCGCTTGCAACCTTTCACGCTATCGTTGGGTTCACAATTCAACGTCAAGCACATACACAACCGCTACTCGGGCGATGTAAATTCGCTCAACCGCATGAACACAAGAGGCCTTTACCTCTTTGGAGAAGCCAATGGGCGGCTATGGGACAAAATCGGCTATGTGGCAGGAATTGGAGTAAGCAATCAGCATTACAATCAAACAAAGCATCGCTATGACTTTTGGCTTTTCCGACCAAAATTCACAATATCCTATGCGCTTTCTGCCTCATGGAGCATGCGCTACATGTTTGAATTTTCACAGCACATTTCTGCCGTAGCCATGATTAGCGATACACGCATCAGACAAAACAGCATGGAATGGCTGGTGGGCAATCCCGACATCGAGCCGAATGGAGTTGCAACCCATAGTGTACGTTTTGCATTCACAAAACCACGCATCATGGCCATGCTCAATGCAGAATACCAAAATCATTACCATCCCAACATGGTGCACTGGACACGCACCGACACCGATCAATTCCTACAATCTCAACGCAACCAAGGAGCCATCAAAATGTTCTATGTGTGTAGCGATGTGAGGTGTGACATCATTCCTGAAAAAATCACTTTTTCGGCCAATGGCGGTTTCTTTCGTTTCATCAACAATGGCGATGACTACCAGCACCGCTACAGCTCGTTCAACTGGGGAGCAAATTTGCAAACCTACTTAGAGCATTTCGTGTTCACGGTCTATGCCGACAACGGTTGGCGTTGGCAGGAAGGAGAAACTCGTGGTTGGCAAGGAGCAGCCATGTACTTGGGAGGTAATTATCATGTGGGAAATTGTACCATAGGCATCTATTGGCAACACCCGTTTGACAACACTCCTCTCATTCATCGTGCCGAAGTCGTGAACCGGTATGTGAACAAAACAACCAACATCGTTTCAAAAGACTATGGCAACATGATCACTCTCAATTTTACGTGGAAACTAAATCATGGACGTGTTTATAAATCCTTGCAACGCAGGCTCAACAACAAAGACACCGAAACCGGCATCATCAAGTAGAGCATGCCGACGCTCCTTTATACCCAATAATTCTTCACATCGTTTACATTTTCTTCCACCTTTTCATGTTTTTTGAAATATCATCGCATTTTTTCTCTCACAACGTAAGTACAATAGTCCGTTAAATTTTTGTGGTTTGTGAAACTTTCGCCCTAAATCCAACAGGAATTGTGTCATAAAACAAACACGATAAGGCTTTGAAAAAGAATGAGTTAGATAACAAAATATAACATAATAAAATCGGCTATC
>JBGYAB010000037.1:0-4776 GCA_041815985.1 Sodaliphilus sp. | reverse complement strand
TTTCTGATAGTCTGCCCTTGCGGTTACGATAGTGCTTCCCTTTACCATCATGGGAAGGTAATTGCAGGTTTTTTACCGGTTCGGTATTCAAATTCTTGTCAAACTCTTTGATAATTCAGAAAATTTCTATAACTTTGTCTTTGGTAATCATCACTTGATTGTTTTGTAACGTATTGATTTTCATCTATAAAGATACAAAATATCAGTGAGATTACCAACTTTTATAAGACTTTTCTTATCCCGAACTCACGTAATCATATAAACCAGTTTTATTAAAATCAAATCAACATTACAATTATGAGACTTAAAAACAATTACTCAAAGACGAAATTTTTCTTGTTCCCTCTTTTCTGTGCAGTATTTTGCCTGTGCACATCGGCACAATCGGCAAAGCTTACTTTTACCACTTCTCGTGCCGTAGGAGAATCCATTAAAATCATGGTAGAGGGTAGTGATATTAAAGTAGAAGGAGTTGAAAATGTGGTTGTTGGTGCCGAAAATGAGTATAAGCTGACAAGCAGCACCGTGACCATTCAAGGAAACTTGACAACTTTGCGTTGTCTTGATTGCGATATTACCGAAATAGACCTTTCGCAGGCCAAGACGTTGACTCAGTTGGTGTGCTCGGGAAACGCCATCTCCAAAATCGATGCCAGCCATTGTGCCGAGATGCAAAAACTCTATTGCAACTCCAATGGCCTGCAAGTGCTCAATGTTGACAATTGCTCTAAGATTACCGACTTGTACTGTTTTCAAAACAATGTCAAGAAGCTCGATGTGACAAGTTGTAAGGCTCTCGTCGTACTTTCTTGCACCGAAAATAAGATTGAAGAGCTTGACTTGACAAACAATGTTTCTCTCGAAGAATTGTATTGTGGCGACAATAAGTTGAAGCAACTTAATTTAAAAAACAATGAAAAACTTAAAACGCTGTGGTGCAACGACAATCAATTGCCCACGATTGATTTGAGCAGGAACAAAGAGTTGAGAAGACTGTATTGCCAACGCAATTCCATCACAGCCTTGAACTTGACGGCGAATACTAAAATAAACCGTGTAAACTGCTTTCTCAACAAGATTAAAGCACAGCAAATGACCGAGTTGATGGAAAGCCTGCCCACAAAGGAAGAAGGAAACAAAGGTAAAATCTATGTGGTAGACAAGTCAGCCACGGGCGAGGGAAATAAATGCACTAAGAGCGATGTAACCATTGCAACAGCTCACTATTGGACGGTCTATGACTATAATCAAAACAAGCCGCAACCATACGAAGGCGAAGACCCTGCCGGCATCAGCAATGTCGCCACACATGGCAACGATGTGAAAATAATGGAGAACGGCATTTGCTTGTTGTCGCCGGCTCACGTTGCGATATACACGATTGACGGAAAGATTGTGTGTAGAAGATACATGCAAGGTGGTATTGTGGGTTTGGACAAAGGATTGTATATTGCCGTTATAGGCGGTCAAAAGATTAAAATTGCAATCAGATAAACAGCTTTTCCGTGTTGGGTTAAACTTAAATCGGTCATTAGAAGAAAGAAAGTGATTGAGATTTGAAATACTAAGGTGACCAAGAGGCCACAAGCAGACAAAAACAGTAGGGAAGCAACGCGATGAACCGAAAATTGTAAACCTTAGCGGTTTAATGGCCGATTTGGGTTTAAGCTCCTTAAACTCTAAGCGTTCAACCGTCTTTTTCTCCCTTTCTTCTAATGACCGATTTGTTTTGTTTATTCTTGATTTTCTGTTCTGAACTCAATAGCTTGCACATCGGTTGTCACACCATCGTTATAGCCAAAGATGATGAGCACACAATCTTTGTTGTCGAGTCCGGTTGTGATTTTTCCCGAGAAATTCCCTTTGTGCAAATAGTTGTTGATGTCGCCATAGAAACCAAGTGTGCCGGCAAGCGACTCGGCTGCGGCTTTCGTATTACCGCCTGCATTGTTCACATCTTTTTCCCAAGTTTCTTTGGTCTGGATGTTGATGAGATATTGGTCTTGATTAGTGGTGGTAACATTCACGTCGCAACCGTCGGTATAGGTCTTGACAATTGTTGCTGTGATCACGTTGTTCGAGCTTGTGGCAGCTCTGGTCACAAACTGTTCTTGATAGACCGGGGTAGTGAATGTGCCATCACTATTCACTCCATAGCAATAGACAATGTAAGTAGTCTCCGGAGCGAGGTTCTTGCCGATGAAATCCTTTGCTCTCACCTGCATTGTGCCGGTTTTCATCAAAGCACTGAGCACAGCTTCCGGAGTTGAGCCTGTATAGGCGGCCATGTCGGCCCAATAGGTGGAGTCGGCTTTTTGTATAGAACCAAATTGACTGATCATTTGGTCCAGTTCACTCTGTGAAACGATGAATGGATAGTAGGTCATGTCAGGATTTTTGGGTGTGACGGTGATTTGTGCATCGGCCGATGCAATGTCGGTGATGGTAATCTGAAATTCGTCTGTTGCCTGAGCTTGTGTCGTGACAGTTGTCATTGTCATGCCACAGGGCACATCGTCTTCGTCGAAACCGAGCAGATAGAAATAGTAGGAAGTGCCGGGTTGTAGTTGCTTATACCAACTATACAGGTCTTCAGTCGATTCCTGATTGTGATTGTCGATGATGGTGGCACGCACTTCGGCATCGGTTCCGGCTATGCGTTGCGTTGCAATTTTTAAGAAGAATTTTTTGCAATTTTCGGGCTTCGTGATGTAGAGCAAAGCGGCATTTTGTGTGATTTGCTCAATGTCGACCTGAAAAACAACCGGTGTAAAAGCCTTGAAGGTGATATCTTGCACATTGTCAAGCACTATGGCCTTGGTCGTGTTATCCTTTTTGTGGATTTTTATAATCGAATTATTCTCTGTTTGTCCAAATGCCACGGTAGAGATGATTGTAGCCAGGACAAGAAATAAAATTTTCTTCATGTGTCGTGTTTTAATTGAAAATTAACTTGATTTTGTTTTCCGAATTTTCACGCAAGTCATCAATGAGATGCGGTTTTGAAAGGAATGGCAATCGGCTCGCCGGCGGGTGCGCCATTGTCGAGCGGAACTGCAATGATGTAGTAATCGAAATTAGCCCTTTGTGCTTTCAATGTCAAGTTCTCCTCATTGCCATGGTGCGTGTAGTGCTTCGGATCAATTTCATAAAGCAGATAATCGATCATTTCCTGATGATTGGTAAATTTGTCGACAAAATCCTTGCGTTGACAACCAATGTAGTAATCATCGTCGTTGGTTGTTTTTACATCGACAATAACACCGTCTTTGAGAATATCTTTGGTGGTGATGGTAATGACATTTGTCGACTGCTTGGGAACTTTTGTTTCGGTATGCTTCGTATAAATCGGAGTGACGAGATTTCCTTCATCATCCATGCCAAATGCAATGACTATGTGCTCGGCATTCCATTTCAATCGCTCATACACAGTCTCTTTCTCTCCCGAAACGAGGTGCTGTTTCATCACGTCTTGCCAAGTCATGCCGGTGTTCCAAGATGCAAGATATTTCCACAAGGCAATGTAGTGTTTTACCGCATCACCGCCATTGTCTTCGGCATCGCAATCTTCGTAATGCTTGTTGAGTGCTGTGCAAATGGAGAAATACTTGATGTCGTTAGACTTTGGTGTTACCTTGTAGGTGATTGAAGTGGTTGTTGCTCCCATAATGCTGATAGCCAGTAGGTCGTCTTCGACTTTTCCGGTTCTGGCTTCCAGCACGCTCACTTCGCCGGGCACTTCGTTGATGTCGAAGGCCAAGGCATACACTTTATAGTTCTTGTCGGCCTCTAATCCATAGAACGATTTGCTGTAAGACGAATCTTTTTCGAGAGTTTTGTTTTGCAAAACATAGTTCTTGATGTCGCCAACAGGAGTTTCGGCAGGTACGCACACGGCATAGAAGCGCGAACAATTCTCTTGCAATTCAAAGTTGACGGCAACTGTGTTGGACGTGACAAAACGCCGGGTCATTTTCACCTCTGTCTTCTCGTAGGTGCTGAAAGTGAGCGAGTCGATATCGTCGGAGAGAAAAGCGGCTTTTTCACCCGATTTCATCGTGATCGTCATCTTGTGGAGCTTAGTGGAAGTTTGCGCGTAGGTTGCAATACTCAAACCTGTGGCAAGCAACAAAAGTAGATATTTTCTCATAATTATTTTCTGAATTTAATGGTGGAATTGTTGATTTTGAAAATATATACACCGGCTTCAAGTCCCGATACATTCACAGGATTTCCGCACCAGTTGTTGTCCTGATAGACGAGTTTTCCGTCAAGGGCAAAAATGCTCACATTGTAGCTCTTGCCGGCTTCATGTCCTTTCACGTAGATTGTGTTGCTCCCGGCCGGCGAAAAAACGCTCAACTTGCTGTCTTGCAATTTCGTTTCTTCGATACCCGACGACATCTCAAAGAACATTTTCTCTACGTCGTCATAGAGATATACATCGCTTGCTGTTTTGTCTTTTTTGTCGACCGACAGCACATCTTCCTGCATGAGAATACGTTTTACGTTCGCAATCTCGTAGGTTGCAGTGCCCGTTACAGTCTTGATGTGCAGTTTGGGTGCGTTTTGTGTTTGGGCAAAAACTCCAATCGACACAAGAAGTGCTGAAAAAAATAAAATTGTTCTGTTCATACAATACTCCGTTATTTTTTATGCTGCTTCAGCAGCGAAACTAAATATCTCATTCACAATTTCTTTATTTAATGGCATGTTCGGGTTCCTCTCGAACACGTCAATAATTCGTTGGGCATAGTAGGCATTGACCATCTGCGC
>JBGYAB010000036.1:0-14188 GCA_041815985.1 Sodaliphilus sp. | reverse complement strand
CGACATGAGCACAAGCAACGAACCGCCGGCAAACCGGCGTCGCTCGGTGCCGGCCAGCAACGCTTTTGTGCCGGCCGCCGAAGGTATCATTGTGGGTGCCGAAGTGGTGAAGGACTTGATAGACGCTGCCGGCACGATGCGCATATGCCCGGCTAAACGAGCCGGCAATTCCGCAGCCATCAAGGCAAGCGTTCGAGCCGAGAAGATGCTCAACGAGGCAAAAAACATGAAGAAAGACGAAAAGGAACAACAACAAACTCTTAATTCTTTTTAAATCCTGTCGTTTTTTGCGATTAATTGCTACATTTGTCGATAATAATAAGTTTTGCACACTCAATTTGTTCTCTTTTTGCAAAGGGCAGTGTGCACAAACTTTTGTGAAACATCAAACACAACTCAAACATGAACAAATTTCTTTTGCCCCTCACCCTGACGCTGGCTTTGTTGGTGCCACAATCGATTCAAGCCAAACGCAACGTCACCGAAGATGATAAAGTTGAAGTTACATTGAGAAACGGGAAAGTGAAAACCGGCTACATCTGCGACCATTGGTTCAACGCCAACCGTGTAAATCAACAAAACTATAAATTCAAATTCATCACGCAGCCCGAACAAGGCAAAGACGATGCCTATGAGTTTACTGTTAACGACGTGAGTAAAGTCATATTTCTCACG
Source organism: Sodaliphilus sp. (assembly GCA_041815985.1). GTDB lineage: Bacteria > Bacteroidota > Bacteroidia > Bacteroidales > Muribaculaceae > Sodaliphilus. The sequence continues at coordinate 13,513 of JBGYAB010000036.1, read as the reverse complement.
CCTGCCGAAGGCCGTCCAAGGCTCTGGATACCGTGTTCGGTAGCCCAATACAACACCGAGAAAGTGATGAGCCTGCTCTCCGGCTACACCAATCAGTTTATGGGCGTGGTAAAAAACTCTGCACACGCCACCCTGCTCACTTGCCAAACGCTGGTAACCTCCAACATGAGCGACTACGAGAAAGAACCGGCAACCCTCTACACCGTGCGTCTCGACAGCACAGCCATGGTCTACCCCATCGTGTGCAACAACATGCTCGACATCGACGCATTCTGCCACTTCTTCAAGGCCAAAGAGCCCGGCTTCGTAAGCTACGTAAAAAACCACGTACGCAACAACAAGCGCAAAAAAGAAATCGTGAAACACCCCGAGAAGTTCCTCGACCTCTACGAAGACTTCCTCAAAACCTACCGCACCTCACAATAAACCACAGCTCCCCGGAAAAAACAACATGTTGAACTTGCACAAATCGTGGCTATTTGCTTACTTAGTCCCGATTTGCCAGATTTCTGCCGTAGGGGCTACTCCGTTCATGCAGTAGTCGCCCTATCGGGCGAGAAATCAAACAAATCTTATTCAAATCTCACAAAGCATTTTGTTGTCTTGCTATTGCGTTATTTTTGGTGTTCCAAAACAGTAACCTCTGTGGTCTAATGATAGATTTGGGTTTAACACTTAAAAAATTAATCCCGGTAGAGGTGTTGAACCAAAACCGGGATTAATTGATGTATCTAAATTTGTTTTATTATCTTGCAGATAATTTGAAATTAGAGTTGCGGACCGGCTGCAACAAGAGCTTTGCCGGCTTCGTTGTCTTCATACTTGGTGAAGTTCTTGATGAAACGGCCTGCAAGATCTTTGGCTTTTTCTTCCCATTGGGCGGCATCGGCGTAGGTGTCGCGTGGGTCGAGAATGTTGGTGTCCACGCCTTCGAGCTGTGTTGGAACAACAAAGTTGAAGAAAGGAATGGTCTTGGTTGGGGCTGCATCGATGCTGTGGTTGAGAATTGCGTCGATGATGCCACGGGTGTCGCGAATTGAAATGCGCTTGCCTGTTCCGTTCCAGCCGGTGTTCACGAGGTAGGCCTTAGCACCACTTTTTTCCATGCGTTTAACAAGCTCATCGGCATACTTGGTTGGGTGAAGTTCCAAGAAAGCTTGACCAAAGCAAGCCGAGAATGTGGGTGTCGGCTCGGTGATACCACGCTCTGTTCCGGCCAATTTTGCGGTAAAGCCCGAGAGGAAGTAGTATTTTGTTTGCTCTGCATTCAAAATTGAAACCGGAGGCAACACGCCAAATGCATCGGCACTCAAGAAGATCACTTGCTTGGCGGCCGGTCCGTGCGACTCGGGACGCTGAATGTTCTTGATGTGATAGATGGGGTAGCTCACGCGTGTGTTTTCGGTCACGCTCTTGTCGGTGAAATCGATTTTGCCATTGGCATCAACCGTAACGTTTTCCAAAAGTGCATCGCGACGAATTGCACCGTAGATGTCGGGTTCTGCTTCCTTGTCGAGGTTGATTACCTTGGCATAGCAACCGCCTTCGAAGTTGAACACGCCCTTGTCGTCCCAACCGTGCTCATCGTCGCCAATGAGTTTGCGCTTAGGATCGGTGGAGAGGGTTGTTTTGCCGGTGCCCGAGAGACCAAAGAAGATGGCGGTGTTTTCGCCATTGAGATCGGTGTTGGCCGAGCAGTGCATGGCTGCAATGCCCTTGAGTGGCAAGAAGTAGTTCATCATAGAGAACATGCCTTTCTTCATTTCGCCACCGTACCAAGTGTTGATGATAACTTGCTCTTTGCTGGTTACGTTGAACACAACAGCAGTTTCGCTGTTCAAGCCCAATTCTTTGTAGTTTTCGACTTTGGCTTTGCTTGCGTTGTAAACAATGAAGTCGGGTTCTTGTTCAAAGTCGGCTTCGGTTTGAGGGCGAATGAACATGTTGGTCACAAAGTGTGCCTGCCATGCTACTTCCATGATAAAGCGCACTTTCATGCGTGTGTCTTTGTGCGTGCCGCAAAAGCCGTCTACCACATAGAGTTTCTTGTTGGAGAGTTCTTTTTTTGCAATTTCCTTAACGGTAGCCCAAGCTTCTTTTGATGCTTTCTTATTGTCGTTTTTGTAGCCTTCGCTTGTCCACCACACGGTGTCGTGTGAGTTTTCATCGTCTACAATAAATTTATCTTTGGGAGAACGACCTGTGTAGATACCGGTCATTACGTTGATTGCTCCAAGTTCGGTTTCTTGACCTTTGTCAAAGCCTTCGAGGCCTTCTTTGGTTTCTTCGTTGAAAAGAACTTCATAGGAAGGATTGTACAACACTTCGGTGGTGCCAGTGATACCGTATTTTTCTAATACTTTCTTATCAAATGCCATCTTAAATGAATTTTTAAAAGTTGCTATAATAAATTAATTGATTTATCGTCTATAATTTCGACTGCAAATTTAGTTAATTATTTTCCACTCAAACAAATTATTAAGGAAAAAATTCCATAATTTCTCGTAATTATGTTTTTTTAATGATTTCTGCCTCCGTGACGGTGGCGCATGACAGGTGGTGCAACGTGCGCCTACACATTGTTTTACCTCAAATCGGTTATTAAACCGCTAAGGTTTACATTTTTCGATTCTTCGTGTTGCCCCCTCTACTGCTTTTGTCTGCTTACCGGCATCTTGGTTGCCGTTTTTTTTGATTAAAATGTGCAATTTCATTGTTGGGAAATTGAAAAGTTGTATCTTTACAGAAGAAAAGAAACTTTAAACCACTAAAAAACTATGTTCAACAAGGACGTTTATGTAAATCGCCGCAACGAGCTGAAAAAGCTCGTCAAGAGTGGCGTTATCCTGCTGTTTGGCAACAACGAAGCACCAAACAACTATCCCAACAACAGTTATTACCCATTTCGCCAAGACTCTGCTTTCCTCTACTACTTCGGGCAGCAACGCGACGGGCTTGTGGGTGTTATCGACATCGACAACAACAATGAAACCCTCATTGGCGATGACATCGATATTGAAGATATTGTGTGGCACGGCTCGGTGGTGAGCGTTGCCGAGATGGCCGCTCAAGTGGGCGTTGCCAAGAGTGCTCCAATGGCCGAACTCAAGAAAATCGTTGACGACGCCAAGGGCAAAGGACGCACTCTCCACTTCTTGCCACCTTACCGCTTCGACACCAAGATCCAAATCATGGACTTGACGGGCATACACCCCAACTTGCAGAAAGAAGCCGCATCGCTGTCGCTCATTCATGCCGTGATTAAGATGCGCTCGGTGAAAAGTGCTATTGAAATCGAGGAAATCGAGCGAGCATGTGCAATTGGCTACAAAATGCACACCACAGCCATGCGCCTCACCAAGCCCGGTGTGACCGAAAAATTCATTGGCGGACAAGTTGACGGTGTTGCTCATTCCTATGGCGCACAAGTGAGTTTCGCCACCATTTTCTCGCAACACGGCGAAATCATGCATGGCAACCCGAGCATGGCCGTGCTTGAAAGCGGTCGCCTCGTGCTGTGCGATGCCGGCGCCGAAACCATCAACAACTATTGCAGCGACAACACGCGCACCTATCCGGTTAACGGCAAGTTCACACAACGTCAATTGGAGATATACAGCATTGTTGAGGCTTGCCACGATCATGCACTCGATGTTGCCAAACCCGGTGTAAAATATGCCGACGTGCATTTTTCGGTTTGTCGCATGATGACCGACAAACTCAAAGAGCTGGGACTGATGAAAGGCGATACCGAAGAAGCCGTGCGTGCCGGAGCTCATGCCATGTTTCTGCCTCATGGCTTGGGACACATGATGGGCATGGATGTTCACGACATGGAGGGCTTGGGACAAATCTACGTTGGCTATGACGAAGAAACTCGCCCCAATTTAGAACAATTTGGCACCAATGCGTTGCGCATGGGGCGCAAGCTTGAAGAAGGCTTTGTTGTGACCGACGAACCGGGCATCTACTTCATTCCTGCCCTCATCGACGAGTGGCGTGCAAGCGGACATTGTGCCGAATTTCTCAACTTCGACAAACTGGAAACCTACAAAGACTTTGGAGGCATACGCATTGAAGACGATGTGCTCATCACCAAAGACGGTTGCCGCTTCCTTGGTAAGGATCGCATTCCATACCACCCCAAGGACATTGAGGAATTCATGAAAGATAATTGATGTGATGTTGTGGATTTGCCACAAAACACATTCCATTCACCAACAAAAAAATCAGAATAACAACAGCCCAAGTTCACAATCCTTTTTTTGAGGAACATGCTTGGGCTGTTTTTTTTATTATAGGAATAAGAATTAGCCCAAATCGGTCATTTAGATCGCTAAGGTTTACATTTTTCGGTTCATCGTGTTGTTTCTCTGCTGTTTATTGGCTTCTTGGTTGTTTTGAGGTGTCAAGTAAGTTCGTCACATTCTTTTCGCAGATTAAAAATATTTTCCGCAAAACGTTAAATAAATGTTAAAAGCAAACTTTCCTGAAACTTTTTGTGCCACAAAATCGTCTATATAATGAAACTCAAAAGGTCTACCTCAATTTTGAAAACAATAAAACTGACACGATGAACAGATTTAAAACTTTTTTGGCGATGAGCATGATTTTGCCATTGTTGTTGGCATGCTCTTTTTCTATCAACAATTCAAAAAACAAGTATGGAGCTCGCGTGGAAACCAAACGCAGTGTGGGCAAGTCCTTTGAGCGTATTTCGATTAAGGGCAGTATCGATGTGCATTACATGCAAAGCAATGATAACCGCATTGTGGTTGTGGCTCCGCATGAGCTTATCAATTTGGTGAAAACCGAAGTGGTGCACAATCAGCTTGACATTTATTGTGTTGAAAAGAACTTGAATAATGCCGACATTGATGTTTATGTGTATGCTCCCACATTGGCACAAGTGCAAATAAATGGGTCGGGCGACTTTAAAGCCGGCTCAATTGAAAACAACACCCCGTTTGTCGCACAAATTGCAGGCAGTGGCGATATTGGTATCGGCAAACTCTCGTGCAGTAAGGCAACTATTGGAGTAAAAGGGTCGGGCGATATCAACATTAAACAACTCACTTGCCAAGGTGCAAGTTTGGACATTGCAGGCAGTGGCGATGCCGAAATCGGCTTCTACAATGCCGATGACATCAACATCAACATTGCAGGCAGTGGCGATGTAACCTCAACTCTCACACGCTGTGGCACAGTAAACTGCAGTGTGCGTGGTTCAGGCGACATCACGCTCAACGGCGATGCACGCCAAATAAACAAAAGCGTGCACGGATCGGGCAAAATTTCGACCAAACATGTGACCATGAGAAACAGATAACATCAAAAGCACTGATTTGAATAAAAACAACAAGAGGGTTGCAGATTATCAAGCATCTGCAACCCTCTTCTTTTTATCGTCATTACTTTCTGTTTTTACGGCACAACCACATTGCTTCGATCGCCTGACTGCATTTTGTAGAATGAGCGATACACAAAATACAAGCCGATGAGTACAAACGCCAATCCGAAAACCGGTGCGGCAGAACGAAAACTCGGACTTATCGCAATTTCCATCGCCAACACGCCAAAGAGCGTGGTGAACTTGATGATAGGGTTTAAAGCTACAGAGCTGGTATCTTTGTAAGGGTCGCCCACGGTATCGCCCACAACAGTGGCATCGTGCAGGGCTGTGCCTTTGGCATCAAGGTCTACTTCAACAATTTTCTTGGCATTGTCCCAAGCTCCGCCGGCATCGGCCATGAACACTGCTTGAAACAAACCAAACACAGCAATCGAAATCAAATAGCTGATAAACAAGCAAGTTGCCTTGGTGCCGCCAATCACGCTTTCGGGCGATGACAAGCAAGCGAAGCCGAGCGCAAAGCAAAAGATGGAAATGAAAATGTTGATCATGCCCTTTTGAGCATATTCTGTGCATATCCTCACCACTTCTTGCGATTGGGCAATGTCGGCTTTCTTGGGCGCGTTGGGGTCGAGCTGAATGTTTCGTTTAATGAATGCTACCGCACGGTTTGCTCCGGTGGTCACGGCTTGCATCGACGAACCTGTGAACCAAAACACCACGCAACCTCCTAAAATGAATCCAAGTACTGAGTAAGGATTGAGCAAATTCAGCACTTCGTTCACACCAACTCCATAATCGGCATTCAATGTGCTGTTGATGAGTAAAATGAGCGAAAAAATCATGGTGGTGGCTCCTGCCACGGCTGTACCGATGAGCACCGGCTTGGCTGTGGCTTTAAATGTGTTGCCTGCGCCGTCGTTGGCTTCGAGATAGTGTTTTGCTTTTTCCCAATCGGGCTTAAACCCAAATTCTTCTTCGATTTCTTTTTCGGCTTTTGCTTTGTCGTCTTCAATGAGCGACAGTTCATAGACCGATTGGGCATTATCGGTCACCGGGCCATAGCTGTCGACCGCAATGGTCACCGGCCCCATGCCCAGCATGCCGAAAGCCACCAGTCCGAAAGCGAAAATTGCGCTATAAGTGCCATATTGCCCGAAGAGGGTATGTAAATTGAATTGCAAGGCAAAAAGATAGGCAAGAATCATCAGAAAGAAAAATATAAATCCTGTCCAAAAACTTCCAAAGTTGCCCGATACCAGACCTGACAAAATGTTGAGTGAGGCTCCGCCCTGACGCGAAGTATTCACCACTTCATTAACGTGGGTTGATGTGGGCGACGTGTAGAGCTTGGTGATTTCGGGAATCAAAGCGGCTCCAAGAGTACCGCAGCTAATCACCAACGCCAAGCCCAACCAATGGTTATCGTCCATGTTGTGCAAACAGTAGTAGCTGGCAATGAATGTGCCTGCAATCGACAAGACTGAGGTTATCCACACCAAGCCGGTGAGTGGTTTCTCAAAGTTCATATCGTCGGCATGACTGTATTTGAGCGTTGAAATGACGTTGTTGATATAATAGGCGACTATCGAAGCAATCACGCCGAGAACACGCATTACAAAAATCCACACGAGCATCGTGATTTGGTGTTGGATGTCGGGAATGGCGAGCAAGATGAATGACACCAGTGCCACGCCTGTAACGCCATAGGTTTCGAAGCCGTCAGCAGTTGGTCCCACACTGTCGCCGGCGTTATCGCCGGTGCAGTCGGCAATCACACCAGGGTTGCGCGGGTCGTCTTCACCTATCTTAAACACTACTTTCATCAAGTCGCTGCCAATGTCGGCAATCTTGGTAAAAATGCCACCGGCTATGCGCAATGCACTTGCGCCCAGCGATTCGCCAACGGCAAAACCAATGAAACAACTGCCGGCCAAATCGCCGGGCATGTACAGCAAAATGATGAGCATGAGCATCAATTCCACGCAAATGAGCACTACACCGATGCTCATACCTGCCGTTAACGGAATGTTGAGCAAAGCAAGTGGCTTGCGACGCAACGAAGCAAACGCCATGCGAGAATTGGCATGAGTATTCATGCGAATACCATACCATGCCACGGCATAGGAGCCAATCACACCTATGACAGTCCATGCGAGAATGAGCAACACAGCTCCCCATGCCATACCTGCAAGCAATTTGAAATAAAGAAAAATGGCAAGTGCAATGAAAATAAACAAGAGAGCCAAAAATTTGCCCTGTTGCTTGAGATAGGTTGAGCAGGTCTTGAAAATCACATTGCCCATCTCAAGCATCGACTTATGAGCATTCAGTCTCTTGATGCGTGCAAACTTGTAACAACCAAACACGAAGCCAAGAATGACGATGAGAAATCCCCAGTACAAAATTTTAGTCTGAGGACTGTCGGCAAAGCCTTCCGGCATTTTGAGGTTCGCCTCGCTTGCCATCATTGCCATGGGCAACAAGGGAGCAAATGGTGCTGTAAAAAACTTTTTCATTTCGATTCTTTCAGTTTTTATGATTTTATGATTTTATAATGTGTTTTTTGGGGGGCTTGATATAGAAAATCATTTTGCGATGCGAAGGTAGATGTTTTGAGTATAATTGCAAAACAAAACACCAACAAATATAGAAAATTTCTACAAAATAAATATATTTAATAGAAAAACGGCAATACTTAATGTAATTTCGATAGCAAAATGCAAAACCGGTTTATCATTTCTATCACAGAGATAAAATATGATGCAAGCCACTTATAAAAGCCGTTGATTAGGTGAACGTTCAAAAAATGAAGATGCGATATTGCAAGCATTTTTCATTTGCCACAGCTTTTTTCATTAACTTTGCATCAACAAATCATCACAGCTATGCTACGTTTCGACAGTGACTACATGGAAGGCTGCCACTCGGCCATTCTTGTCAAATTGCAAGAGATTAATTTCGACAAAAACACCGGTTATGGACTTGATCCCTATTGCGACAGTGCAAAAAACAAAATCAAAGATGCTTGCGGAGCCCCCGATGCCAATGTGCAATTTCTTGTAGGTGGCACTCAAACCAACATGATCGTTATCGATGCTATGTTGCGCCACAACGATGGCATCATTGCCTGCGACACGGGGCACATCAATGTGCACGAATCGGGAGCAATAGAAGGTGCCGGGCACAAAGTGATTGTCGTGAAAGGCACATTGGGCAAAATAGACATCCCTGCCCTTAAAACTTTTCTCAAAGCTTTCTATCAAGAAACCAACCAAGTGGGTTGTGAACACTATGTGATGCCACGGGCTGTATACGTTTCAAGCCCCACCGAACTCGGCACCCTCTACACGCTGGACGAACTGAAACAATTGAGGCAATTGTGCGACCGATATGGTTTTTACCTCTTTCTTGATGGTGCGCGCTTGGGCTATGGGCTTGCCGCCGAAACCGACGTTACGTTGAAAGACATCGCCCGGCTCACCGATGCATTCTATATTGGTGGTACCAAGGTGGGGGCACTTTTTGGCGAAGCAGTGGTTGTCACCAATCCCAACATACAACTCACTCGCGGGCTGATTAAGCACCGTGGGGCCATGCTGGCCAAGGGGTGGTTGTTGGGGGTGCAATTCGATACCTTGTTTACCGATGGTCTTTATCTCAACATCGCTCGCAATGCCATTTCGCAAGCCATGACCTTGCGCAAGGAACTGGAAAAGAAAGGTTATAAAATTTATATCAACTCGCCCACCAATCAACAATTCTTTGTCATTGACAACGCCAAAATGGAACAACTGAGCAAGCAAGTTACATTCAGCTACATCACGCCGGCCGATCCCGAGCACAGCGTGATACGGTTTGCCACCAGTTGGGCAACGACAAGCGAGCAAATCAACGCTCTTGTCGCTTTGTTGTAAGCCATAGAAAAGAAAATATAAAAAATAGCTGAAAATCATTAGATTAACAGCTATCTTGCAGTGCCCAAGAAAGGACTCGAACCTTCACGCCTTGCGGCACACGCACCTGAAACGTGCGCGTCTACCAATTCCGCCACTTGGGCATTTGCTTAATGCGAGTGCAAAATTAAGAAATTAATTTGAATAACCAACTATCTTTTCCCTGTTTTTTTACATTGTTGACTCTACCGGGTGTGCATTAGCTCATGCCGATGATTTTTTGGTTCAGTAGTTCGTAGTTCTTATTATACCAAACAAGAATCAACAATTTTATGACGATCAAAAAATTATCTTAAAGACGCTCAATGTGCTCAATAATATAGGAACTATTTAATTTCGCCAATGGGTTATAAAGAATTTGTAGTTCACTCAGATGGTGAAGAGACGATTGCGACTTCGATGTTTTTACTTCATTAGCCCGAGTAACGCTGCAATTGCCAGCACGGTGATGAGTGAAACAAGGGCAATGAGCCATTGCAAGAAAAGTTTGTGGTCGATGCGTTCGTCACTCTCGGGGCGAGGAAGCAACCGCTCGTCAATTTCTTCGGGACTTGACGACTTCTTGACCTTTATTTGCTCTTCAAGAGCAAAGTCTTCTTCGAGCCGTGCTACTTCGGGTATGGGTTGCATAATGTCAAAACCGCATTGATTTGCATTCAATTCCTGCACATGGTCGGTTTTGCGTTGCCGTTTTTTATATTCTTTCATGCCTTTTCTGCTTTTTTACAATTCTTGATTGTCGCAAATATACGATAAAATATAGGAAATGAAAAGAATGAGTGAACCCAATAATTCAGCACTTCAAAAACAGCATAAAAAAAATCCACGATATCGCTATCGCGGATTGCTTAACTAATTAACCTTCTAATACCATTAACATAAACCTTAAACAAAAACGAAATAATCACCGTCTCACGACGCCAGGTATTTCGCAACCTTAAAAACTAATACCATGAAAAACTGATGCAAAGATAATGGAAAAGATGTTACATAGCATAATTTTCCGGAATATTTTTTCGAGCTTTAACGATAATTAACCAATTCATCTCTTTTTGCAGGAAATTTGCACAAAAATCATTGTTTATTCAATTCCTTTTATCTTCATAGAACTCCTCAAAAAAAACAATTGTTATTCCCGATTTCCTCTACTTCTTTCAATAACCGTCTAAGATAATGTGCTATATTTGTCGATGAAAAAGATACTGAAAATGAAAAAGATTTATTTCTTATTAACGATGCTGTTACTTTGCGCTTGGCTTCACTTGTCGGCTAAAAACAATACCGACATTGTGATGATCAGCGATACGCATTTGCTGGCTCCCGAATTGACCGACACCTCCGGCAAGGCTTTTGTCAACAGTGTTGCTTCCGACATGCGCATGCTTGCCGGTAGCGATGAAATTATGGGTGTGATGGTGGAGAAAATTCTTGTCATCAAGCCCAAACTGGTGTGTATAACCGGCGACCTCACCAAGGACGGCGAATTAGAAAGCCATCGGCGCATGGTGAGCCATTTAGACCGATTGCGTGCTGCCGGCATTGCTACACTCGTTGTTCCCGGCAATCACGACATGAACAATCCTCATGCAGTGCGTTACAAGGGCAATGAAACGGTGACGACAAGCACGGTTACTCGCAACGATTTCGCACAACTCTACAATCACTATGGTTATGGAGCTGGAACGCAACGCGACAGTGCGTCGCTCACCTATGCGTGCGAGCCAATTCCGGGACTGGTGGTTATTGGCATCGACAGCAATCGTGACGAAGAGAACCTGCTCAAGAACCGTGGCGACTCGTTGAACACCTATCACAATGCAGGACGCATCAAGGCGCAAACTTTGCGATGGGTTGAAAGCCGAGTAAGGCAGGCTGTTGTCAAGGGTAAAAAGGTGATAGTGCTGATGCATCATCATGCAGTGGAGCATTTCGACCGAGAGGCCAATTTTTTGTCAAACTATGTTGTGACCAATGCCGGCATGGTGCGCGAACGGTTGATTAAAGCTGGCGTGAAGGTCATTTTCAGCGGTCATTTGCACGTGAGCGACATTGCCCGGAACTATCATGACAATGGTGCTATCAACGAGGTTGCCACCGGCAGTCTAATTTGCTATCCGTTTCACTATCGCACCATTCAATTGAAAGGAGACGAAATGCTCATAGACACCAAGACCATCGAAGCAATACCCACCAATGCTCATTTGCAGGGCACCGGTAAGGCTCGCATCAAGAAAGCTGCACCTGCCCTCATCGATGCCGTGACTCGCAAAGCATGGAACAAATTGCAAAAGGGAATGGATAAATTGCAAGGTATGCTGGGTGGCTACTTGAATTTTCCTCAAAAACCCGATGCGATAATCAAAATTGCCCATGAACAGTGTGATGAAACGGCTCAAAAGGCACTTATCTGCTTTCTTGAAGGAAATGAAGGAAAAAGCAAAGAGTCAAGGCGGTTGATTGTTGATTTGAAAACCGGTATTGAAAAAGTTTTTTCAAACGCAATCCCGGACAGATTGGCCGACATGTTACAAGGAATTATGGAAGAGTCGGTTATGCCCGAGGTTGACCAGCTGCTCAAAAGCTTGCTTGAAGATCGCAATTGCTGTGGCACCGAGCAGGAAGTCGTAGTCGATGACCTTCAAATGAAGCTAAAGTTTTGAACCCAAATCGGCTATTAGAGCCCGCACTGATTTTGTTTGAATGTTGAACAAATTGGCTATCTTTTTTTTGAAGACGTAGTGGGCTGCGTCAAGAAAAACGGCAACCAAAGCACGCGATGAACCGCTCATTGTAAACCTTAGCGGTCTAATGACCGATTGGAGTTAAACAAAGTTCATAATTTCATGTGTCAAACAACATTTGCGATGATTTTATGTAGTTTTTATCATGTTTTTGCGTCTATAAATTAGAGCGTTTAGAACGTAAGAAAGAGAAATGACTCAAACGTTAGAATTTAAATTTCAACAACTCGTGAAAGAGCATAAAAGCACCATCTACTCGGTGTGTTACATGTTCTCTAACGACCCCGATGAGGTGAACGACCTGTTTCAGGAGGCTCTCATCAACATTTGGCATGGGTTTGAATCGTTCAAGGGCAACAGCAATATCAAAACGTGGCTCTGGCGCATTACGCTCAACACGTGCATTTCGGTAGAACGCAAGAAAAAAAACAACACTGTGCCTTTGTCAATGGACATTAACCTCTTTGAAGACAAAGATGCCGAAACCAAACAAGTGAATATGCTCAAAGAGCGCATCGGTCGGTTGCGTCCTTTCGATCGAGCCATTGTGCTCCTGTGGCTTGAAAACATGAGCTACGACGAAATTGCAGCCGTTGTAGGCATCACCGTCAAGCAAGTTTCGGTGCGATTATTCCGCATCAAAGAACAGTTAAAACAAATGACGAACGACTAAAAACAACACAAAATGGAAATTAACGATAATATCATAGAATCAAGAGAACTTGAACAAATGCGCTCGCAGCTCTCACTACTCAAGCACAAAGTTTCAAAACAAGACATTGTCAATGAGCAGCTCATGCGCAAGGTGATGAGCGACAAAGTTTCGAAACTCAATAAAAATGCCGTTTGGCTTGCCGTCTTAGCTCTTGTGAGTGTTTTCTATTGCACTTGGGTGTTTGAAGAAATAGGCTTATCTACTGCTTTCCTCATTGTGACCGACGCTTTTTTTCTGCTTGCAATCGCAGTAAACTACTGGTCGCACAGAGGCATCAAAGCCAATTCCATGCTCGATGGAGATTTGATCGACACTCGATTGAGGTTGATGAAATTGAAAAGAAATTCCGGTCGGTGGCTCTATTTCGGTATTCCGTACGCGATTTTATGGTTTGCATGGCTATGCTATGAAATCATCACCATGCATTCACCGGAGATGGCCAAAGGCATGATCTTGGGCGGAGTGGTTGGTGGCGTGATTGGTGCAACGGCAGCCTATTCTTTCTATCGCAAAAACAGGCGCAGAACCATTGAAGTGATTGAAGAAATTGCCGAACTCATCAGACTGCAAACAGAATAAACCAAGCACAATCTCCAACAACACAAATAAAAAATAACTTGTGATTAAAGGTTGCGCCACAACAGTTACATATATGAGCTATTGTGGTGCAACTTTTTCCGACAATCGCAAAAACAGCATTAACGCTTTTTCCCTTCTTGGTCGGCAGGGTGACTGCTGAACAGCAAGG
>JBGYAB010000035.1:0-27493 GCA_041815985.1 Sodaliphilus sp. | reverse complement strand
GAGCAACAAAAAGTACCACCTCAACTAACTCTTTTTGATTAGGGGGGCTTACTTTTTGAAAAAGAAACTCGAAGTCCGATAATTAAGGGCTTCGAGCAAGATTTTTTATGTCCTTTAGACTTTTACCGGACAGCAATAAATTTTTTTCTTATTCGATATTTTCGCCTTCAAACGATTCAAGCTCTCCAAGCTCTTCGTCGTTAAAGGAATCTTCGCCATAAAATTCTTCACCAAGCTCTTCGAGTGTGGTGTCAATCACTTTTGTTGCAGGCTTAGACAAGATTTCCATTTCCTTAATTTCGCAGGGAGCTTTTCCCTCTTTGCGCATGCACAACGGGTCGCGAAGCGATTTGCCGGGAATGGCTTCCTTGAGTTTCATAAAAAAATATCGCTCGGTCATGTAATCAAAAACGAATTTCAATTTTTGTCCTTCGTCTTCAATGAGTTCTTCAAGCGGCGTGTCCTCCATGATCCAAATGTCTTCGTCGGAGTCAGACCCCATGTCCATGAAGGTCACTTCCTTTTCTTTTATCCATTTGTTGTCACATATATAAAAAGAGTTCATCTGTTCCTTATCATATCCGGCGGCATCAAGAATTGCATTACGTAGTCTTAAAAAAGAGTCTTCGGAGTCGATGGCGATTTCAAGTTTGAAATTCTCGGCCTCTTCAGAGCCTATAAGAAATTTGTAAACCATAATTATTTTTCTAATGAATTTTCTTAGTTGATTATTGATGGTGCGAAATTACTAAAAAAACAATCAAGCAAGCGTTTCTTCCTCTTTTTTTTTTCAAACATGACTTTTTTTTATTCTGTGCAACTTTTTCTGCTGTTTTATCACTGTTATTTTTCAAAAAAATAAGGTAAAACTGCACTTCATTTTCTTGCGACAACAGCAATAGAAAACTGCACTTGACAAACTCGCCATAGCATGACAAACAAAAGACCGGAACAATCGCTGATTTCCCGGTCATTTTTTCCTTTTAATATATTAATGTAAGAAATACGTCGTTACTTTACCAAACCATATTGGCGGAATATTTTCTGAATTTTTTCCAGCGCAATTTCAACTTGCTCTTGCGTGTGGGTGGCCATGAGGCTGAAACGAATGAGTGTGTCGGTGGGAGCCACAGCAGGCGACACCACCGGATTGACAAAGATGCCTTCTTCGAGCAGATCGCGCGTGATGGCAAACGTCTTGTTGTTGTCGCGAATGAACAATGGGATAATGGGTGTTTCGGTAGCACCAATTTCGCACCCCATCTCACGGAAACCCTTCAAGGCATAGTTGGTGATTTTCCACAAGTGTTCCTGACGTTCAGGCTCGGCAATCATGATGTCGAGAGCTTTGCTCACCGCAGCTGTCGATGCCGGGGTGATGCTTGCCGTGAAAATATAGGAACGTGAGTGATGACGTAAATAGTTGGTAATGACTTCGTCGGTGGCGATGAAACCGCCAAGCGAAGCAAACGACTTGCTGAATGTGCCCATGATGAGATCTACTTCATCGGTCAAGCCAAAGTGGTCGCACACGCCACGCCCTCCATTGCCAAAAACGCCAATGCCGTGCGCCTCATCGACCATGATGGCGGCATTATATTTGTGTGCCAATTCAACGATGTCGGGGAGCTTGCACACATCGCCTTCCATCGAAAACACGCCATCGGTTACAATGAGCTTCACACGGTCGGGTTCACACTTTTGGAGTTGTTTCTCGAGCGATGCCATGTCGTTGTGCTTGTATTTCAAAGAATTTGAAAACGAGAGTCGACGACCTTCGATAATTGACGCATGGTCTTGTTCGTCCCAAAGGATATAGTCTTCACGTCCTGTCAAAGAAGAAACAACACCCAAATTCACTTCAAAGCCCGTGGAGTAAATCATCGTGTCTTCTTTCCCAATGTAGTTGGCCAGTTTTGTTTCAAGTTCTTTGTGAATGTCGAGCGTTCCATTAAGGAATGGAGAGCCGGCACACCCTGTTCCATATTTTTTGATTGCTTCGATAGCAGCCTCATGAACGCGTTTGTCGTTGACCAAACCGGTATAACAGTTGGAGCCAAACATCAACACCCTCCTGCCATTCATCATGACCTCGGTATCTTGCTCGCTCGAAATTTCTCTGAAATAAGGATAGATGCCCAAGGCTTTTGCCTTTTGTGGCTCTTCGTATTTCGCTAACTTAGCTTGTAGTAGCTTCATAGTTTATGCTTAGCTGAATTTGATTGTTATAAACTATCTGCACACCCTATGTGAAATCCCATAAATTTATGCAGGCTGCAAATTTACAAAATAATATCTTAATAGGAATAAAAAAAAAAATATTTTCAGTCAAAAAAGAGAAAAAAAGAGACAAAAAGGAAAAATAACGTTCATTTTTCTCACTTTTTGCTCGGTTTCGAGGCGTTGTAACACTCCCACTCTCTTGCATGCAACAGCATGAAATGACGAAAAAACAAAAGGAAAAAATAAAAAAAACAGAAAATAAAGCATGAGATTTCAATAATTTACCTACCTTTGCACCTTGCAAATTTTAAATATATGACAACATTCCAAGACTTAGGGGTTCGAGAGGATCTCTTGAAGGCGATAACAGAAATGGGATATGAGAAGCCCATGCCTATCCAAGAAAAAGTAATTCCACATTTATTGAACGAGGATCGCGATGTTGTGGGCCTTGCCCAGACGGGCACCGGCAAAACGGCGGCATTTGGTTTGCCCACGTTGCAACGCACCGACATCAACAACAAAGCCACACAAGCCATTATCCTCGACCCTACGAGAGAGTTGTGCCTGCAAACGTGCAACGATCTCAACGACTATTCAAGATACATTGAGGGAATGCACATTTTGCCGGTATATGGCGGTACAAACATAGAAACGCAAATTAAAGCCGTACGACGCGGTGTACAAATCATCGTGGCTACTCCCGGCCGATTGCTCGACCTCATCAAGCGAGGTGTAGTGAAACTCGAAAACGTGAACACTGTGGTGCTTGATGAGGCCGACGAAATGCTCAACATGGGCTTCGTTGATGATATCAACGAAATTTTGTCGCACATTCCGGAGCAACGCAAAATGTTGCTGTTCTCGGCAACGATGCCTACCGAAATCGCATCAATCGCCAAAAACTACATGCACGACCCGCAAGAGTATATCGTGGGAACTCGCAACGAAAGTTCGGCCAATGTGAACCACATTTATTATATGGTGCGCGCCAACGACAAATATTTGGCATTGAAACGCATTGTCGATTTCTTGCCACGCATCTACGGTATCGTGTTTTGCCGCACTCGCGCTCTGGCACAAGAAATTGCCACAAACCTGATTGAAGACGGCTATAGCGCCGATGCACTGCATGGCGACTTGAGTCAGACTCAACGCGATGCCGTGATGAAGAAATTTCGTGAACGCAACCTGCAACTGCTTGTGGCCACCGACGTGGCGGCCCGCGGGCTTGACGTGGGAGACCTCACTCACATCATCAGCTATAATCTGCCCGATGACAACGACATATACAACCACCGTAGCGGACGCACCGGCCGAGCCGGCAAGACCGGTGTATCCATAGCCATTGTGCACAGCCGTGAACGCAACAAATTGCGCGACATTGAAAAGCACATAGGCAAAGCGTTTGAACGCCGTGAAGTGCCCAAACCCAATGAAATCATTGAAAAACAACTTTTCAACTTGGCCGATCGCATTGAATGTGTTGAAGTAAAAGAGGAGGAAATTACAGAATATCTGCCTTCGGTGCTCAAAAAGCTGTCGTGGCTATCGCCCGAAGAACTCATCAAGCGCATGCTTTCACTTGAGTTCAACCGATTGCTTGACTATTATAAAGGTGCGCCCGATCTCGACTATGTGCCCGAGAAAGCCAAACGCGAGAAAAAGGAAAGATATGACAAGAACCGCAAAGACAGCGACAAAGACTGTCGCAAAGCAGAAGCCGGCTATGAGCGTGTGTTTATCAACGCCGGTAAAGCCGACGGCTTCTTTGCTCCCAGTCTCATTCAGCTGATCAACGAAAACACTCACGGTCAACGTATCAATTTGGGCAGAATTGACTTGTTGTCCAACTATTCTCTGTTTGACGTGAAGGCCGGTGATGCACATCGTGTGGTGAGTGCATTGAAAAACACAGATTTTTACGGCAAACGTCTGTATGCCGAAATTGCCGACCTGCACAGAGACTATGCCAAAGAGAATGCCGGCTCGGAGGTGAAGAAAAACCGCAAGGAACGTCGCCGAGAGCAATTTGGTGGCAAAGAACGTCGAGAGCGCAAAGCTCGCAAAAGTCAACGCGGTCGTGATCGTTTCAGAGATGAGCACGACGGTCGCCGACGCACGCGCCGCGACAACGAACGCGGATTTGCACGCGACAAAAAAGGCAAAAAAGTTGACAAGAAAAGCGGATTAGGAAACTTTGAAAAATTCATCAAAGAAAATTTTGATACAGATTAAGCCAAAACCAAACTCAACATGTCAACAGTAAAAACAACAGGCATAAAATAACAAAGCTTGACACTTGAAATTTGCCGTGAGCCGGCAAAAACACTAACTTTGTGATAAAATTTTTATCACAATGAAAAGAGTTTTGATGCTATTGTGGCTTGCAATAACCGTTTTACAAGCAATGCAGGCCGGAAACATAAGGGATTTCTTCATTTCGGAGCCGGGCGAGTTATTCAAGTCGCTCTCGCAAGGCACACGCGCCGGCATGGTGGCCACCCAAGAAAGCGGACACTCGGGCAAAGCCTCCACCAGGTTGAACGAAGATGCGGAAATAGACACGCTCACCGCCGATTTCATGAGAATTAAAACCTCGAATTGCGCAACAGTGGAGCTAAAACTGCTCACAATGGGTCAAAAAGACTCTGTGATTGCCGTGATTGAAACAGTGAAAACTCCAGTGCCCGACAGCAAAATAAGTTTTTACGATACTCGATGGAATGTGCTGAAAACGTCAAAACACTTTAAAGCAGTGCCCGGCATCAAGCACTTCGTTAAACCGGGCACAGCATCGAGCAAAGCAAAAGAGGTGCTTAACAGCATTGACTTTGAGATGATAGAGTTGCAATTTGCCGGCAAAGGATTTAATCGGCTTATGGCCACACAGCAGCTCAAAACGTTTTACAGTCAAGAGGATTACAGCAAACTTGCCTCCTGTCTTCACGAAAAAATCACTTATCAAATTCAAGGAACAGTAATAAAACCTCTACTGCAACAATGAACGGCACAACAATGCAGACACAGGCCATCAGTTTGTTAGAATTTAACAGTCGCATCAAGCACTTACTCAACAATCACAGTGTGAGCCAAGTGTGGGTAATGGCCGAAACAAGCGATGTACAGGTGCGACGAGGACATTGCTACCTTGAATTGCTTCAAAAAGATCCCAACAGTGGCATGACAGTGGCCAAAGTGAATGCAGTGGTGTGGGCCAATGTGTTTCAACAGCTCAACTATCAGTTTAAAGAGATAACCGGGCAAGACTTCGCCGGCGGCATGAAAGTGATGGTGCAACTCACAGCCGGTTTTCACGAGCAATATGGATTAAAGGCCACCATTAGCGGCATCAATCCCGAGTTCACCTTGGGCGACATGGCACGCCGACGCATGGAAATCGTTAAAAGGCTTGCCGACGAAGGCATCATCGACATGAACAAAGAGTTGCAATGGCCCATTGTTCCACAACGCATTGCAGTGATTTCGGCGCAAGGTGCCGCCGGCTATGGCGACTTTATAAATCAATTGGAAAATAATGCCTATGGGCTTAAATTCTATCCTTGCCTGTTCCAAGCCATGATGCAGGGCGAGAAAACGGTGCCATCGATCATCGATGCTCTCGACAGGATTGCCGCTCACGAAGAGTTTTTTGATTGCGTGGCCATCATTAGAGGCGGTGGGTCAAGTTCCGATCTCAACTGGTTTGACAACTATGAATTGGCTGCCAACGTGGCCAATTTTCCTTTGCCCATTATCACCGGCATAGGGCATGAGCGAGATGTGTGCGTGCTCGACTACGTGGCGGCATTGAGGGTGAAAACTCCCACTGCCGCGGCCGAGTTTTTAATTCAACGCGGCACAGCAGCTCTGGCAGGCCTCAATGAGTTGAGCAATACCGTGGTATCGACAGTGAAAGAGGCTATCGCACGCAACAATGAACAACTCGCCTATTATACCAGCCAAATTCCCATGCTTGTTAATCACATGATTGAAACCGGCAAGTTGCAATTGCAACGCTATGTCGAGACTATTCCTGCACAAGTGAAAGGGCGCATCGTCAATGAAAATTCCTTGCTCGACCGCAAAGCAGATGCAATAAAAAACATCACATCACAGGCGACAATGAGAGAAAACATGAGGCTCGACAAACTGGCAGAAATGGTAAAATTGCTGTCGCCACGCAACACCTTGGAGCGTGGTTATTCGCTCACCATGTGCAACGGACATGTAGTGACCGATGCCTCACAATTGCAACCCGGCAATGTAATTACTTCGCATTTCAAAACAGGGAGTGTGAAATCGACTGTCAACAATCAATAGAAAACAACAAACTACAAATAAAATGGAAGAGAACAATAAACTGACCTATACGCAAGCAGTGAACGAACTGGAAGAAATTGTGAGAAAGATGCAAAGCCCCGATTGCTCAATCGACAATTTAAGCAAATACACTGCTCGTTCACTCGAATTGCTCAAAGTGTGTAAAACAAAACTCACCACAACCGATGAGGAACTCAAAAAAATACTGGCAGAATTTGAAGGAAAGTGAGTTTTGGCTTTGTGAAAAACAGAGTTAAACCCAAACGGTCATTAGAGGCCACACTGATTTTGTTTAATTGTAAACCTTAGCGGTCTAATGACCGATTTGGGTTAAAAAAGGAGTTGCAGGAGTTAAGGCGATAGTTTTTAGGCTTAACACTTATTAACTCATCTCTTAACAACAAGTGCTACTGCGTGGGCGGAAATACCTTCTTCGCGCCCCACAAATCCCATTTTCTCGCTCGTTGTAGCCTTAATACTCACTTGGTTAAGTTCACAATCGAGACACAAGGCAAGCTGTTCTTGCATGGCAGGAATGTGAGGATTTACTTTCGGCCGCTCGGCGCAAATGGTGATGTCGCAATTGCCCAGTTTGTAACCTGTGGCATGCAACAAGCAGTTGACTTCGTGCAACAGTTTGCGACTGTCAATGCCTTTATAGCGAGGGTCTGTGTCGGGAAAATGATAGCCTATGTCGCGCAAACAAGCCGCTCCCAGCAAAGCATCGCACAAAGCATGAATAACCACATCGGCATCGCTGTGCCCAAGCAAACCCAAATGATGTTCGATTTTAACACCGCCAAGCCACAGCTCACAGCCTTCGACCAGCCGATGCACATCGTAGCCATAACCAATTCTCATCATTGCCGTATAATCTCTTTTTTATATTTAAACTACCCTCCCACACATAAATCAATGGAGGGAGGGAGAAATATTATGTAATATCTGTCTCGAAAAGCTCTTATTTGCGTCCAAACAAGTTTTTCAAACCGTCCATGTCGAAAGACAAAGTGAAACGCAACGTTTGGTCGAGCGGACTGTTTTGCGCAGTTGCGAGCATATAGCTTGCATCAATTTTGAGCACATTGAGCGCAAATCCCGCTCCAAGTCCGAAATATTGCCTGTCGCCCGTGAACTTGCTTTCACGAAAATAACCTGCACGCAAGAAAAATTGCTGATTGTAGGCATATTCTGCACCTATAGAGGTGGTGATGCGTCTTGCCCAATCTTTATCAAAAGAATCGAAAATACCCGAAATGGAAGATTTGTCTTTCCAGTCTTGAAGAGCATTTTCGTAGGCTTCCTGATTCTCAAAATCGGCCAAGCGTGGTTTTGCCGGAACCAAGATTTTGTTGGCATCGAATGAAATCGTGAGGTTGTGATAATCGGCCAAAGGGAATGTGAAAGCTGTACCCAAACGCAGGTTTGCAGGCAAAAAAGCCGGATTGTCGCCTTTGTCGTAGGCAACCTTAGAACCAATATTCGACACATTAAAGCCCAACGACCACTGGCACTCGTTGCGCCCAATAACCGGGTATGTTGTATAGTAGCCCGAGATGTCGGCGGCAAAAGCCGATGCTCCGGTTGTGCCATCGGTTGAAGAATAGTTGGAATAACCCAAGTCGCTATAAATATAGCGCAAAGCAACACCCATGGAAAATTTCTCGCTCAATTTGCGCGAATAGCCCACATCGACCGACATTTCAAATGGGTTGATACTGCCAATTGCAGAACCTCCGCCTTGTTCCGTCATCTGAATTTCGCCCAAAGAGAAATAGCGCAACGAGGCACTCACAGCCTGATTATCGCCACTGCCTATTTTGTAATAGCCCGTGAGGTTGGCCAAGTAAATGTCGTTGACAATCTTGCGCAACCAAGGCGTGTAGGACAGTGCAACACCGCCCTGACTATAAGCAAAAGCATACTTTGAGGGGTTCCAAAACTGGGAGTTCACATCGGGGTCGGTGGCCACACCCAAGTCGCCCATCGAAGCTCCTCGGGCATCGGGAGTGATGCCCAATGAGGTTACACCGGTGGTGAGGGGGTTGAACTCGGTGTTTTTAATGTCATCATCGGCCTGTGCCACCATTGTACCGGCCAAAGCGGTAATGGCAAGTATGAATATTTTTCTTCTTTTCATCTAAGTTTTAAATTATAACGCTTCAATAATTATAACAGAAAACAAGGCTTTTTATTGTGTAAGACCAGTGAGCAAAATGCGTCTCGCATTTCACACTCTCTTCAACCCAAATCGGTCATCAGACCGCTAAGGTCTGTATTTTTCGGTTCATCGCGCAGCTTCCCATCTATCTTTAAAACAACAACCTCCCCTCGACATCGAATGCAAGGGGAGGTGTTGTTGTTGTTTGTTTTGGTTGACGCCGTTAGGCGTGCAATACCACACTCTTAATCGCGACTTCCAAAAATGCGCAACAAGTAGATGAACAAGTTGATGAAGTCGAGATAGAGACTTAAAGCACCAATGGTGGCCACTTTGCTCACATTCTCGCTGCCAACGGTTTCGGCAGACATGCGCTTAATCTTTTGGGTGTCCCAAGCAGTAAGCCCAATGAAAATGGCAACTCCGGCAAAACTGATTGCCCAATCGAGTGTTGAGCTTTTCATGAAAACGTTGACAATCGTGGCAATGATGACACCAATAAGACACATATATAAAATTGATCCGATTTTAGAAAGGTCTTTTTTGGTGGTATAGCCATAAATTGCCATTGCTCCAAAGGTGCCTGCCGTGATAAAGAACGTCTTGACAATGACAGCACCCGTGTAGAGGAAAAAGATGGGGGTGAGCGTGATGCCCGTGAGCACCGCATAGAGGTAGAAGAGCACAGAGGCCGTAGTAGCTTTCATCTTGTTGATGCGTGAAGACAACAACACAACTACTCCAAATTCAACAATAATAAAGCTCCAGAAAATCAACGGCGAAGACTCAAATATCAGTTTAAGCAATTGCCTGCCACTGCTCACAAACGTAAGCGACACGATGGCTGTGATTAAGAGCCCCAAAGTCATTTTACCAAACACACGACGCATAACTTTGTTCACATAGGAACTCAACGTCATTTCATTTTCGACAGCAGCGACATTAGAATAGCCAAATTGTGGTGGTCGCTGCTCATAATTGAAGTTATTCATAATTATTTTTATTTTTAACTTTTTATCAAAAAAATTTAAGAGGGGACGAATGTGTTAAAGAGTTAAAGTTAAGACAATAGTTTTCGAGCTTATTAACCAACCCTTAACCTTTATTTCTTATACTTAACAATCACATACGCTCAGGCACTTCGATGCCCAGTAGCGCAAAACCGCGCTTCACAATGCCGGCAACCGTTTTAGACAACGACAGACGGAAAGCACGCACAATCGCATCTTCTTCTTTAAGAATACCGTAGTCGTGATAGAACTGGTTGTAGGCTTTGGAGAGTTCAAACACATAATTGGCCACCAACGCAGGGCTGTAAGTCCGTCCTGCCTCAGCCACCACTGTGGCAAAATCGGTCAATCGCTGTATTAATGCCACTTCCTTTTCGTTGGGACGGTAAGCCGTGAAATCGGTCGAAGCATCATCGGGATTGCTCTTGCGCAACACACTTTGAATGCGAGCATAGGTATATTGCACAAACGGACCTGTGTTGCCATTGAAATCGATAGACTCTTGCGGATTAAACAACATGTTCTTGCGTGGGTCAACCTTCAAAATGAAATATTTGAGTGCACCCAAACCAATGATGCGCATCACGTTTTCACGTTCGTCTTCTGACATTTCCACATTGCGATCTTTGCTCACCTCACGAGCTGTATTAATCATCTCGTTCATTAGGTCGTCGGCATCGACAACAGTGCCTTCGCGCGATTTCATCTTGCCATTGGGCAGTTCAACCATGCCATAGGAAAAATGTATCAAATCTTTGCCCCATTTGAAGCCCAACTTATCGAGCAAGAGCGAGAGAACTTGAAAATGATAGTTTTGTTCATTGCCTACCACATAAATCATTTGTTCGATGGGATAGTCTTGAAAACGGAGCTTGGCAGTGCCTATGTCTTGCGTCATATACACCGATGTGCCGTCGCTGCGAAGGAGCAACTTTTGGTCAAGCCCATCACTCGTGAGATCGGCCCAAACCGACCCGTCGTCCTTGCGATAGAACATGCCTTTGTCAAGCCCTTCGAGCACTTTTTCTTTACCTTCGAGATAGGTGTCGCTCTCATAGTAAATTTTGTCGAAATCAACTCCCATGCGCTTGTAGGTTTCGTCGAAACCTGCATACACCCAATCGTTCATCGTGCTCCACAGCTTGCGCACTTGCGCATCGCCGTCTTCCCATTTTTTGAGCATGTCGTGTGCCTCCTTGATGAGAGGTGCTTCACGTTCGGCTTCTTCTTGGCTCATGCCTTGTGTCATGAGTTCCTTGACCTCGGCCTTGAAATGCTTGTCAAACTCAACATAGAAGTCGCCAATCAAGTGATCGCCTTTTTTTCCGGCAATCTCGGGTGTGATACCGTTGCCCCACTTGAGCCAAGCCAGCATCGACTTGCAAATGTGAATGCCGCGATCGTTAACAATGTTGGTTTTCACCACCTTGTTGCCGTTGGCCTCCATAATTTTTGAAAGGCTGAAACCCAACAGGTTGTTGCGCACATGACCAAGATGAAGGGGCTTGTTGGTGTTGGGCGAAGAATATTCGATCATCACCAGCTTGCTGCTGTCGTTCACTTGCTTGAAGCCGAAATTGGGGTCGGCGGCAACACTTTGCAACACTGTTGTCCAAAATGAGGGTTTAATCACAATATTCAAGAACCCTTTGATGACATTGAATTTTTCAACCGCCTCGCAATTGGCAACCAAATACTCGCCTATTTCTTGTGCCGTGTCTTCGGCACGCTTGTGCGACGCTTTGAGAAAGGGAAAAACAACAATGGTGAGATTGCCCTCAAACTCCTTCTTGGTAGTAGTTGGTACAATCTTATCGGCCGGCATTTCCAACCCATAGAGCGACTTCACCGCAAGGGAAGTGGCTTGTGCTAAAATATTATCAATTGACATAATTCTGTTTTAATTCGAGTTACAAAGATAGTGCAAGTTGAATTTAAAACAAAATACAGCTTCCCGTTTTTAGTTTTTTTGGCATCATCACAACGCACGAGAAAATTTCCATAATGTTACCATAATGTCAATTCTTGCGAGGCTTCAACTTCTTCAATCTCATCGGTGCGGACAAACCACAGGTAGCCTTTAACGGCAGTGTGACCAGCTTGGCACAACAGGTTCATGTATTCTCGCACTTGATCGTGATAGCGTTTTTTGAGTTTAGAGCTTGTGCCGGTTCCAAATTTATAGTCGACGACAATGGTTGTGCCATCGGGGCGCACCACAACACGGTCGGGACGCTCGGTGTCAGTGCCTTTGGCACTCATGCCGGCTGTGACAATGGGACGTTCGTTGAAAACCTTGTTATCGGGGGCAAACCATTGCTTCGTCCGCTCGTCTGCATACATGTGCTCAACAAGAACCTTTACTCGTTTCAAATTCCAATAGTGTTCATCGTCATCAAAAATGATGTGTCGTTTCACGGCATAGGCCAATGCTCTGCGCTCATCGCCGGGGTGCTTGATCATCGACAGCACTCGATGCAGGCGTTGTCCCTCGTCTTGCTTGTCGGTCATCACCTGTGGCAATCGCACTTGCAAGCGTGGCAAGGCAGAGTTGACCACATAGTCGGGCATTGAAATGACTTCTTGCTCAGAGGTTGTGTCGACGGCCTTGTGATGGCAAGCCTCAGGCCTGCCGATCTCGCAATAGTCAATGCCTTCATAATTATCGTTGGGGTGGTTTTCTCTCCATTCGTGAACCGTGACGATTGAATTGCCTTCTTTGTCGTTGAGCGTAGGTAAGAGGTTTAAAAGAATGTTGCCAATGTCGTTGTTATCGTTGTTTAACTTTTTTATATAAGCAAAAATGTGCAATGCCTGACGAGGGCGCGTGAAAGCCACATAGGTTTTATTGACCTTATCGATCAAGCTCTCTTGGGTGATTTCGTTGTAATAGGACTTAAATTGAGGCATGATCGAGAGAAAGGTATCGTCAATCGGAATGAGTGGTGGCACAATACAGTCTTCGCCATCGCTCCAAATGCCTTCGACCGGCTGCCCCGCATCGTTTTGAGTTGCCCATTGTTCGCGCTTCAACCACAAGTCATTATCGGGTTTCACCATTTTCCAGTCGGCAAACGGCACAATCACGCATGGAGCTTCAAGCCCCTTAGAGGCATGAATGGTCATGACCTTCACTGCATTTTCATCACTGCCCGACGGAATTGCGAGCTTGTCTTTGCGAGTATCCCAATATTTAATGAATTCATGCACTGTGCCACCACAGTTGCGTTTTCCCGAGAACTCGATAATCACGTCTTGAAATGCGAGCAGAAAAGCGGTTTCGGAGCCTTGGGTCATACCCGAGCTCACCAAATATTCTTGAATGATTTTATCGACCAACCCCACCAAATTGGACATTTCTTTCGCACGATCGGGCAACAAGCGTTTCAACTCTTCGTTGTAGCTATTTATTTGCTCCTCAACGGGCATTTTTCTAAGTTCGGCATTGAGCTTGAAACACTCCGCCAAGAGTTCGCCGTGGTCGGCATCGGCATCACTCACTCCCACCATTCGTCCAAACTCATGCAACATCTTGTAGCGAAACTGTTCGTTCAAGCGTTTTTTCATCAACCTTTGCCAAGTCGTGATTTCGCTGTTATCGACTTCTTGAACGGCGTCTTCATCGCTTGCACAATACTGCGTGGCATCGATAAAGCGAAGCACACTCACGATGAGTCGCACACAAGGTGAGTTTTTGAGCAAAAGCGACTCGTTAGAAACGATGCCGATATGATCTTCGGGGCGATTCTCGCTCATGGCCTTATCGTTGTGAGCAAGCAGTTGCCGAACCACTAAATTGCCGTCGTCGTGAGTATCGACAAGTATCAAAATATCCTTGAAATCGTAACCGCAATTGTGCTTGATGTCTAAAATGTAGGCCGGCAAAGTGCTCACACAATCTGCTTTTTTGCTCATGACATTGCCATCGGCATCGGTGTGGCGAGGAGTGTTGCTCGTTTTGGAGTCAGAGGTATAAATGAAATTCACCCTCACATAGCCTTGCTTTCCCGTTTTGTCGAAACCTTTGTGATACTTTTGCTCCAAGTTGGAATAGGTGGCATTCAACTTGGGAAACTGCGGATTGAGAGCATCGGGGGCATAGCTTGCCACCAATGCCTTGAAAAACGCATTATTAAAGGTTACGATGTTCTTAAAGCTCCTATAATTGGTGTCGAGTTTCAACGGCTCATCGTAGTGCCTTGTGAAATCGCGAAGAAGTTGCGCCCGAAGCAAGTCGGGGTCGCTGTTGCGAAAGCGGTATATGCTCTGCTTTTCATCGCCAATGATGAGGTTGCTGTGGTTTTCGTCGAGACTCTCGGCCAGCAATGGTTTGAAATTGAAATACTGCTTGCGACTGGTGTCTTGAAATTCATCGATCATGAAATTATTGATCCACACTCCCACTCGTTCATAAATAAAGTCAACGCCACTGTCAAGCACGGTAGCGATGAGTTCGTTGGTATCGGCCAACAGAATCGAATTGTTGTCTTTGCGATAATTGGTGAGTTGTTCGTCTATTTTGCCAAGCAAGCCCAATCGGCCAATGTTTTTTTGAAGTTTTGCGAGTACGCCTGCCTTGTCGAAAGCCATAAAATAGTTTTGCAAAATGCCCATGAATTCATCATTAGCCGCATCGATAATTTCTTGTGGCACAGAGTTCTTTTTCATGATTTTTTTTGAAAGAGCCTCATCATCGGTCGAATAGCTGCGCAAGGTCTTTAAGTTGTTGCTCGTAAGACTGTCGGGGTCGTTCATCAACAATAAAAATGAAGCGGCCTTCAACTTTATTTCGCCTTGATCGAGATGCGACGTGGCAAAAAAGTCGTTGAGCACTTTTGTCGTGTCTTTACACACTTGTTCATATCGCTTGCCGGCAGCAAGCACAGCTTTCTTGAAACGCTCGATGCGCGACAAGCCCTTGCCGGCTCCCAAGTCACTCAAATAGTCGACAATAGCATTTCGACGTTCTCGAAAATCCTCTTTATTGATGATTCCGGCAAACTTCAAGAGGCCTTTAACAGCATTTTTGCCAAAGAAATCCCAATCGCCATTGTTTTTTATTTGTGTGTCTATGAAATCTTGCACCCATTTGCCCATCTGTCCATTAGCACTCTTAGAATCGCCGAGAGTCATTAAAAAATTGTGTACGGCAATGCCTGTTGCATATTCTTCGTCAAGCTGAATTTCATAGTTATAATCACGGTCGAGCTCTCGGGCGAATGTACGCAAAATTACCTGAAAAAAGGAATCGATTGTGCTTACGTTGAAATGAGTGTAGTTGAACAACATGTTTTTCAAAGCCCATCGTGCCGCCGTTTTAATGTCTTGCTCACTGTCACCGGGATGCTCTGTGAGGAACTGTTCCATGTAGTCGCATTCTCCTATCGAAAGATTGTGCAGTTCCTCAACAATGCGACTTTTCATTTCATCGGTTGCCTTGTTGGTGAACGTGATGGCAAGAATGTGTTCATGATAACCGGGAGCTTTGCGCAACTTGGTCTCACCCGTCTCGGGATTGCGTGCCCACAACAGTTGCTCAATGTAGAGCCTTGCCAAGGTGTAGGTTTTTCCCGAACCGGCCGATGCTTTGATGACCTGCATATTTTTCATAATAAAGCGACAAGGATAAATTATTAAGAATTATATTACTCTTGCTTTAAATCCATGTTGCTTAAGGATGTCGACTATTTTTTGTCGAAAATCTCCTTGAATGAGAATTTCTCCTCCTCGTGCCGAGCCACCCACGCCACATTGCTTCTTGAGCAATGCAGCCAAGTTTTTGAGGGCTTCGTCGTCGCACTTGAGATCGACAATAAGGGTTGCTTTCTTGCCATTGCGTCCTTTTTTATCGAGCAACACATTCACCATCTCTTTCCCTTGCTGTGCAAGAGCATCGCCTTTGGAGGCTTCGGTTTGCATGCCATTGGGCACTATTTCTGCTTCATGTGGTGGCATCTCGACATTGAATGCGGCACCGAGTTTTGCTTTCCAGTCTTGCGAGTCCATTGAATTTATTTTTATCGTGAAAACAAAGATAACGAATTATCTTGTTCTACAAAAGCAAGAGTTCCATGAAAAAAAAATCATTTTGAACTCTTGCTTTTTTTTATTTTGTGTTTGGTTGTGAAACTAGCTGTTGAGGGTGCAACAATTTAGTGAAAGAATGGTGCAACATGCTCCGAAGCCTTGTTTTGAACGATTACCCGATTCATGTTGTGATGAATGGTAACGCGCTTGTTTTGCTCGTCCATGTCAAATTCGTCGAGTTCGCGATTGAGTGGAATAAAATTGGGGATTAAAGCCTTGACGAAAGGTTCTGCATTGGAAACCTTGGCAGCCTCTACGGCACAAAGCGGAAGACGCAGGCCTAAATCGGCCACACGGCGGCCTTCGGCAAAAAATATTTCTTGACGCATGAGATAGACCAGTTCTAAAAGTTCATCGACGCCATTGCATGCTTCGATCATGTCGATATCGACCGAAGTGCCCGAAATATAGGGAACCGTAACGAGTGTGCTTTTCACACGTTCTTGCACCAAGCGGGAGCGGAACGGGTCGGCAGGCGAGGCTGCCACCACATAGTCGGCACTATTGGGATAATGCTTTGTGCCACCATTGTAGCGATTGTCGAGCTTGTCGTCAATGTCGGTCTTCACCGGGCGTTTTTTCACCACCTCGAGCAATTCGTGCAAGAGTTTTTTGGCATCGGCAAGTGCTCCATCGGCAAGTGAGGCTTCGGCAAGAATCAAGTAATTTTCTTCGGCTTTGGCAATTACAATAGGACATTGCTCGTTTACCACCGTCATGAAATACTTGGGGTCGAGAAAGTCGAGACGTGGCAAAGGCTGGAACCAATTGCCCCAAATGGCCTCTTGGGCGATATTGCTCACATTGTTGTTTCCGTCAAAATGCACCTGCTTCAACATGTCGCCTTTGATTTTGAGCGAAGTCAGGGCATGGTGTGTCGCCTGTTCTTTGCTTCCCATGCGATAATGAGTGCGGGCAAGCAACGTGTGTATAAATGCTTTTTCGTCAGCATCGGGGGCATACTTCAACGCACTGTCAAGACAGGCAAGAGCCAATTTTAAATTTTCTTGCCACGACTTCACCTCTCCGCCATTTTCAGTCGGCAAACCGGTGAAATGCTCCCCTGCGAGGATAAAGGAATAACCTTTGATGTAGTGCATTTTACACTTTTGAACATCAGTAAAAGTTTTGTCATACTTAGCCACTGTATTGAAAGCATAGTTGGCCGATTCACGCAATTGCCCGGCATAGCGTTGCAAGTCTTCAATGTCGCTGTCGGTATTGAGTAACAGCGGAATGTCGAAGGTGTTGCTGCTGCGAGAGTAATTGTTGTGATAGTTATCGGACAGAATTTCCATGAGTTGGCAATAACTGCCCACAGTCAAAGCAAAGTTTTTTTCGGTGCCATTCACCCACGTCTGCATGGCATTGGGCGAATGAAGAAAGGTGTTTTCGTCTACGTTGGGGTTCACTGTACCCTCACCTTGCAACAAGTCGCACGATGTGAACATGGCGGCAACAATTGCAAGAAACGAAATGAGAATGTATCGAGTTGATTTCATTGTGATTTTAAAAGTCGAATTTAAATGAAAAAATGTATTGACGAGGATTGGAGAATGTAGCGTAGTTGATACCACCTGTGGCCACTGCCCCCTGCCGGCGTGCACCCGAAAGCGAGGCTTCGGGGTCGACTACCGACGAAGTGAATGCGAACGGATTATACACGTTGAATGACACCAACAACTTTGTGCTTCGATCGCGCCCAAAAGCGAACGTGCGGTCTATGCCCACATTGCGTATTTTAAGAAAATCGGCCTTTTCCACAAAATAATTGGTAAAATCGAGCCATACCTTTCCCTGATCAAGCCCTTGAAGCAATGTTTCGGGAATTGCCGGATCTTTCAATCCTTTTCTGAAACGGAATTGGCGATCGAAAGAATGTACATGAGCACCTGTTTGGAAATCGCCATTCACATGCATTTGCCATGCCTTGTAACCTGCCATGAGCGAAAAATTGCCATAGAATGTGGGCAAAGTCGAACCCAAATCTTGCTGTTGCAAAGTTTCCTTGTAGGTTCCATCGGGATTGGCTATGGCTTTGGCTCCGCGCAAAAAACCAATGGGTTTCCCCTCTTGCACGGCATTTTCGATGGTACGGCTTGAAAAACCACCAATGCCAAAGGGCAACACTCCACCGGTGCTCAACACCTTGTTGTGGTTGGTGTTAAATGAAGAACGCAACATCACTTTCCAATCTTGCGTGTAAATAGGCACTACAGTAACGTTGATTTCCAAGCCTTTATTCTCAATTTCGCCCACGTTGGCCAAATAGTGCGACGTTTCGCCCGAAGACGGCAAAGTGGGCACATTGAAGATGGCATCTTTGGTGCGTGCATAATAATAGGTGAAACCAACGCTCAAAATGTGATTGAACAACGATGCATCAAGTCCGGCTTCGATGGAATGTTTTTTCTCCGGTCCAAGATCTGGATTGCCATACTTACCAAAAGCTGCCGATTGCTTGCCTCGAAACGGAGTTATGGAAATGGTGCGCTGATATTCAAAAGCCGGCGGATAGCTACCTGCCACACCATAGTTAGCAAGAAGACGCAAACTGTTTAAAATGCCTTTTTGGGTCAATCCTTGCAAGAAGGCCTCTTCAGAGAGCATATAGGAAACACCCACCTTGGGATAGCATTGCCAGCCCACATTGTCACCAAATGCGCTATTGCGGTCAACACGCAAGCCCAAATCAAGATAATAACGGTTCATGATGCCCATGTTGTTCTGAACATAGAAACCGTAGCTATTGATGTGGCTAAGCCATTCATCGGCGTTGATAATACCGGCTCCGCTCATGACCTTGGCTCCGTCGCTCACGTTGGTGCCATTGTACATCACCTGTCGATCATCGGCACTAAAAAACTGAAAACCGGCTGTGGCAATGTTGCTCAACCAATGACTGTGATACAGCTTATGCTCTCCATTGAAATTGAGAGTAAGCCCAAACGACTTGCGGTCGTTGTTGAACACACGCCCGGCATCGGCCGTGCCCTCGGGCTTCACTTGGGTGTGAATGAGATATTCGTTGGTGATGATTTCCTTGGCTCCGTGTGTGCGATAGTCCACACCGAGTACCGCTCTTAGCGTGAGGTTGCGAAGAGGCATGTAAAGGACGGTGTGAGAAGTTTGGAACCGCTTCACGCTTTCATTATTGTTT
Source organism: Sodaliphilus sp. (assembly GCA_041815985.1). Classification (GTDB taxonomy): domain Bacteria; phylum Bacteroidota; class Bacteroidia; order Bacteroidales; family Muribaculaceae; genus Sodaliphilus. Next base: position 8,529 of record JBGYAB010000035.1, on the reverse strand, counting down.
TGCAGAGCTTCGGCCTTGTCGACCAGTTTTTTGAGTTTTCCAAACTCGGCCTCGTCCATTGCATCAATGTCGGCATCGAAATTGCGAGAAGTGCCATCATGGGCAATATAGTGCAAATCGGTAGCCGCCGAACACTCGGTTGTCCACAATCCCGTGTACAGTCCCTGATTGCCATTGCGACGACGGTTGAAACTCTCTATAGTCAATCCAAATGAGTTTTGATATTCAAGCCCTGAGGTGAGATTAACCTTTGAGCCAAAGCGCAAGTCATACTTCTTGTTCTGGTTACCATTGTGCACCAAACTGCCGGCATTGTGGCTCATGCTCGCTCCAAGATTATAACCGAAGTTGCCACTGCTACCGTCAAGACTCAACTGATATTTTTGGTAAAAACCGGTTTGGTTGAGAAGTTCCTTAGTTCGCTTGAAATGATAGAATTGCGAAGTTGCCTCTTCAATGCCCAGTTGCATTCCCACCGAGGTGTGCACCCGTCCGGTGCCGCTTTTCTTGGTGGTGATGAGAATGACACCATTGGCAGCATCAGAGCCATAGAGGGTTGTGGCGGCTCCACCGGCAAGATACTCAATGTGGTCGATATTCTCCATCGGCACATCGGCAATGGCTCCAGATGCTGCAGTCTCGCCCATGGGCAAATCGCTCAATCCATAAGGCTCTGCCGAGTAACCGTGGTGAGAATAACCGGTGTGTGAACCGGTGTTGAGATTGTCAACACGAATGCCATCGACATAGATAACCGGCGTGGAGTTGGAAAAAGCCGAAGACAACCCTCGCGACTTGAAGAGCGAAGTGGTGCCCGGCTGGCCACCCGTGAGCGAAATTTGTACATTGGGCAAGGCATTTTGCAACATTTGGTCGATGCGTCCCGAGGGCAACCCTTGCAACTCTTCGCTCGTCACCTTTTCGACCTTTGACGACAGTCGTCGACGTTGCATTACACCACCTTGCGCAGCCACGACCACTTCATCGAGGAAAATGCTGTCGGGCGAAATGCCCTCTTCCTTGGCCACGGGGAGTTTTTCTACAACAGTTGTCTTGAATTTTGAAGGTTCATCAGCATTTTTAGCCGAATGAGCCACTGCGCTATGAACAGGCACGGTCATAGCAAGACATGGCACAATGGCCATGCATCGTAGTGTTTTCATTTTCATCACTGAATATCAATTTTTAATGAAAATTAGGTTTACAGAACATTACATTAGTTTGATTGTCCCATTTCTTTGCAATGCTTCAATTGCTTTTTTATTAACAAAAAATAGCTAAACATCAAAAGATATAATGTTTAGCTATTTCAATGAGTCGGGGTACCCGGATTCGAACTGGGGACCTCCTGCTCCCAAAGCAGGCGCGCTAACCAACTGCGCTACACCCCGAATGCATAATGCATTTCGTTAAATGCGATGCAAAGGTAATGCTATTTTTTTATTTCACAAATTTTTCATCGAAAAAATTGTGCAACAATATCGCCGATAATTATCGAAAAACAAACGAAAAACAAGCATCGGGCAAGAAAGAAATTACAGGCTGAAGACAGGGATTTAACCCAAATCGGTCATTAGAGCGTTAAGGTTTACATTTTTCGGCTCATCGTGTTGCTTCCCGACTGCTTTTATCTGCCTGTGAAATGAATATGTTCAAACAATTAACTAAACTTTGATATTATTTTTATTTTCCGTAATTTTGTCACATTCAAGACAATGCTAATTTTATCCCAATCGGTTATCAGACTGCTAAGGAATATTTATTTAAACTCATTTAAACCTCATCGATTTATGAAAAAAATCTTTACATTGGCAATTGGTGCAATGCTGGCAGGGTGCGCATGGGCATCGGAGACCGAGAGTTGCACACCAACTGTTGCACTCAACTGCCAAGAAAACAAGGAAAAGGCAACAGAAACTGTAACCACTCACATGCAAAGCAATCAAGAAACAGACAACACTTGGGAAAGAAACAACTTTGTGTCTTTCAATTATGGCGAACAGACATTGAAACTTGTGGACAACTTAGAAAAACAAAAATCAGATTACGCCGTTGGACTGACTTGGATTCCCGGACACATTAAATTTCACGAAAAACCGCTTGGCAATGTGCTCATGCTGGGCTTAGACATCGGTTTGGACCTTAGCTTTGCCCAATACACCACCAACGAAGAAAAGAAAAAATACCGCATTGGTGGTAGCAGTAACGACAAAATAGAATATCTCAAACTCTTGCAAGGTGAAGCCGGTTTGGCCATAGGTCCTTGCATGAAAATAGCTCCACTTGCACCCATCGGTCAAGGCTGGCAATACTTGCGCCTGCTGACATACTGGCACATGACCCCTTCGGCCTCGGCAATTGCTTCTTCTGAGTTCGAACACGCGAGTGTTGCATTTAATTTCTTCAACAAATTTGGCTTTGGACTGGCTTATAAGGTTATCTCGATTGGTTATGAATATCGGTTTGGAGAAGCAAAATACAAAGACATCGTCAAAGACTATGAAGAAGATAACCACAGCGATCAAGAGGCAGAAAAAATAAAACTCAAAACAACAAGCAACAGGGTGTTCTTGCGCTTGAATTTCTAAACAAAGCGTTTCGCTTGATTCTGTTTCACGTTTTTTACGTTTTTCTCCGCGAAAATGGGCGGAGGACATAAGTTTTTTGCTCATTTTTTAGCAGAATGTGGGCAGAATGTAGTATTTTTGTATGTTTTACCGAAAATGCCCGAATGGGACGGAGAAATACAAAAAAACATGGCATGACGTGCCATGCAATTGACTCGTAAATTTAAAATAAAGACCGATGTATAGGACAAAGACAAATGGTGAACTTCGCATCGCCAACGTGGGCGAAGCTGTGACACTGGCAGGCTGGGTGCAACGCACTCGCAAAATGGGCGGCATGACCTTCGTTGACCTGCGCGACCGTTATGGAATAACTCAAATTGTGTTTAACAATGAGATTGATGCCGACCTTTGTGAACATGCCAACCGATTGGGACGCGAATTTGTGGTTCAAATAACCGGCACTGTGGCCGAACGAAGCAGCAAGAACAGCAAGATGCCCACCGGCGATATTGAAGTGATTGCCAAAGAACTCAATATTTTGAGCGAAAGCATCACTCCTCCCTTCACCATCGAAGATAACACCGATGGTGGCGACGACCTGCGCATGAAGTATCGCTATCTCGACTTGCGTCGCAACTCGGTGCGCCGCAACATGGAATTACGTCATCAAATGGCCATTTTAATTCGCAATTTCCTCGATTCAAAAGATTTTCTCGAAGTAGAAACTCCCATTTTAATAGGCTCCACCCCCGAAGGTGCACGCGACTTCGTGGTACCCTCTCGCATGAACCCCGGCCAATTCTATGCCTTGCCTCAAAGCCCTCAAACGCTCAAACAATTGCTCATGGTGGCAGGCTTCGACCGCTATTTCCAAATCGCCAAATGTTTTCGCGACGAAGATTTGCGAGCCGATCGTCAACCGGAGTTCACCCAAATTGACTGTGAAATGAGCTTTGTCGATCAAGATGACGTGCTTGCAATTTTTGAAGACTTGGCACGCCATCTGTTCAAGGAAGTGCGTGGTGTTGACCTGCCTGCCAAACTGCAACAAATGACTTGGCACGATGCCATGCGTCGCTTTGGTAGCGACAAACCCGACTTGCGTTTCGGCATGGAGTTTGTGGAACTCATGGACACGATGAAGAAAGGAAAATTCGGAGTGTTTGACACGGCAGCTTACATTGGCGGCATCTGCGTGCCCGGCTGTGCAAACTACACTCGCAAACAGCTTGACCAACTCACCGACTTTGTGAAGAAACCACAAATTGGAGCCAAGGGACTTGTGTATGTAAAATATAACAAAGATGGTACTGCCAAAAGCAGTATCGACAAATTTTACACTCCCGAAGATTTGCAGGAACTTAAAGAAAAAATGGGTGCCAAAGATGGTGACCTCGTACTCATACTCAGTGGCGACAATGCCAACAAGACCCGCATTCAGCTGTGTGCTCTGCGTCTTGAAATGGGCGATCAACTGGGATTGCGCGACAAAGACAAGTTTGAATGCTTGTGGATTGTTGATTTTCCGCTCTTTGAATGGAGCGATGAAGAGCAACGCCTCATGGCCACACACCACCCTTTCACCATGCCTTGCCCCGACGACATTCCGTTGCTTGACACCCACCCCGAACAAGTGCGTGCCCAAGCCTATGACTTTGTGTGCAACGGTATTGAAGTGGGTGGTGGCAGTTTGCGTATTCACGACACTAAGTTGCAAGAAAAAATGTTCAAGCTCCTGGGGTTCACTCCCGAGCGTGCCGAAGCACAATTTGGCTTCTTGATCAACGCCTTCAAATATGGAGCACCGCCTCATGCCGGCTTGGCCTTTGGCTTCGATCGCTTAGTTTCGATTATGGCCGGGCTCGACAGCATACGCGACTGCATCGCGTTTCCCAAGAACAACAGTGGCCGTGATGTCATGCTCGATGCCCCAAGCGTTCTCGAACCCGGACAGCTCGATGAACTCTTCCTCAAAACAGACTTGACACGCATCAACGAAGATGCCAAGAAATGAAAATGAACGGACACCAAGTGAATGACGCGTTGTTCTCCTACATCGCTCAAAACATTGGAACCGATCCCTATAAACTCTTGTTGAAGACAGAACACAACCTCTCCTTCGACAAGAGTTTTGCCATTGTGCAGATTGAATGCCGTCAAAAGACAAAAAACAAAATTCCTGAATTGCTCACACACGATCGGTTCTTGTTCGCCAAATCAATATGCGCCGAGCAATGCACCCACGAGCAAGTGGCTAAATTCCACGCTTCGCTATTCAATGCCGACGATCAAGTGCTCGACATGACTATGGGGCTCGGCGTAGACGATCACTACATCGCACAACGAGTGAAATCGCTCACAACCATTGAAATAGACAGAGATATCGCCGAAATCGGAAAACACAATTTTTCTGTTTTAAATCATCATGTGCAAGTGATTGAGGACGACTGCACACATTACATCAAAAGCCTCGACACGCAACAACACTATGATGCTATCTTCATCGATCCTGCTCGCCGGGGCGATGGTAATAAACGCCTCTATGGGTTGGAGGATTGCACCCCCAATGTGCTCCACTTGCTACCCAACCTCAAAGTTCATGCCAAACGTCTTTACATCAAGGCTTCGCCCATGCTCGACGTAACTCAATCCATGAGAGAGCTGGGAGATGCATTGACCGACGTATGGGCAGTGAGTGTAAAAAACGAGTGCAAAGAACTGTTCTTTAAACTTGATTTTGAACAATCGGCATCACCAGTGAACCTGCATGCCTTGAATTTCGGCGAAAATCGGCAAGAATTCTCTTGCAACACAGAAACAATATTCCCAAACATCATGGGCAATGCCACACCGCAAATTGGGCAATTTCTCTACGAACCCAATGCCGGCATCATGAAACTGGGGTGCCACAATGCTTTGGCACACCGTTTTGCAGCAATGCCAATAGCTCCCAACTCACACCTATATCTGAGTGAAATCTTCATGAATGACTTTCCCGGCCGAAAATTCAGAATAGCAGATGTGATCGCTTTCAAAGACAAGGAACTCAAGCAACTGGCCAAGAACCACAAACGCTTGAACATTGCCACACGCAATTTCAAACTCACAGCCGATGCGCTCAAAAAACGTCTCAAAGCCCAAGATGGTGGCAACGATTATCTCTTTGCCACTACCCTATCTTCCGGCGAACCGGTGCTGATACTTGCCAACAAGCCATAGCCGTGGCACATGTTGCTTGCACATCTCTGTTTTCACGCCGCAGTGATAGCGATTTTACAGTAAAAAAAGCTAAATTTGCATCGTGAAATCGAGAACAGAAAATTACACATTTCTCACCACTGCACCGGTGAGCAAAGCAATTAACCAGATGGCTGTGCCCACCATCATCTCCATGCTTGTAACAAGCATTTACAACATTGTGGACACCTATTATGTAGGACTTATCAACACTCAGGCAACGGCGGCAGTGGGGGTGGCTTTCCCGGTGATGTCGATTATTCAAGCCGTCGGGTTCTTCTTCGGACAAGGTTCGGGTACCTACATGTCGCGCCAACTTGGTGCTCAACAAGTGAAACATGCAAGCAGCATGGCATCGGTTTCCTTTTTCTCGGCCATTGCCGTGGGTATCATTCTTGCCATTGCAGGTTTGGTGTTTTTAACCCCATTGAGTATTGCCTTTGGCTCTACCTCGACCATTTTGCCCTACACCGAACAATATTTGGGAGCAGTGGTGCTTGGTGCACCGGTCATGATGGGCACAATGGTGCTCAATAATCAAATGCGTTTTCAAGGCAATGCCATGGGAGCAATGTATGGCATGATGACCGGAGCCGCACTCAACGTCATACTTGTACCCATCTTTACGTTTTCGCTGGGCATGGGTATCTTGGGCACCGGCATAGGCACCGTTTTAAGTCAGCTTTTTGCCTTTGCAGTGCTTTTTGCAATGTCGCGTCGCAAAGGTAATATTGCACCGCTTCTCAAACATTTTTCGTGGGACATCACCTATTTTAAAGAAATCGTCATGGGTGGCACACCGTCGCTCACCCGTCAAGGCTTGGCAAGCATTTCAACCATGATGCTCAACATTGCCGCCGCCGTCTATGGCGATGCAGCTATTGCAGGCATGTCGATCGTCACTCGCATAGCCTTTGTTGTATTTGCTGTAATCATTGGCATTGGGCAAGGTTTTCAACCCTTGTGCGGTTTTTGCTATGGAGCAGGGCTGTTTCAACGCGTTAAACAAGGCTATTTCTACTCCATCAAGCTCAGCATTGTGTTTTTGCTTTTCAGCGGTTTGGGCGGTTTCTTGTGGGCAGAACAGCTCATCGACATTCTGCGCCACGACCCCGATGTTGTGGCTGTTGGGGCAATAGCATTGCGCTGGCAAATTGCGACATGGCCTTTTGCGGCAGTTGTCACTGTGAGCAACATGTGCCTGCAAACGAGTGGGCGCACCATTTCGGCAAATATTCTTGCCGCTTGCCGAAATGGAATTTGCTTTATTCCATTAATATTGATTTTACCTTACCGGTACGGCCTTTGGGGCGTGGAAATCACGCAAGCTGTGGCCGACATTCTCACTTTCATCATTGCCCTACCGCTCATGACACACTACTTTCGTAGATTAAGGGTTCGTTAAGGGGGTAAAGGGGACGGAGCAGACGCTCATATAAAAAAATAATCCACGATATCGCTATCGCGGATTGTTTTAGCTAATTAACCTTCTAATACCATTAACATAAACCTTAAAATGAATAAAATACAAATCGTCTCACGACGCTCGGTATTTTTCAACTTTAAAAACTAATACCATGAAAAACCAATGCAAATGTGGAAAAACATGTTATACAACATAATTTTTCGACATATTTTTCTCGCATTTTAACCTTTATTAAAACAGAAGATCATGTTTGATATCAAAATGTTATTTATTTTAACATAAAAGAGCATTAAACATGCTTCATTAATTGTGCAACTGCGCCACCACATATTCTGAATGGGTGCCAATGCGGAACTTCGCTCCCCATATTCCCATACCGCTTGAAACGTAATATTGCGTATTGCCCTTTTGCAACGGTCCGCAAGAATCTTCATACATCAAATCGACAATCCACGACAAAGGCCAAACCTGCCCACGGTGGGTGTGTCCACTAAATTGAAAATCGATGCCATTGCGTTCGGCTTGCTCCAATGCGTAGGGCTGATGGTCGAGCAAAATAGTATATTTTGACTTGTCAACATCCTGCATCAACTGTTTCAAAGGTCGACGTTTGGCGTTAGTGCGATCGTCCCTGCCAATGATGTTAATGCCATTCACCGTCACAGCCGAGTCGACCAACAACGTGATGCCCGCTTCACGATAGAATTTAATGGACTCGTTGATGCCCGTGAGATACTCATGATTGCCAAGGCAAGCCACAATGGGGGCTTTGATCCGATGAAATGCTTGCGCCATGTGCTGTTCTACAAGCGGTCGCATGTGCCCATCGATGATATCGCCTCCAATCAATACCAAATCGGGATTCTCGGCATTTACCATGTCGATCCAGCGGTTAAATTCTACTGCCTGATTGTGATATCCAAGGTGCAAATCGCTCAACATCACAATTTTCATGGGTTTGTCGAGCATTTTAGTCGTGTGCATTTCCAAGGGCTGGCGTGTTTTGTCCAAGTAATGAAAATAACCATAGGTGAACACACCAATTAAAATAACTGAAATGGTGATCGTCCCCTTTGCACTATGGTGCATGAAACTTGGTGGTACTATGTGAGCAAGTTTGCCCAAGTCGAGCAATAAATAGATGATGACTATGTACAATACTCCGTTATTTTTTATGCTGCTTCAGCAGCGAAACTAAATATCTCATTTACAGTTTCTTTATTTAATAGCGCGTTCGGGTTCCTCTCGAACACGTCAATAATTCGTTGGGCATAGTAGGCATTGACCATCTGCGCT
>JBGYAB010000034.1:0-158048 GCA_041815985.1 Sodaliphilus sp. | reverse complement strand
TGAATTTAGTAACAATATAATCAAACAGATACAGTACAGAATAAACGAAAGACCGAGATGCAAACTCAATTTCTATTCCCCAAAAGAAATCTTTTTCTTAAATTTGAAACAAAAAGTTGCATTCAATAGTTGAAACTACATCGGGGTTATGCTTGGTTATACTCAAAAAGTTCACAAAAATTTCCAAAGAACTTTGCTTTGTTTCTTTCAAGACATAAAAAGGCTTACTCCTCTGCCAACTTCAGGAAATAGAAACACGATGTCGTAAAGAAATTGCGGATATACGGAATTGCTCCAATCACGGCATATAATCTTCGAGGACGCAGACGGAATTTCACTTCATAATGCGGATTGATAAAATAGAAAGTCCTGTCAATGGCTTCAAAACTTTCCTTTTTCATCGTTCTTTCAAACAACTCTATCGGGCATTTGGTCTGCTTGATGTTCAGCAATTCTTTGACGCATCCATCGTCTTCTTGCCAAACCCTCAGTATCCGTTCATATAATGTCGTTGGAAGTAAGTGGAAGAAAGGCAGATGCGAGAGAATGCGACTTCGGCATATCTGCTGATGCCCACCGAAAGGCATCTGCCAAGCCGGAAAGGACATGAAAATTACCCCCCCCGTTTTAACAATTGTTTACACTTTCGCATAAATCCATTCTTGTCGTCAATATGCTCTATCACATCATGACACACAATTAGGTCGAACTGATGCCTGAGTTCCTCCAACAAGAACACATCGGAGGCAATGAAACGTCCTTTCACTCCGCTCTCTTGGAAAAACTTCCTTGCGTCCTTTATCCGCTCCTCTGCCATGTCAACGCCCACGACATTGCAACCCATGTGTGAGAAAGGCAGGAGGTTTCCACCATCTCCGCAACCTATCTCCAATACATTCGTTCCCTTCCCAATCTGCTTATATTGACGGATATAAGGAATAAAATACTTCTCGCTTGTGGTTGCAAGTTCGTTGAAATACTGCCTTCGGTTAAGCTGTCTTGACTGCATCGTGCTTTGAGTGTTACAAATTCAATGGCAAAGATAATAAAAGTACAGAAAAAACATCAGCTTCAGATGAAAAATACCTATAAATGGTGATAAATGATATGGGGAGAAATATTGTGATAGAAATTTTATACAAAGAATTAAGTCAAATTGCACTAAACTTCCGATTTCTTGCAAATATTACAGCGATTTTCGCTATATTTGCATCGATATGATTTCTGGCGATTGCTGTCCGTTAAAACTTTTGAACAAAGAAGGTGCTTTATTACACAATTAGCATAAAATTTATTTTTTGTAAAGTTGAAACAGAGCAATTAAATCATAAAAAACACCGATTTAACTTTAAACTCAAAAGAAAAGTGATGAATAAACATTTTTTTTTAGCAATTGCATTCCTCCTTATTATTCCGTTGTTTGCTTCAGCGCAATCGACCGACAAGAAAATTAATCAAATACGAAAGCAATATCAAGCGGCACAATCGGTGGCAAAGTTTGTGAATACCGACGACTGGTTGGAACACAATTGCCACACGCTGACCTTAAAGTCGATGATAAACTATGCCGGTGGTGGAATGATGGAACACAGCACAGAGGTGTTGCTCACACGAGCTACTGACAATAACGAGAATCCCGATGCTTTCAACACCTTCAAGCCATGGCTCACCAAGGAAACTCTTGGCGGTTCTGTTGTTGTTTATCGAGAACTGCTCTTCGACAAAACCACGACTCAGCTCATTTTTTGCTATCAGCGCATGACGTTGCCCGATGACAATGTCGACGAGGTGCGTTTCTATTACGACAAAGGGAAACTCATAAAGACAGTTCCTGCCAATGAGCGAAATGTTTACTTGAGCACGCCCGACATGATAAAGTCTATCGCCGAAGCGATAAAGAACATGGTGAGCAACTATAACTCCGTCGATGCAAGATAAACAGTCGTTTCTAAACCTTAATTAAAATCGTATTCTTAACAGCAAGGTCAAAGAGCACGATTTTGGCATTGCCATTCATGCGAATATCTTTTTCGGCTCTACTAAACTCATTTAACATGCGTTCTACATTCTCTTCGTTGATAAACGGAGCAAAACGAGTGCTGAACTGTTGTTCTTCGTGGGTTTCATAATTAAGTTCGGGCATGTGCAAATTGTAAATAAAATTTTCTCGCACCATGCGTGAACAATATTGCAGAAAACGACGTGTCTTTTCGCGTTTGTAGTCGGCAATCTTCTCACTCCATGCTTTCAGGCTTTTCAAATCTCTCATGTAGGAGAGGCGCATGAGTTGCACAAAGTCTTCATGAAACTTCTTTGTTTCGCTGTCGCGTTGCATGTTTCTTTCGGCCTGCACAAGGCTTCCATCGGCAGGGGCTGCCACTGCCATGGCCTCTTGCATGGCAACTTGGTATTTTTCGGCCACATATTCAGCAATTTGCTGTGTCGACGGTTTTTTAAGCTCCAACCGTTGGGTGCGTGAATAAATTGTGGGCAAAATGGCCTTGGCATCATCGCTCACCAAAATAAAAATACAGTCGGAAGCCGGTTCCTCAATCATTTTGAGCAACTTGTTGGCACATGACTCGTGCATTTTCTCCGGCAACCACATGATGAGTACCTTGTATTTGGCTGTATAGGCCGCAAAGCTCATTTCTCTGATTATCTTGTCGCTTTCGCTTTGGTAAATAATGGGTTGGGCATTTTCTTTGTTCAATTTCGATACCCATTTTTGATAATCTTCCACATGATCTTCGCGCAAAAAATCTCTCCATTCCTCTATGAAATCATTGCTCGTGGGCTGTTCATTTTTTTTGACTATCGGAAAAGAGAAGAATGTATCGGCATGATTGAAACTCTGATGCTGTATGCACGACGGACACTCTCCGCAAGGCTCTCCATTGTGTCTGTTGGTGCAATGAATATATTGTGCGGTTGCCTGTGCCAGTGCCAGCTTAGGAATACCTGCCGCTCCATAAATGAGCAAAGCGTGAGGAAATTTATCCTCGTCCACCATTTGACGAATGCGGTCGATCGCACGGCTGTTTCCAATGACATTGCTAAATTTCATAGATAAAGTATTATTGCAATACAAAGTTAGCTTTTTTCGACAAGTTGACCAAACCGTTTTTCTCAACGGCACAAAATCCAAATCGGTCATTAGAATGCTAAGGCTTACATTTTTCGGTTCATCGTGTTGCTTTCTGCCTGCTTTTAGAGATGCATATTAACTGTTCGTAATCACAAAAAGCCATCTTCTCTCAAAAAGAAGATGGCTTTTGTCGTGTTTGAAACAACAGTGGGAGAGTGATGTTTTTTAATCTTCCTCGCCCTTGCTTGCTTCGTATTCTTTGAGCAACTTGTCTTGAACATCGCCCGGCACAAGCTCATAGCTTGCAAACTTCATGGTGAATGAAGCACGCCCACCGGTAACAGAACTCAATGCCGTTGAATAGCTTGACATTTCTTTCAAAGGAACTTTCGCATTAATCTTTTGCAAGCCATTGGCCTCTTCCATGCCCATGATGATAGAGCGACGACCTTGCAAGTCACTCATCACATCACCCATGGTTTCGGCAGGCATCAGCACCTCTACATCATATACAGGTTCCAAAACCTTGGGATTGGCATTTTTGAAAGCGTCGCTAAATGCATGACGTGCAGCCAAGCGGAACGAAATTTCATTACTGTCAACCGGGTGCATCTTACCGTCATAGATGCACACACGAACGTCGCGTGCATAGGAACCGGTGAGAGGCCCTTCTACCATGCGGTCCATGATACCTTTCACAATTGCCGGAATGAAACGTGCATCAATGGCACCACCCACAATGCTATTGTAGATAACAAGTTTTCCACCCCATTCCATTGGAATTTCTTGTTTGTCCTTGATGTTCATTTTGAACTCTTGATTACCAAACTTGTAAACATCGGGCTCGGGCATGCCTTCTTTGTATGGTTCAACAATCAGGTGTACTTCACCAAATTGACCGGAACCGCCGGATTGCTTCTTGTGGCGATAGTCGGCACGCGCAGCCTTGGTAATCGTTTCACGATATGGAATTTTGGGTTCGATATATTCGATTTGAATTTTTTCGTTGTTTTCAATACGCCATTTCAAAGTGCGCAAGTGGAATTCACCTTGTCCCGAAACGATGGTTTGCTTCAATTCCTTTGATTGCTCAATGAGCCATGTTGGGTCTTCCTCGTGCATACGGTTCAAGATTGTGCCGAGTTTCTCAATTTCGCCTTCATTGGCAGGTTTCACGGCTCGTTGATATTTGGGAGCAGGATATTTAATGAAGTCGAATGTAAAATCAATACCTTTGTCGTTCAATGTGTTACCAGTGCGCACGTCTTTCATCTTAACAACCGCACCAATATCACCGGCCTGCAATTCCTCGACAGCAGTCTTGATTTGACCACAAACAGCCGACATTTGGGCTAAACGCTCCTTAGAGCCACGATTTACGTTGTTAAGGTCAACACCGGCCTTCAAAGTACCCGACATAACCTTGAAATAAGATACCTCACCAATGTGTGGTTCAACAGTTGTCTTGAAGAAGAACAAGCTCACCGGCGCATTGGCATCAGGCTTGATTTCTTCGCCGGCTGTGTTGACCGGAGCCGAAACCTGATCGGGCGAAGGAACCACGTTGCCCAAGAACTCCATCATGCGACGAACGCCCATGTCTTTTTCTGCACTTACACAGAACACCGGGCAAATGCTGCAATCGATTAGTCCCTTGCAAATGCCGCTTCGCATTTCTTCTTCGCTAAGCGAACCTTGTTCAAAGAACTTGTCCATGAGAGTTTCATCATTTTCGGCAGCCATTTCAAGAAGTGTTTGATGCATTTCTTCGGCCTTGTCTTGGAATTCGGGAGCAATGTCGCTCACAGTGGGTTTGCCACCTTCGGCACCCCAAGTGAGTTGTTTCATAATGAGCACATCGATCACTGAGTTAAAACCGGCACCGGTTGAAACGGGGAATTGAATGGGAACGATTTTGTTGCCGAAAGAATCTTTCAATTGATTAATCACATTGTCATAATCAACATTTTCGCAATCCATTTTATTGAGGGCAAACACAACCGGTTTTCCCACCTTTTGAGCAGTGCGATAGTTGTTTTGTGTGCCAACTTCAACACCGTATTGAGCATTCACTACGAGAACGGCGGCATCGGTGATGTTGAGTGCAGTTACTACGTTGCCCACAAAGTCGTCCATACCCGGGCAGTCAAGCACGTTGAGTTTCTTGTCGTTGAACTCTGCATAAAAAACTGTCGAGAATACAGAGTAGCCATATTCCTTTTCAACGGGGAAATGGTCGCAAACGGTGTTGCCATTTGCAATCGAGCCGCGACGGTTAATCACTCCACACTCGAAAAGCATAGACTCGGCGAGTGTGGTTTTACCAGAGCCCTTGCTGCCAATAAGTGAGATATTCTTAATCTCATTTGTTTTATACACCTTCATGTATTAGTGAATTTTTAATTGTTAATGTACTTTTCAAAATTAACTAAGAGAAAAAGCTCTCACAACATACCCAAGGCATGAACAAGAACTAATTCAGCTACAAATTTAATATTATTCTTAGAAATAAATCACAAAAACGGCAAAAATATCACCGTATTTATCAATTGATGGCATAAACTTTTGCCACATGTTGATAAATTAAGCTAATTTTGTCGGCAATGGCAGGAGTTTACTTGCATATTCCGTTTTGTGAGTCAAAGTGTATTTACTGTGACTTCTATTCTCTTGCCGGTAAAAAACAACATTTCAACAACTACATCAAATGTCTGTTGACAGAAGCTTCGTTGAGAAAAAACGAAATCGTTGAGCCAATTAAAACCATCTATGTGGGTGGCGGAACACCCTCTCGGCTAAGCATTGAGCAATTTAGGTTGATGATCGATGGTTTGTGTCGCAATTTGTCCATCAACATGAATGACGTAGATGAATTTACTGTCGAAGTCAATCCCGATGATGTCACAACTGACTATATGCTGTCGTTGAAACAACTTGGCGTGAACCGCATCAGCGTGGGCGTACAAAGTTTCGACGATCATGAATTAAAATTTATCAACCGCAGGCACAATGCCGCTCAAGCCATTCAAGCCATTGCCTGCATGCAGCAGGCAGGCTTCGACAATATCAGCCTTGACTTGATTTTTGGCATACCGGGGCAAACTCTCGACACTTGGCGCCGGAATATAATGCAGGCAGTCGACTTGGAAGTTTGCCACATTTCGGCTTACTGTTTGATGTATGAAAAGGGCACACGACTGTGGGCAATGAGGCAAACCGGCAAAGTGCATGAGATTGATGAAGAGCTGAGTATCAAAATGTATCAAACCTTGATCGACGAACTTAAAAAAGCCGATTTTGAACATTATGAGATATCCAATTTCGCAAAAAACGGCTATATCTCTCATCACAATTCAAGCTACTGGGATTTAACGCCCTATTTAGGGCTTGGAGTAGCAGCTCACAGCTACGACGGCCATTTTCGTCGCTATAATCCGTCTAATCTGAAAGAATACATTGGCAAATTGTCTCTGCAAGAAATCGCCTTTGAGCAAGAACATGAAGAGGAATGGGAAAAATATGACGAGTACGTGATGTTAAGATTACGCACAGCACACGGACTGGTCGGTTCGTTGCTCAAAGAAAAATTCAATATCAAATTCTACGACTACTTCATGTCAAAGGCTCCAAAGTTTCTTCAACAAAAAGACACAAGGTTTTTTATACCCGAAGAACACGTGATGCTCACCGACTCCATCACCGGCGAACTACTTTGGGAGGAAGAATGATACTTGCCGACAATCACTCGTGATGATATGGCTCGTGATTTAAGATGGTGAATGCACGATACAGTTGCTCTGTGAACAACAAGCGTATCATTTCGTGCGAAAAAGTCATTTTAGAAAAGGAGATTTTATCATCAGCCCGTTCATACACCTCGGGACAAAAACCATAGGGACCTCCGACAACAAACACGACCCTTTGCACGCCGCTAAGCATACGTTTTTGGACATATGTCGAAAACTCCACAGACGTGTGTTGCTTGCCATGTTCGTCGAGAAGCACGACAAAATCTCTTTTATCTATTGTCGCAAGAATGCTTTTGCCCTCATTTTGCTTTTGCTGACTCTCGGTTTGTTTTTTCGTGTTTTTTGCATCACCAATGTACTGTATTTCAAATGAAACATAGTGTGCCAAGCGACGTGTGTATTCCTCAATTCCCTGTTTGAGGTAACCGCTTGCGGTTTTACCCACAACTGCCAACGTCACTTTCATATTGCAAGCATTTTATCCACCGTAAAATCGTCAAAACCATCAATAATCAAGTCGGCCTTATCTTCCAAGACACTGGCAGGATTGGTGGTAGCAAGCCCTATGACCTTAGCTCCTGCCGCTTTGCCGGCACGAAGCCCGTTGAGAGAGTCTTCAAACACATAGCATTGCTCAATGTTAATTCCAATGAGCGAAGCTCCCAGCAAAAAACATTCGGGATCGGGCTTGGGTTTCTTGACCATTTCTCCCACAACCACGCCTTCAAAATAATCTTTAAAATGAGGATGCGCCGCATAGACTCGCCACATTTTCTTTTCATCGCTACTCGTGACAATACATAGGGGAATTTGAGCTTTTTTCAATCGTTCAATCCATTCAATGGCACCCGGAAAAAAGTTATAGCGCATCTCACATTGAAACTTGTTGAGTCTGTTCACAATATCATGATGATATTTAGGAGAAAAATAGGAGTTTAAAATAGATTGCAGATTTGAGCCTTTTATTACAGATGAGAATTTTTCTACATGCGTGGGATAAAGAACATCTATACTTCTCCAAAAATCTGTATATAATCCCTCGGTGTCAAGTAAAACCCCATCAAGGTCAAATAAAACGCCGGTTTTGTTTGTCATCTTTGCAAAATTGATTGTTTGAAGTGCAAACTTACTCAAAAATCCACAACAAATGAGTAATTTTGCACAAAATTACAGAAATTATGGTCACAGAACTCCAAATACGCATTTCACCGCGCACAGCTTGCAGTAAAGAGGAAATTGCCGCTTATATCGCCCAAGAACTTCACATCAACATTTCGAGAATAAAGGGATTGCGTATCATTAAACGCTCAATCGATGCCCGCAAGTCCAATGTGATGGTCAACCTCAAAGTGAAAGCCTATGTTGACGAGCCACTCAACAACGACTTTTTGATTGCTCCCATCAACTACAAGAAAGTCAGCTCTTCGCATCAGGCAATTGTGGTTGGAGCCGGCCCCGGTGGCCTGTTTGCGGCATTGCGCCTGATTGAATTAGGCATTAAACCCATTGTTGTTGAGCGTGGCAAGAATGTGCGCGATCGCTTGCACGATGTTTCAAAAATTGCACGAGAAGGCATCATTGACCCCAACAGCAATTATTGCTTTGGTGAGGGCGGTGCCGGGGCATATAGCGATGGGAAACTATACACAAGAAGCAAAAAACGCGGTTCGGTTAATCGTATCTTAGGTATTTTTCATCAACATGGAGCCAATGAAAACATTCTCATTGATGCTCATCCGCATATCGGTAGCGACAAACTGCCTCACATCATTGAGAACATGAGAAAAACCATTCTGGAATGTGATGGAGAGGTGCATTTTCAAACTCGTGTTACTTCGTTGATTATTGAAAACAAAGAAGTTGTGGGCGTGAAATGCGAAAACGGAAAGATATTCCAAGGCCCTGTAATCCTCGCCACAGGACATTCGGCTCGCGACGTGTATGAAATGTTGCACAACCAAGATGTGGCGATGGAAGCCAAAGGCATTGCAGTTGGTGTAAGGCTGGAGCATCCGCAGCACATCATCGACGAAATTCAATATCACAACAAAGCCGGCAGAGGCGATTATCTGCCGGCCGCCGAATATAACTTTGTAACACAAATCGATGGGCGAGGGGTTTATTCTTTTTGCATGTGCCCGGGTGGAATTGTGGTGCCCGCTGCCAGTTCGCCGGGGCAACTCGTGGTCAACGGCATGTCGCCAAGCAATCGAGGGTCTTATTGGGCCAATGCCGGCATGGTTGTTGAAATTCACCCCGAAGATTTGCCTGAACAATATGCCCAATACCAAGAATTGGCAGTCATGCGCTTTCAAGAAGACTTGGAAAAACAATGCTTTGCCGAAGCCGGCAACAGTCAAATGGCAGGCGCACAGCGCATGAAAGACTTTGTGGAGGGCAAACCCTCAAAGCTCATTCCTCCCTCTTCATTTGCTCCGGGCTTGCAGTCATCGCGACTTGACCTATGGTTGCCTCCATTCATTGGCAAACGTTTGAGAAAGGGATTTAAAATATTTGGGAAAACTGCCAAGGGGTTTTTGACTAATGATGCCATCGTAATCGGTGTAGAAACTCGCACGTCTTCACCCGTGAGAATACCGAGAGACAAAGAGTTGCTCAGCCACATTGCCATCAAGAGACTGTATCCTTGTGGCGAAGGAGCCGGTTATGCCGGCGGCATTGTGTCGAGCGCAATCGACGGAGAACGCTGCGCCGAAGCAGTAGCCACTCTCTTTGAAAATTAAATTCAAATCGGTCATTAGACCGCTAAGGTTTACAATGATCGGTTCATCGCGTGCTTCCCGACTGCTTTTGTCTGCTTGCCGGTATCTTGGCTGCTGTTTTTCTTGACGCAGCCCGCTACGTCTTCAAAAAAAGACAACCAATTTGGTCAACATTCAAACAAAATCAGTGCGACCTCTAATGACCGATTTGGGTTAAAAAATTACCGAAAGGGCAAATCCTGCACTCACGTTTGTCAACGTTTTGTTGATAACACCTTCTACGGCAAAATCTTGGTCTTTATATTGGTCGGGGAATTCATATTTTTTCCATTTCAACGGATCGAGCTTAGCTGTGAATTTCTTGTTTGAAACGCGCCAGTCTATAAATGTGCGCCAGCAGAATGAAGACTTATAGGCCACAGAAAAAGAAAGACCTGTTGCAAAACAGACGGTCTTATTGCCTTTTATCGAAAAATAGTCCCATGTAACGTCATAGGGTGCCGGCTTTTTGACCGGGTCAAAATTTTTTGTCATTCCTCTTTTCCGGGCACGTATTTCAAGCCCCTTCATCTCACTTTTCCCTATCAACATTTTTGTGCCCAAAGCACATTTTTCTGAAAACGGCAAAGAAAGATATAAACCGGCATCGGTGGAATACTCGGCCAAGTTGTTGCGTTCCACAATAATGGTGATATCGGTCATGTCTATTTTAGAATTCATTTTGTGCGCCAATCGGCCATCGACATTTTTTACGTGCCTGCTCGATGTTTTCATGTTCATGCCAATGCCTATATAAGGATTTAAAAAGTAGGCTCCTTCAATCCCCACCACCGAAGCAGTACCAAACTTCAACACCAGTTTTTCTTCTGCTATATATTTTGAAAAAGAATTGGGCATGGTCAAATTATGTCCGCCAAAACTGCCTCCCATGTGAATTGAAAAGAATGACGGATTTTCTTTGAGGTTTATCAGATTGCCCATTTCACTCTTGTTAATGCCTTTCGCCTTAAATATTAAGTCGCTCACAACGTAGGCCAATTCGGTTGACATGATGCCAATACCGGCTCCCGAAAGCACGTCGCTCACCCAGTGCCTGTTGTTGAGCATTCGCATGATGCCCGTAGCCGTTGCCAACCCATAGCCGGCCACGCTATACCACGGGCTGCGCGTCAAACCATATTCCTTGTGAAGAATTGTTGCCGCCACAAATGCCGTTGCCGTGTGTCCCGATGGGAAAGAATTGCGTGTACTCTTGTCGGGGCGAAGTTCTTTGGCAGAATACTTGATACTGTTGACAAAAGCCGCCATCAACCCAAAAGACAATGCACTGCTCACGCTGTATCTCAACAGCTTGCTTCGCCCCTTCACGCCTGCAACCTGCAATGCACTTGAAAGAACAAATGGTGCATATTGCGTGTAATTGTCAACCGGACTGTGAAATTTCTCTACAAAATCGTTGTGAATGCGATGTATTCTGCTTTTCTCTGTCCGCCCAAACAGACCGGCAAAAAAAAGAGGAATCCCCACATAGGTCAAATCTTGATTGATGGTGTAGGCGGGTGCATACTCTTTTTGCAAATTAAACGATATCGCATTTTCTTTATTTTCAGATTTAGCAACACACAATGAGGAGCTATCGCAGAGTTGAGCACAAACTCCCACCGTGTCAATACTGACATCAACAGAGTCTGTACCACATTCACAGGCCAAAAGCTGAACACCGCTCATGACCATGACTGCCATCAAAATTATTTTATTCAAGAAATGCACACTTCGTCTTTTTCAAATCTTTAACCGCCCATAAAAAGCATACAAGAACACTACAAAAACGCACCCCACATGCTCCATGTTGCAATCAATGATGTTACATAGTAAACATGAAATGCAACAAAAAATTGCTCCGCAAAGGAAAATATCTTTGTTTGCCTGCACCAGAAAGAATTTGTTGCCTTCAACTCATTCTGTTCTTATAATCTTCATAAGAAAACTCTCGCAATGTTTCAACTGTTCCGTTGCAATGTTCAAGCAAGATACTTGGGTGTTGAATACCGTTGAACATGTTGGTTTTAACAGTGGTATAATGGTTCATGTCTTCAAATGTTAACCTGTCGCCACACCGGAGCTCTCGTTCAAAGCTCCAATTGCCCACAAAATCTCCGCTCAAACATGAATTGCCGCCAATTCTGTAAGTCGGCTTGCTAAAATTAACCTCGTCGAGAGCTTGACTTATTTTAGGTCGATAAGGCATTTCAAGACAATCGGGCATGTGACAGGCAAACGAAGCGTCGATAATAGCGGTTTTAATGCCACAGTTTTCAACCACATCAACAACTGTAGTCTCTAAATCGCCTGTTTGCCAACAAAATGCGCTCCCGGGTTCGAGTATTACTTGAAGGTTAGGATATTTGCACCTAAACGATTTCAATAACGAAATCAAATGTTCGATGTCGTAGTCTTTTCGTGTCATCAAATGACCGCCACCCATGTTTATCCATTTTAATCGCGGAAAGTATTTCCCGAACTGTTCTTCAACAGCCAACAGCACTTTCTCCAAATCAAATGAAGAAGATTCGCACAGTGCATGAAAATGAAATCCTTCGATACCTTGCGGAATATCATTCAATTCGGCAGCAATAACTCCAAAACGCGAACCGGGACAGCATGGGTTGTAGATGTCGGTATCAACAATGGAGCACATGGGGTTGATGCGCAGGCCACAGCCGATGTGTTCAGGCCACAATTCAACACGTTTTTTAAAACGTAGATATTGATCAATCGAATTGAAAGTAATGTGTGAACTGCCGGCAACGTATCGGTCGATGGTATCATCAGTATAGGCCGGGCAATAGGTATGAGCCTTGCAACGAAGTTCTTCGTTGGCAAGCAACATTTCATTCACCGAACTTGCCGTAGAGCAGATGCCATATTCTCTAAAAATAGAAAAAGTTTTCCACAGCGCATTGGCTTTAAACGCCATAATGATTTTTACATCGGCTTCACGTGCAACACGTGAAATTAAATCAAGATTGCGTCGCAGTTTGTTTTCGTAGACAATATAATAGGGAGTATTCATTTTTGTATTTCAAATTTTGCAAATTTCAACAACAAAGTTTTGTCGCCAATATCGTCAAAGTTGACAATAATTTTGCCTTCCTTGTCAATAACAGTCTCGATTACACCGAAGCCAAACCGTTCATGCAAAATGTTCATGCCTTCACTTAATTCATCAATACTGTGAACCGAGAAACTGCCCGATGATGCCACAACCCCGGTTGTGGGTTTCACTCTCGGAGTACTTGGAGAGGGTATCGGCACTCTGTCGCCTAATGATTTCTTGCCAAGCGACACATTTGATGGCAAATCGGTATCAAAACTGTTCCATCGCAAAGCCGTGCTTTCATAGGCAGACTTACGATGAGCCGACGAACCGCTTTGCGACAAATAGTTGCTGTCGATGTCATCAAGAAATCTGCTCTTGACTGCCGCATCACTCTTACCATTGATAATAGCCATGTTAGAATGAAAGATGTAGCAATTTTCCATCGCCCTTGTAATGGCCACATAAAGCAATCGTCGCTCTTCTTCTACGTCTTCCAGCCTGTCCTTGCTGCGATAGGACGGAAATCGATTTTCGATAACGCCCGAAATAAAGATGTTTTTAAATTCAAGCCCTTTGGCCGCATGGGCTGTCATCAAGGTCACACAATCTTCTTGCGAGTTGTCTAAGTCTTGATCGGTTGCCAGGGCGGCATCGGTCAAGTATTCTGCCAATGTTGCATTGTGTCCGCTTTCTTCCAGGCGATTGTCCACAAATTCCTTAATGCCGCTCAACAACTCTTTGATGTTTTCTTGCCGGCTTATGTTCTCTGCGTCATGTTCTCCGGCCAGTTCCTGCAACAATCCGCTTCGATTGATGATTTCTTCGGCAATTGCACAAGCATCACGACAGCCATTGTCCAAAGCCTGCATTCCTTCGACCAACAGTTGAAAATCATGAAGTCTTTTAAGTGTTCCTTTGTTCAAATCAAGCACATAGTTTGCCGGATGACAAAGCACTTGCCACATACTCGTTCCACTGTTTTGAGCAGCCATTGCAATTTTGCTCACAGTAGTGTCGCCAATGCCACGGCGAGGAAAATTAATGATGCGGCGCAACGACTCATTGTCGGGGTTTATCGACACTTTAAAATAGCTAATGGCATCTTTCACCTCTTTGCGTTGATAAAAAGCCAAACCGCCATATACGCGATATGGAATACCCAAGCGAGTGTTGCCATGGTCATTTCCAAGCCCGCCGCTTCTCAATGCCCTTTCTAATATTCTCGACTGGGAGTTGGTGCGGAAGAGAATTGCAAAATCGCTCCAATAGTAACCCTTTTGCCGTTTCAATCTCATGATTTCGTTGGCAATAGCATAGGCTTCCTCATATTCGCTGACACAATTTCGCACAACAACCTTGTTGCCTAAACCTTTGTTTGAAAAAATGTGCTTGCGATATTGCTTGGTGTTTTTATCAATCAATGAGTTGGCCGCCGAAAGAATATTTTGAGTCGAGCGGTAGTTTTCTTCGAGTTTAAAGATTTTGAGAGTCGGATAAACCTTTTGAAGGTTTAAAATGTTGTAAATGTTTGCACCACGAAATGAGTAGATGCTTTGCGCATCATCGCCCACAACACACAAGTGGGTTTGTTCGTTGGAAAGTTGCTCAATAATCTTGACTTGGGCAAAATTGGTATCCTGATATTCATCGACCAATATATATTGAAACAGATTTTGATATCGCTCTTTGATTTCGGCATTGTCACGCAAGAGCAAATTGGTGTAAACAAGCAAGTCGTCAAAGTCCAATGCATTCGATGCTCGGCACTGTTCACAATACATGCGGTAGATTAGACCCGTGTGAGGTCGGTGACACTCCACGTCTTGATTGCTCCATTGTTTGTTTGTCTCATAGTCGCCGGGGCTGACCATTGCATTTTTTAAATCGGAAATTCTGGCCTGAACAGACGGCGCCTTGTAGTGCTTATCATCAAGTCCCAACGATTTAATGATGTTTCGAATGGCCGAGAGACTGTCGGAAGCATCATATATTGTGTAATTCGATTTCAACCCCATGGCTTGGGCATTAAATCTGATGATGCGTGCAAAAATGGAGTGAAATGTTCCCATCCACAGTAGATTGGCTTCTTGCAAAGAAACCATTTGTTCGATGCGTTCACGCATTTCACGAGCCGCTTTATTGGTGAATGTCAATGCCATGATGTTCCACGGCTTTACTCCGGAGCGCAGCAAGTGTACAATTTTATAGGTCAAAACCCGGGTTTTCCCCGAGCCTGCACCGGCAATCACCAACTCAGGACCGTCGATATATTCAACCGCCGCTCGCTGCTCAGAATTGAGCTGTTCTAAATAGTTGTTACTGTCCATTTTTTCACAAATCAGCATAATGAGGAATATCCCTGAGAAACGCATATGACTTTGTGCTGTAATCAATCTTGCAACAATAGTGGTTCAAGCCGTTAGACACGATTAGATAACGAGCATGCAACACCATGTTGTAGCGCACAATCTGATCAAACACCGTCTGTGTGATTTCAACATCGGGAGCTTTATATTCCACGATAACCAGCGGATTGCCTTGCACGTCGGCCACCAGCGAATCGCATCGACGTTTTATCCCATTTTGCAACAGCGAAACCTCATTTGCCATCAATCCTCGGGGAAATCGTTTTTCGTCGATGAGAAACCTCACAAAATTCTGACGCACCCATTCTTCGGGAGTGAGTGTAACAAAACGACGGCGCAATTCATCATAAATGACAAGGTTTCCTTTTTCGTTGCGCTTAACATTAAACTGATAATCAGGTAAATTTAATTTCTGCATTGCAATTGATTTGCACAAGTCGCAAATTGATTGTAAATTTAGCCATTATTAATCACATAGTCAAACAGCATGCCAACAAAAAAAGAAGAAGTCACTTTTTTTTCATTACGCAATGAAATTCTCAACAAGAAATTTCGTTCCATCTACATTCTGCAAGGTGATGAACCCTATTACATCGACCAATTGAGTGAACTCATTGTGAGCAATGCTCTCACCGAAGATGAAAAAGATTTTAACTTAACGGTTTACTATGGCATGGATGTTGACATTCGCACTGTAATATCGACATGCAAGCAATATCCCACCATGTCGCAACGGCAGGTTGTTGTCTTGCGTGAAGCGCAAAATGTGGGAAAAGCGCAAAACAAAAAAAATACCGATGAGCTTAATTTGCTCAAATTTTATGCCGAAAAACCTTTGTCAAGCACCATTTTGGTCATTTGCTACAAAGGCGACACCATGAAATCAAAGGAATTGATCGATGCAATAAAAAAGGCCGACAGCGGTGTGGTGATGACTTCCAACAAAGTGCGAGACTATGAAATGCCAAAAATTATTAAGGAATATTGCCAGTCGCTGCGAATAAACATTGATGAGAAATCGGTATTGATGCTCTCCGATTCTGTGGGAACCGATATTTCGAGAATGTTTGGCGAAATTGACAAACTTAAATTGCTTGTTACCCAAGACAACAGAATAACTCCAAGCCTGATTGAAGAGAACATTGGCATCAGCAAAGACTATAACAACTTTGAACTTGAAGACGCTCTTATAGCCCGAAATGCAACAAAGGCCTATAAAATCATCGATTACTATAAACGCAATCCCAAAAACAATCCGCCGGTGGTCACGGTGAGCATGCTCTATGGATTCTTTTCCAATGTGTTGCTCGTGAGAACTTCCAAAGACAAAACCGATCAGGGGCTGATGGCGCAATGTGGCACTCGCTCAATATTTCGCTTGAAAAAATTTAAACAAGCAGCCAATCTATACAGCACACGAGCCTGCGTGAACATTATAAGCTACTTGCGAGAGTGCGATGTAAAGAGTAAAGGTCAAGGATCTCGACAAGATGCCTATGACCTTCTATTTGAACTCATCTACAAAATTCTGCACAGTTAGTGTGTAGCGAAGAAGAGCAGGGGAGAGGAAACCCCATTCACTTGATGCGATAGTAATAACCCAATGTCACCATCACAGAAAAAGAGTTGGAACTTGAAAAAACATCTTTCTTGTGATTTCCAAACACATCGTTCAATCCATAGTAAAACCTTCCTTCAAGATTGAGTGAATGTTTGGAGTTTTTGCTCCACTCAATTCCTGCACCGGCCGAGATGCCATAGTCGAACTTATTTTTCACCTTCAAACTAAATTGGTCGCAATTGCGATTGGTGTGTGGAAAATTTTCTATATTCCGATATTGTTCTATATCGAAATTGGCAGCAGTTGCCGAGTTTATCATATAGCCGATTTCAGGACCTGCATTGAAGAAAAAGCGAAAACGATCGTTGCCGAAAAAAATGTGCGTAAGCACAGGAAGTTGCAAATAGGTGAAACGACGGTTGTAGCTGAAATCAAGCCCTTCAAAATCTTCTTTCCACCCGCGTTGCTGTGCATTAAATTCAACAATTACGCCGAAGTGCCGTTCCTCGATGTAGCGAAATGTTCCACCTATCACCACGCCCGGTTGTAACATCTGCGGAACACTCGGGCTGAAATTTACCTTGGAAAACGATGCGCCCATTTTGCCTCCAACCGCAATATTGCCGTCGTGGTGACTTTGTCCGTGTGCACTCGATGCACAAGCCATCACCAGGCAAATTGCCCAAACCAAATGTTTCACAAGGCTGCACATACTTATTTAATGATGCTTTCTCTCATTGTTGTTCCCTTTAAATGCACCAGTTCCACACAGGTATTGATAAGACCACCCCAGTTGCTGGCACGCTTGAGCTGACAATCCATCTGCACTCCGTCGAAATAAGGCGTTTCGCTGTCAATATATCCTTGTCTGTGCAAAGAGCTAATCAAATACACGCCCAAATCATAGCCCAACAATCCCATTGAAGGTGTTGTCACAATCATAGAACCATTGTATTTTCTTTTAAAAAGTTGTTCAACTCTGCGTTTTCTTGCTTCATTGGCCGAAAAGAAACGAGAGAAAATATAGGTGTCGATGGCTTGGAATTTCGTTTTATAATCTTTGAGATAGGTTAAATATTCAGGGAAACCGAGCATCGAAACGTTGCAGTCAAAACGCTGTTTTTTAACACCAATCAGTGCATCGCAAACCTTTGACAAGAATGCCTTTCCGCCCGATGTTGGGATAAATAAGTAGTCAGAACCCGGGTCCATGCGTTGCGACAAATCCAAAACACTGAGTTTGCCACTCACGCCAATGGTTTGATATTTCTTTTTACCGGCAATCACATGATTTTTTATGTCGTTGTAAATGTCTTTGTCTTCGCCGGCAGGATCTTCGAGGAAAATAACTTGATAATCAGCAAATTTTTTATCAACCCAGCTGTTGACAACAGCAGTCATGTAGGACGAAGGCATGTTTATTTGCAACACCCGTGAATTGGTGGCATAATCATCGTTTTTCGAAGCAAAGCAATTCACCACCGTAATGCCGTTTTCTTTGCCAAAAGAGTTGCAACGTTGCAGTTGTTTGGGTTCGCTCGGAGCCACAAGCACATCAAGGCTTTTCATTTGTGGCAAAGCCAAAATGCTGTCGGTAACATTCAAGTTGTGCTGTGTGTCATACACATTGATATTGATTTTCTTGCGGCTTTTTTTTCCTATGCTGTCAACCGCCAACAAGAAACCTTTATAAAAATCGGTGTACAAATATGCTTGGCGCGGTGCATCGGCTTTGTGCAATTGAAAGGGGAGCACCAGCGCAATGTTGATTTCATTGTCGTCTTTCACCTTGTGCACGTTGTTAAACACCTCTTGCATCTTGGGCGAATAGGTTTGTTCAAGTTCTTTGGTTGTCGCAGTTCCAGAATGCACAACTGTTGTTTTTTGTGCATTCTTTGGAATATAGATGGTTTTTCCTTTTTTCGCTTTCTTCTGCTTAGGGTTAACTTGGGTGAGTTGCGACTCGTTCAAGTTGAATTTTTTAGCAATTGAAGCATAGGTTTCGCCTTCTTGCACAATATAGGGCTTAAATTGAACAATGTCTTTTTCAAGCGAGATTTGTTCTGCCGAGTTGGGCATTATTTTGAGCACTTCGCCCTCAATGAAGTGATTGGGATATATACCCGGATTTAAACGAAGAAGATTCTCTATCGTGGTATTATATTTTTTTGACACACTGTACATCGATTCTCCTGCCAAAATGGTGTGATAAATCATGTCTTGTCCTGTCAAGGAGTTTGCTCCGGTCGCATGCGGAATCATCAAAAAATCACCGGCGACAACACCTTGGTAGGCTTGCGGATTGGCGACAACAAGTTCTTCAACCGTCATGTCGTAGAGCTTGGCGATGCCATAGAGCGTTTCTCCGTTTTTCACAGCATGAGTTACCGGCTCATTAGAGAGCTGTACAGTGTTCACCTGTGTGTGCTTGCTCGTTTTGAATGCATCAACCGGGAAAAAGAGCAATTGTTTTTTCGCCATTCCCAAAGATGCCGAGGGATTGTAGCAAAGAATGTCGTCAACGGAGATACCCAGCTTTTTTGCAATGCCTTCAACCGTATCCTTGCTCTTAACCTTATAGTAGTAATAGCTTTCACCTCCAAATGTTTTAGTGGGCAGCTTCAAGTCGGCATACCCTGTCACAGGATTGACAAAGCATAAAATCGCAATGAGTATAAAATGGCGAAATTTCATAGAAAGTATAATTAAATTCAACAAATTCTAAGGTTTCATGTCATGTTCAAATCTATGATACCCAATATAGAATGCAAAAATAAGAAATTATTCTGTAACATGAAAGCATTGATAGGACACAATGTTAAAAACGTGGATTTACAACCCTTTCACCCGTGAGCATGGCAAGCTGCTTGCGTGTGGCATCGAGTGCGAGCTGTTGCTTGAGCAAATCTTCAATTTGATCGGCCGGTGCAGTTTTAATTTGATTTTGTATTTCTTTTATTTTTTTATGGACAATTGCATTTTTCCAATTAAAAATCGCCTCATTGATGATGGGGTGCAAACGCATGTGTTCAGGAGTCTGGGCAGTGTATTGCGTGTGTATTTTGCTCAACCGGTATCGCTCGCTCACCAGTTCAAAAGACAGTTGGCGAATATTGTCGTCGGGGTGTGAGCAAATCTTTTTTTGAAAAAAATCTTTACTGTACTCATTCTCTTTCATTGCTGTTTCGGCATTAATTCTCGCATCAAGTTCTTCTTCCTTTTGCCTGATATGGTCTAACGAGCCGGGAGCCGATTGTTGAATTTCGACAATGCCCTTGTCACGCTCTGCCTTCATTTCATTTTGCAGTTGCTCTCGATAGGCTTGCAACGATTGTTCATATTCGTCGATACAACGAAGCGAATAATCAAAAATTTGCGCATAAACAGGGTGCGAAAAACTCATTTGATCGGCATCAAGTTCATTTTTCACATATTCGCACAAAATCATGGGCACCACCCTGCCATCGCTGCATGTGGTGGAGCAAACAACACACATGGCATA
The DNA here is from genome assembly GCA_041815985.1 of Sodaliphilus sp. GTDB lineage: Bacteria > Bacteroidota > Bacteroidia > Bacteroidales > Muribaculaceae > Sodaliphilus. Next base: position 137,959 of record JBGYAB010000034.1, on the reverse strand, counting down.
CTTAGCAATGTATCTAATCATCTCCAATTCATAGCGTTGCAAGAGTTCGGCATCTTTTCCTTCATCATTTATCGCCGGGGAAGAGACTGCCTTGTCTGCTGTTGGCGTCGCCTCTTCATCGCTTTGCACAGGTGCAAGCGACTCGGGTAGGGCAGCTTTTTCTTTTTCCTTGCGGTTTCTTTTGCTCTCCTCTTCCCTAATTTTAATGATGTTTTTCTTGATCTCCCTTAAAATGATGCTTTCACTAAAATTCAGTATATTGGCACACTCCTTGGCATAGAGTGCCCTTTTGATGCTATCGGGAATAATGGCAATCGACTTAACAATATCTGAAATTGCATTTGCTTTCTTTACGGGGTCATTGGCATAATCCTTTAAAAGCACTTGTGCCTTAAATTTGATAAAGTCGGTTTCATTCTCATCGATGTATTGCTGTATTTCAGTGGAACTATGTGTGCGTGCAAAACTGTCGGGGTCTTCGGGTTCGGGCAAGAGCAGGACTTTCATGTTCAAGCCCTCTTTGAGCAACATGTCTACCCCTCGCAAGGCTGCATGCACACCGGCCTCATCGCCATCAAACAGTTCGGTGACATTTTCGGTAAAACGGTGAATTTTGTGAATATGTCCTTCGGTGAGCGCAGTGCCCGACGAGGCTATCACATTTTCAAATCCGGCCTGATGCATCGAGATCACATCGGCATATCCCTCTACGATAAAACACTTTTCTTTTTTCGTAATTTCGCGTTTGGCATGAAACAAGCCATAGAGTTCATTGCGTTTATTGTAAACGATGGATTCCGGAGAATTTAAGTATTTGGCAGGGTCGTTCTTCAACGTTCGTCCGCCAAAGGCAACCACCTTGCCGGCGATATTGAAAATGGGAAACAGCACTCGCCCCCTGAAACGGTCAAATCCACCTCCTCGATTGTCATCGAAGCACAATCCTACATCAAACAAAATTTGCTTGTTGTAACCGGCTTTAACTGCCGCATCGAAAAAGGCCGAACGATTTTCGGGCGAATAGCCAAGTCTGAATTTCTTGATCGACTCATCGGTGAATCCTCGTTCGCGAAAATAACTCATGCCAATTTCCTGTCCTTCGGTCGTGTGATGCAACTGGTCTTCATAGAAATTCAATGCAAATTCGTTGACGACAAGCATGCTTTCACGCTCATTTTGTGCAACACGCTCTTCATCGGTCAACTCACGTTCATGAATTTCGATGTGATATTTGTTGGCCAAATAACGCAACGCCTCAACGTAGGTCATTTGCTCATGTTCCATCACAAAATTCACGGCACTGCCACCATGACCGCAACTAAAACATTTACAAATTCCCTTTGCCCTCGACACATAGAATGATGGTCGGCGATCGTTGTGGAATGGGCACAAACCCACATAGTTGGTTCCTCGTCGCTTCAAGCTCACGAAGTCACTGACAACATCAACGATGTCGGCTCTATCCAGAATTGTATCGACCGTGGCTTTATCAATCATTATGCGTCTTGTTTTTTGCAGAACAAAGGTACTACTTTTCTCACACTAAACCAACAGAAAGTCACTGTTCATTATTTTGAAGATAGGGATGCCTTTTCTCATACATTTTTCATAGTATTGTGAACGATATACTAAAAAATCTTAGTAAATTTGCACACAATATTAGGACAGACCTAAAATTTTAAAAACTTTACTACTATGCTCACAAAGACAGAAATGCTTGCATTCTTGAAGCGTGACATGGCACCGGCATTGGGGTGTACCGAACCTGCATGCGTGGCCATTGCCGCAGCAACTGCCATGCAAGCCATTGGTGGCGAAATCATTAAAATCAAAGCTGTAGTAAACCCCAATATCTATAAAAACGGTATGTCGGTTTCTATACCCAAGTTTCCCGAAATGGGGCTTGACTATGCCGTTGCAATGGGAGCTTTGATTGGAAACCCCGAAAAATCATTACAAATTCTTGAAGACTTCGACATCAACGACACCGAAAAGGTGCGTGAAATGGTGAAATCGGGTAATGTGACTGTCGACATCGACAGAGAACAGCACAGAATATATGTGCGTTGCGATGTGACCACAACCAATGGTGTGGGCACAGCCATTATTTTGGGTGCACACACCAATGTTGCACTCATTCAAAAAAACGGCGTTGACATTCTCAGAAACGACGACGTGGCTCACACCAAGGACAACACCTTGCTCAATAAATTGCTCGACATGAAGTTTGCCGAAATGCGCGCCTTGGTAGACACGGCAAGTGCCGAAGAGCTGGCCTTCCTCAACAAGGGAATAGAAATGAATGACGATGTTGCAAAATACGGTCTTGAAAATGAGGCCGGCATAGGCATTGCACGCGTGTTGCAACAAGACTGCACCAAGGTGTTGGGCGATGGGCTGATGACACGCACCATGCTCAAAGTGTCTTCGGCCATCGAAGCTCGCCTGAACGGTTGCCCCAAATCGGTGATGAGCAGTGCAGGCTCGGGTAGCAAGGGCATTGCCATGATTGTTCCCATTGTTGAAATAGCCAATGCCATAGGAGCAAGCGAGGAAAAGAAACTCCGCGCTGTTGCGCTGGGTGACATGCTCAACAGCTATATTAACGCCAAGGTGGGCAAACTGGCCGCCATGTGTACATGTGTTGCAGCGGCATCGACGGCGGCAAGTGTTTCCATGACATGGCTCATGGGGGGCAATGATGAGCAAATGGGCTGGGCTGTGCGCAACATGACGGGAGCTATATCGGGCATGATATGCGATGGAGGCAAAGTGGGGTGTGCCCTCAAACAAACGGCGGCAACCTCGGCGGCATTCATGTGCGCAAGAATGGCTGTTCAAGACGTGAAGCTAAGACCCAGCGACGGCATTTGCGGCATTACTCCCGAACAGTGCATCGACAACATGGCTCAAGTGGGACAAAAGGGCATGTTGAAAGCCGATGACGTTATTCTCGACATCATGCTTGACAAAAATGCGAAGCAAAATAATCCATGCGCACAATAAAACGTTTTTATTGTCGCTTAACTGATATTGAAAATTCATCTATCTATAATTTCATAGGGAAAATAACAGAATTAAAAGGCCTTTGATTATGCAAGGCATACATTTTGGTTAAAGGTAAATGAAAAAGCTGTGGCTCAATGCAATGATATAAGCCACAGCTTTTTAAGTTAAAAACCGATTGAGGTTGAACCTCAATCTTCGTCAAGGAGGATTTTCATCACCTCGGCGGCCGATTTCATCACGTTGGTACCGGGACCAAACACTGCCGCCACACCTGCCTTGTAAAGAAAATCATAGTCTTGAGCAGGTATTACGCCACCGGCTGTTACAATAATGTCTTCGCGCCCAAGTTTTTTGAGCTCGGCAATAACTGCCGGTATCAAGGTCTTGTGACCTGCCGCCAAACTTGATACTCCAAGCACGTCAACATCGTTTTCGACTGCTTCTTTGGCCGATTCTTCGGGCGTTTGGAACAATGGCCCCATGTCAACGTCGAAACCACAATCGGCATAGCCGGTTGCAACCACCTTGGCACCACGGTCGTGGCCGTCTTGCCCCATTTTTGCTATCATGATGCGTGGGCGTCGTCCTTCTCTTTTGGCAAACTTCTCTGTAAGCTCTTGTGCCGCTTTGAGGTTTGCGTCGTTGTTAACTTCTGATGAATACACTCCTGAAAACATTTGAACTTTTGCTTTATATCGTCCCACAATCACTTCACATGCATCTGAAATTTCGCCCAATGAAGCACGGTCTTTGGCCGCCTGAACAGCACAAGCCAAGAGATTGCCTTTACCGGTTTTCACACATTCGGTGAGTGCTTCGAGGTCGGCTTTAACTTTGCTGTTGTCACGCATTTTGTAAAGCTCTTGCAAGCGCGAAACCTGCTCGTTGCGCACCTCGGTGTTGTCAATTTCAAGAATATCGATGGGAGCTTCTTTTTCAAGAACATATTTATTGACTCCCACAATTGTTTGCCGCCCCGAATCGATGCGAGCCTGCGTGCGTGCCGCCGCTTGCTCGATGCGCATTTTGGGCACTCCGGTTTCAATGGCCTTTGCCATTCCGCCGAGTTTTTCAATCTCTTCAATGTGTGCCCATGCTTTTCTCACCAGCTCATCGGTCAGTTTTTCTACATAATAAGAGCCTGCCCAAGGATCAATGGCCTTGGTGGTGTAGGTTTCTTGCTGAATGTAGATTTGCGTGTTGCGAGCAATGCGTGCAGAGAAGTCGGTGGGCAGGGCAATAGCCTCGTCGAGCGCATTGGTGTGCAACGATTGTGTATGTCCTTGTGCGGCGGCCATTGCTTCAATGCAAGTGCGTCCCACATTGTTAAACGGATCTTGTGCCGTCAACGACCACCCCGAAGTTTGGCTGTGGGTGCGCAACGACATCGATTTTGGATTTTCGGCTCCAAAACTCTTCACAATTTTAGCCCATAGCAATCGACCGGCTCGCATCTTGGCAACTTCGGTGAAAAAGTTCATCGATATGCCCCAAAAGAATGACAAACGAGGAGCAAAAGCATCTACTTTCATGCCGGCATTAACACCGGTGCGCAAGTAGTCCATGCCATCGGCCAACGTGTAGGCCAGCTCAATATCGGCCGTGGCTCCTGCTTCTTGAATGTGATAGCCCGAAATTGAAATGCTATTGAACTTGGGCATGTTTTGGGAGGTGTATTCAAAGATGCTTGCAATAATCTGCATCGAGAATTTTGGAGGATAAATGTAGGTGTTGCGAACCATGAATTCCTTCAAAATATCGTTTTGAATGGTTCCGGCCATCACCTCCAACTCGGCTCCTTGTTCAAGGCCGGCAACAATGTAGAATGCCAAAATGGGGAGCACAGCACCATTCATTGTCATCGAAACAGACATTTTGTTCAATGGTATTCCATCAAAAAGAACTTTCATATCTTCAACCGAACAAATAGAAACCCCGGCTTTTCCCACATCGCCCACTACGCGTTGATTATCGGCATTATAGCCACGATGCGTGGGAAGATCGAACGCTACCGACAAGCCTTTTTGTCCCGAGGCAAGATTGCGGCGATAGAAAGCGTTGGACTCGGCCGCTGTCGAAAAACCAGCATATTGGCGCACCGTCCAAGGCCGGAAAGGATACATCAAACTGTAAGGACCACCAAGAAACGGCGGAATACCGGCTTTGAATTGAAGGTGTTCAATTCCTTCAAGATCTTCGCGAGTGTAAACCGGCTTGATTTCGAGCAACTCGGCATTGATCCAAGGGGCTGCCGGTTTAAGAGGTCTGTGCTCTGCTTGAAAGGCCTCTTTTGCAATATCTATATTTTTAAAATTTGGTCTCATAGTAGCGATTGATTATTTTAAAAGTTTAGCGTTGAAAGCCTTTAGTGTTGCAAGAACGTTGGTGCGCACATTCACAAAGTTGGTCACCCCCATTTCTTTAAATTCATCGGTTTCGGGACCGGCAAGCACAAATTCGGCACGCCCGTCAAGAGCCTTGATGGCACCGGGTATCAACTCAGGATACTCGGCATCGCTCGAACAAAGCACTACAACATCGGCTTCGGCCTTTATTGCAGCCTCTACTCCCTCTTCAACAGTATCAAAGCCATTGTTATCAATCAACTTGTAACCGGCACATCCAAAGAAGTTGTCGCTAAACTGGGCACGAGCAAGGCGCATGGCCAAATTGCCAATGGTGAGCATGAACACCTTGGGCGTGTTTGCCGCATTCTCTGTGTTCTTGCGTAGTTCCTCAAATCCGCTTGCAAGACGCTTGGTGTTGAGCACGGGATTAGTGCCGGCACCGGTGCCACATCCACAGCCACAATGGCATGATGGGGTTTCCTTGCCTTCCGATGTCTCGGAGAAGTTGGGAAATTGGTTGGTGCCCAAAAGCTGTTCTTTGCGCTTTGCAACATTGTTGAAACGAGCATTGGCCGAGGCGTTCACCGCATTGGTGATGTTGAAATTCTCACACTCAATCTTAAATCCTCCTTTATCTTCAACATCAAGAAAGAGTTTCCATGCCGTTTCGGCAAGCGACATGGTAAGTTCCTCAATGTAGTAAGAGCCGCCGGCAGGGTCAACAACCTTGTCGAGGTGGCTTTCTTCTTTCAACAGCACTTGTTGGTTGCGTGCAAGACGATTGCTAAACTCGTCAGGACTTTTGTAAGGAGCATCAAAAGGAGTTACCGTGATTTCATCGACCGAGGCGAGAGCCGCCGACATGGCCTGTGTTTGACTGCGTAGCAGGTTAACGTATGGGTCAAACAAGGTTTGGCTGAAACGAGATGTTGTGGCATTCACCATCATTTTGCAAGCACCATCATCGGCTCCATACTGCTTAACGATTTGTGCCCACAACATGCGCGCGGCACGGAATTTTGCAAGCTCCATGAAATAGATGGTGGAGACACCCATGTTGAACTTGATGCGACCGGCAACTTCATTGGCCGAGAAGCCGGCCTCGGTGAGTGCAGCCAACCATTCATTGCCCCAAGCCAAGGCATAGCCCAATTCCTGATAAATATAGGCTCCGGCATTGCACAACATCACCGAGTCAACACCAAGCACACGCAATCCTTTCACAGGACGGACAATTTTGAGCAACTCAGTGGCAACAGAGACAATGTCTTTGGGAAACTTTTCGCCTTTTTTAAAAATACGTTTGTAGGGATTGAAATCAATAGAACCAGTAAACTTGTCGGCGACACCCTTTTCTTGCAAATAGGCAACCAGCATCTTTGCTAAATCAACAGCCTTGCTCGGGCAAACCATGAAATTCACTTCGGCCACGTCCAAATAAATGCCATCGAGCAGGACATCTAAGTTGGCAATGTCTTTGTGCACCTTGAAGCCTACGGCCGTAACACCCTTGTTCAGGCCATCAAGAGCCAGTCGATTGGCCTCGACAGGATTGGCTGCATCGTAGTCTTGGCGAATTTGCCAATCATTGTCGGTGCGCGTTCCACGCACATAGGGGTATTCACTCGGAAGTGAATCGAGGGTCTTAAAGTCTTTAATGTCTACATCGAAATAAAGAGGTTGCGCATTAAAACCTTCATTTGTTCTCCAAATCATTTTCTTGTCGAAGTCGGCTCCTTTCAAGTCGACTTCGGCTTTGGCTCTCCAAATCTCATGGGTTACCGGAGAAAACGAATCGAACAATTTTTCTCTTTTTTCTGCCATAACTTTAAATAGAAATTATATAGTAACGTTGTTGAATGCTTGATTCAAACACAAACAATTGTTCGTAAAATTAATACACAAAGTTACAAACAATTATCGAAAAATAATCACATTCATGGCTATATTTTACCTCTATTCGTCACGAAACAAAGCAAAACGAAACAAAATTCACACATCGACGAAAAAAATGTAAAACTTTGAAAAAACAAGGAAGCAGATTTCTCTACCTCCTTGCATTGTGTTGTTATTGGAGTTTCAAGTGTTTTTTCAAACTCAAAACCAATATAAACGCATTTCTCATTTTTTGATGGCGGCAACACCGGGGAGTTCCTTGCCCTCGATGGCTTCGAGAAGGGCACCACCACCGGTTGAAACGTAGGAAACCTTGTCGGCATATCCAAACTTGTTGACGCAAGCCACCGAGTCGCCACCACCCACAAGCGAGAAAGCACCGCCTTCGGTTGCCTTGACCACTGCATCGGCAATGGCTTTGGAACCTACTGCAAAAGAGTCGAACTCAAACACGCCGGCAGGACCGTTCCACAAAATTGTTTTGGCTTCGGTAATGGCTTTTGCAAATTTTTCACGAGTTTTAGGACCAATATCAAGACCTTCCCAACCATCGGGAATTTCCTTGGCCGGACACACCTTTGTGTTGGCATCATTGCTAAAATCGTCGCCACACACGCAATCATCGGCAAGCACAAGGTTCACTCCTTTTTCTTGGGCCTTTTTCACAATGTCGAGAGCAAGATCGAGCTTGTCGGTCTCGCAAATGGATTTGCCCACGGTGCCTCCCAAGGCTTTCATGAAAGTATAGGTCATGCCACCGCACAAAATGAGATTGTCTACCTTTTCCATCAAGTTTTCGATGATTCCAATCTTGGTCGACACCTTTGAACCTCCCATGATGGCAGTGAACGGACGACTGATGTTGGTGAGAATGTTGTCGACGGCTGTGAGTTCCTTTTGCATGAGCAAGCCCACCATCTTATTGTCTTTATCAAAAAAATCGGCCACCACGGCAGTAGAGGCGTGCTTGCGGTGGGCTGTGCCAAATGCGTCGTTTACATACACGTCGGCATAGCTTGCAAGAGTTTTGGCAAAGTCTTTTTGACGGATTTTCATTTCCTTCTTGGCTTCATCATATTTAGGGTCTTCCTTGTCGATTCCCACAGGTTTTCCTTCTTCCTCGGCATAGAATCGCAAGTTTTCGAGCAAGAGCACCCCACCTGACTTCAAGGTAGCAGCAACATCGCCGGCCTTGGCACAGTCGGGAGCAAACTGCACTTCGACACCAAGAGCCGCACTCAAGGCATCGACAATTTGACTCAACGACAGCGAAGCAACAATTTTGCCTTTGGGTTTACCCATGTGGCTCATTAAAATGAGGCTGCCTCCGTCGGCAAGAATTTTGTTCAGAGTGGGGAGGGCACCACGAATGCGGGTGTCGTCGGTGATTTGGCCTTGTTCATTCAACGGAACATTGAAATCTACACGGACCAGTGCTTTTTTGCCAGCAAAACTGTAAGTCGAAACGTTTGTCATTTTAAACTGTTATTTAAATAAAAATATACCTTATAATCATTTTTAGTCTACACAGCAAAGATAATGCAAAATCATGAAAAAAGGGAACAAACTTAGTTTATAGAACCTTAATTCATGACAAAAAACGCTAATTCAATCGTTAGTCTCACTTTCTACTTCTTTACAGCATCTGCGACAAATTGATATAAAAGTTCAACATCAGCAGAACTTAAACTCCAATCGGTTATTAACATTCGCACTGATTTTGTCTGAATGTTGATTGACGAGGCGGATTCGTCAAAAAAAAACGGCAACTCAAATGCCAACAAGCGAACGAAAGCTGGCGAGAAGCAACCCGATGAGCCGAAAAAATGTAACCCTTAGTGGTCGAATGACCTGTTTGGGTTAAATCAAGCTAAAGTCGGCAAGCAGTTTTGCCATGGATTGTTGCATTTCTTGTGCCTTTTGACCGGCAACCCGAGCAAAATCATCGTCTTGTGATGCGTGAATAATGCCTCGTGATGAGTTCACAATGAGTCCGCAATGGTCGTTCATGCCATACTTTGCCACAGCTTCCAAGCTACCACCTTGTGCTCCCACACCGGGAACAAGCAGGAAATGAGCAGGGGCGATTTTTCTTATTTCGGAGAAAAGTTCGACTTGTGTAGCCCCACACACATACATCATGTTCTCTTCATCGCCCCATTGTTGAGTTTTAGCAAGCACAGTTTTAAATAGGGGAGTACCATCGGCATTTTTAATATGCTGAAAATCAAGTGAACCTTTATTGGAGGTCAAAGCCAGCACGATAATCCATTTTTCGGGATAGCCAAGGAACGGTGTCACACTGTCTTCGCCCATATAAGGGGCAATAGTGAGGGCATCAACGCCCACTGTTTCAAAAAAGCTCTTAGCATACATTTTGCTCGTGTTGCCAATATCGCCACGCTTGGCATCGGCAATGATGAAAATTTCGGGATAATTGCGTCGAATGTAGTCTACCGTTTGCTCAAATGCCTGAATTCCTTTATAACCTTGCACTTCGTAGAATGCCAAGTTGGGTTTATAGGCTATCGCATACTTTGCAGTGGCATCGATGATGGCCTTGTTGAACTTGAACAAGTCGCCGGCAAGTGAAGCCGGCATTTTGCCGGTATCGGGATCAAGTCCCACGCACAGAAAGCTCTGTTTCTTTTTAATCTGTTCAAATAATTCTTTTCGTGTCATAGCATATTTTGTGTTATCGTTTATTTTATGAAGATAATTCCGTTGATGCTAAAATACATCCTATCCAAGTCTAAGGCGAAAAAAGTAATAACAAGCATTGCACCGTCATTTGAATTTACTGTGAGGTGTGTAGCTTGCACCTTATTGTCGGAGAGTTTCGAAAGTTTTTTCAGTTGTTCAACGGACATCGCAAAGTGATAGAACTTACCGTTAAAGCCGATTTGAAAAAGCACCTTTTCGTCGGTAATGGTATGGACAAAATTCTCGTCCGAGCATTCAATTACTCCAAATTTGCCATATCCGGGAGGAACCGGCAAGGTTTCAACGGGGTTATAAAATGAATAATACTCACTCTCAACCGCCATTGTTTCAACATCTAAATAATATTGCCAAATATATACGGTAGAATCAACAAGTTCTTCAATATTCTCTTTGTTGAAATTCCGTTCTAAATATTGCATCTTGCTCACAACACTGTTCACGTTTTGGGCATCAATTTTTTCAAGAAATCGGCTGAATTGGAGCGAGTCTAACGGCAATTGAGTGAAACCGGCATTTTTCATGCTTGTCTTGACGCTATTGCACATCACACGACGAGTGATGTTGCCAAAACTCCACGGTCCCACCGAGGCCAAAAACAGCACAATGCCAAATGATGCCATCACCCAGTAAAAACGCTTGGAGCGCGAAAGAAAAAGCATCAGACACACAGCATAACACCAAATGTTGAACAACACAAGATATAGCCTGGCAACAGTGATTCCATAATCGTTCAGTCGTCGCACCACCCCTATGGTCATGAGCATGAGCAACGGCAAAACAAGCACCGGCAACCATCGCATGAGCCATTTGTTGAGCCGTTGCCCTTGATCGTTTCGAGTGGGATAGACAAGAAAAATGAGCAACAGCATCACAGCCATGAGTGCAGCAACCAAATATCCCACCCAACCATTGGGCAACTCCCATTGCAGCAATATTTTAAAGGCATAGGCATAAAGAGTTGCCAAATAGGCAATCGCCACCGGCAAAACCAAAAATTTGGTGACAGCCCGGGCAAACTTGTTGAGGTGGTTATTGTGGTCATGCTTTAATTCTCCGCTTGGAATCATCTGCACAAACAGAATGGGGACGATAAAACACATGACTATAATCCAAATGTCGACATATACATCTTGAAAATCTATGTCAAACAGCATTTTAAATGAAAAGAACAGTAAGCACAACGATAACGACAATGCCACTCCAATAAGCACACAAATGATTGTCGCCTGTACCGTTCGCCAAATGAAGTTCCACAAAGGCACGTCGGTATTGCTTTTGAAAAAAGACAACAACCAAACCGACAGAACAAGAAGAACATTCACCGAGAATACTGTATTTACTAAAATGATGTCATGAAAAGGCACTTGTTCTGCCAAATAAACCGATTTCATGAGCCAAATGGCATATACAATCAATTGTGTTATATGTGTCAATCGCTTGTTGGCAACTTCTTCGCTCCACAACTTGAGCGACAAAGAAAGCACGGCCATTGTGGCAGAATAATAAATGATAAAGAACCAAAATTGGTCTGAAAACATACTGCCATCATGATTATTGGCTACAAGAAAAACAGAAAGGACAAGCAGAAAAAACAATGTGAGAGGAAATCTTTTTCCGGCATTGTAAAATTTCTCAAGCAGCACATCGGGCGATATTTTTTCAATTAATTTCATCTCACCTAAAATTACTTATCATTTAACGACCCTCAATCAAAGTTCCGCTTCTTTGAGTTTTTCGGCATTCTCGGCCACAATCAAATGGTCTATACAATCTTGAATGTCACCGTCCATAAATGCAGGCAAATTATAGATGGTGTAACCTATGCGATGATCGGTAATGCGACCTTGCGGATAGTTGTAAGTCCTGATTTTGGCAGAGCGATCGCCGGTAGAAACCAACGAACGGCGACGGCTGGCAATATCGTCAACATATTTTTGATGTTCATTATCGTAGATAAACGTGCGCAATCGAGCAAGTGCTCGTTCCTTGTTCTTGGGTTGATCGCGAGTTTCGGTACATTCAATCAAGATTTCTTGTGTTTCATTGGTGTTGGGATTGAGCCACATGTAACGAAGTCGCACACCCGAGTTCACTTTGTTCACATTCTGACCTCCGGCACCGCTGCTGCGAAAGGTGTCCCACTTGATTTCGCCCTCGTTGATGTGCACTTCAAACGGCTCGGCCTCGGGCAAAACGGCTACCGATGCCGCACTGGTGTGAACACGGCCTTGCGTTTCAGTAGCAGGCACTCGTTGCACACGATGCACCCCCGATTCATATTTCATTGTGCCATACACACCGTTGCCGGTGATACTGAACACAACCTCTTTATAGCCACCCGACGAGCCTTCGCTACAACTCGACATTTCTACCTTCCAGCCCTTACGTTCACAATAGCGCAAGTACATGCGTGCCAAATCACCGGCAAACAGACAAGCTTCATCGCCACCGGTTCCTCCTCTGATTTCAAGCACAACATTCTTGGCATCTTCGGGATCTTCGGGAATCAATTTCAACTTAATTTCCTCTTCGAGCCTGGGAAGCTCGGCTTGTCCGGCTTCAATTTCCTCCTTTGCCATTTCGCGCAAATCGGCATCTTTTTCGCTATCAAGCAGTTGCTTTGCCTCTTGAATATCACTCACCAGTTTCTTGTAGCGATTGGCACTCATGAGCAAATCTTCAAGATGTTTATATTCTTTTGTGAGTTTAACGTAGCGTGACCGTTCGGCAATGACCGAAGGATCGGTGATGAGAGTTTTAATTTCTTCAAAACGGGCATCGATGCCTTCGAGTCGCTGTAATAAAGGGAAATCTGCCATAAAAATATTTCATTAGTTTTGTGACTACAAAATTACATAAAATATTGAAATTGCAGGAGTGAGTGATTGTCAAATTCGTTAATTACACGTCAGGAAACTTAATCTGTCTTTGTCACATTCATCTTTCCTTTAACCAACTTTGCTCATGATATAGCCGATATACGCAAAGAAACCAAATATCACACTGCAAACAATAACAAAAAGCAGCACATAGCCGGCACTTAAAATAAGAGCCATTTTGTTTTTCTCCCTACTCACAAAGCCTATAATCAACGCAATGGTATTCAACAAAATACTCATTGCCAATATCCACAACGTGTTTTTAAGTACAAAACTCAATAACACCGAATTAGAAAAAGGAATAGCTAAAAACAGAGAGATTAAATAATAGATATCTATTGCAATCGCTATGCCCAATATAATGAAACCTGTTTTTATTTTAGTTAATCTTCTCATTTTTTACACGTTTTCATTCTCCGTTAAACCTAATAATCACAATACCAAGCCACGCTTGCTAAATAAACAGCATACCTACTTGAAAAACAATGGCACTCACAATCCATGCCAAAGCTGTGGTATAGCCTGCGGCAAAGAGCGCCCACCGCCAACTGCCGGTTTCGCCTTTAATGGCGGCAATCGTCGCCAGACATGGGAAATAGAGCAAAATAAAGAGTAAAAAGCAATAGGACGTGAGAGTTGCAATGGGAGCGGCTTCGGCAAAAGAAATATTGCGTTTGCGTGCAACATCTTGCGTGATTTGCGCATGAAGTTTTTCATATTTCCCTCCATCGTCATTATATTCGGTGTCATCGGCAAAACTGTCGTTATCGCTGTAAAGCACACCCATGGTCGAAGCTACAATTTCCTTGGCTCCCAAACCAGCAATCAGGCCTACATCATATTTCCAATCAAATCCTTGTGATTCAAACACCGGTTCAATGGCTTTGCCAAGGCGACCAATGTAGCTTTGTTCTTGTTGAGCTTGGTTTTCGAGTTGCGGATTGTGAGGGAAATATTGCAATGCCCACACAATGATGCTGGCAACAAGAATGATACCACCCATTTTTTTTAGATATTGTTTCCCTTTTTCCCAAGTGTGACGCCCAATGGCTTTCCATGTGGGAAAGCGGTAGGGCGGCAACTCCATCACAAATGGAGTGTCATCGCCCTTAACCACATAGTGGCTGAACAAGCGACTCATTACAACCGCCATGACTATGCCTATAATGTAAAGAGAAATCATCACCAAAGACCGATATTGAACGGCAAAAAACGCCCCCGTGATCATGATGTAAATGGGCAAGCGTGCCGAACAGCTCATCAATGGCAAAATGAGCATTGTGACCAAACGACTACGACGGCTTTCGATGGTGCGTGTAGCCATGATGGCAGGCACATTGCAACCAAAACCCATGATGAGCGGAATGAATGACTTGCCATGCAACCCCATGTGATGCATGAGTTTGTCCATGATGAAAGCCGCTCTCGCCATGTAGCCGCAATCTTCCATGTAGCTGATGAAAAAATACAAAATTAAGATTTGTGGCAAAAACACGATAACCGAGCCAACACCGCCTATCACTCCATCGGCAAGCATCGCTTTGAGAGGGCCTTCGGCCATGTTTGCCGAAATTGCCTCGCCAAGCCATGCAACACCGGCTTCAATCCAATCCATCGGATATTGTCCGAGTACAAATGTGGCAGTGAACATCAAGAAAAGTATCCCCACGAATATGGGTAAACCAATGAACTTATTGGTCAGAATTGAATCAAGCCAATGTGTGCTTTCATATAAATCTTCTTTGGTTCCCTTGGAGTAATTTATTTCTTCCAAAGCTCCATGAATAAAGCCATATTTGGCATCCATAATGGCCGTTTCGCTATCGTTGCCGGTTTCTTCTTTCACACGTACAGCCGCATCGTTGCGGTGCTGCAAGATTTCGGCGGCATCGGGCATGGTCGAAACATAGTCTTCAACATCTTTGTCATATTCAAGCAGTTTAATGGCCAGATAGCGAGTGGAATATCGCTGTCGCAAATTTTCTTCCGATTTCAAATGCTCTTGAATATTGACAATGCCATCTTCAATTTCATGCCCGTGATTAATGTGAATGTGGCGAAACTGTGAACTCTGGCCCTCGTGTGCCTCATATGTCGCAATCACCTTTTGAAACAATTCATGCAATCCTTTTCCTTCTTTGAAGTTGGTGGGTACAATGGGCACCCCAAGGAGTTCAGAAAGTTTATCGATAGCGATGTAATCTCCTCGTTTCTCGGTTTCATCAATCATGTTGAGTGCTATCACCATGCGCACGTGCATGTCGATGAGTTGAGTGGTGAGATAGAGGTTTCGTTCGAGATTGCTGGCATCAATTACGTTGATGACAACATCGGGCGTCTTCTCCACAATCTGTTTTCTCACATAAAGCTCCTCGGGAGAGTAGGCCGACAAAGAATAGGTTCCCGGCAAGTCAACAAGATTAAATTTATAGCCTTCATACTCGGCATAACCCACTTTGGCATCAACAGTTACACCCGAATAGTTGCCCACGCGCTCATGTGCCCCCGAGGCAAAGTTGAACAACGAAGTTTTACCACAATTGGGATTTCCCACAAGTGCAACGTTGATTTCGTTGTGCTTTTGAGCGACAACAGCTTCCAGCATCTTGTCGTCCGACATTTGATGATTAAGGCTCAAATTGGTGGGAGACACATCGACCTGACGCACATTAAAGTCTTTAACTTCTTCATGCGACACAACTTCAATCAAGTCGGCTTCGCTGTGACGCAACGAAACCTCATAGCCCATGATTTTGTATTTCACCGGGTCTTTAAGAGGTGCATTCAGGAGCACTTCAACTTTTTGCCCCTTGATAAACCCCATTTCTATAATGCGTTTGCGAAAACCGCCATGCCCCGAAACTTTAACAATCGCAGCAGAGTCGCCTGTTTTCAATTCCGATAGCTTCATGCGTAATCTTTAATCTTAATATTTGCCACAAATCTAATAATAATTTCTTGCAACTCAGTTGCATTTTCTAACCTGCAAATTTAAGAAAGTCGTAATTTCTCACAATACCTATTAATGGTGAATTGTAATCACTATTATCCCTTAAAATGATTATACAAAGAGTCATGACTTTTTATCATCACAACATAAAGAAACATTTTGCAAGCGAAATACCTGCAAAAGTCACAAGAATGATATAGGGAAATACATAAAACGATTAATTTGTAAAAATAATGCACTTTTTTGCAGAATATATTGACATCTTCAGTTAAAACAACTATTTTTGCTAACCATTTACATTTTGCAATTTACAACCGCAACAAAAGCTTTTAAAACAATGGCCAACCTGTGAATGGAACACAATATGAATGTTCAAATCAACTATTTATTGTTTAACTATTATATACACAGTTTATGAAACGAAAACTACTTCTTTCATGTGCATTGATGTTTGCAACAAGCAGCATCTACGCCCAACCCAAGCTCAACGGACAATTAGAGACAAGTACCGCGCAAGCAATGCCAGTTTTACAAGAAAATGAGAGTCAGGCATTCAGTGTTGGTTACAAGCGTCCAAGAGGCGTGTTCTATTGCCCCTACTACACCAAAGACAACGCCACAGGTGTATGGGGCTACTATGCTCCTTGGTTGCATAGCGATCCTTATCGTGCACTCACATTCACTAATACTTCAACCGGTGCAAATTCTTACTCATGGAAAGTGACAGTTAAAAAGAACCTCAAAACAGAAACCCTGCTCTCATCGGAGACCGATTTCACCGTCCCCTATGAATTGCATATCAACGACAGCCTGCCCATGCTCACTGCCGTAGGGAACGATACTACCGCCTCTTACACCCTTGGAGGGTATAAAAACGGAGAATTTAAAAATTCTTACTTGTGGAATTATCCCAATTGGCAATATGCCAACTTTGAAGAGAACAAAATACGTCACATGTGGGAAACCAGTAAATACATGGCACTCAAGAGCGACCGCACCGGCACAGCAAAAAGTAGCAGCTACTTCCACACTCTCGATGAGCAATACAAGGCTCCAAATGGCGACAAGGCCTATATCTTTGGTCGCAATACCGCAGGATATGACTATTCGGGCATCGCTTTTGAAAAACCCGATTATCCCTATCTCATCAACCATGTGGGCATAAAATATCAAAAGTTGAAATGGAGCAAAAACGCCAACGCTCTTATTAAAGCCGAAATCTATGAGATTGAAGACATTCCGGCTTACAGTAAAACCGAAGCAGTTTCCCCCAAATTGGTTCGTCGCATTGCAACAGGTTTGGTCACCATCGACAGCACCAATACCGCCGCTTCGGGCATTCTCTCGGTGCTGATGAAAGATGAAAATGGCAATACTCCCGAAATCACGACCAACATTCTCGTCATGGTATCGGGTTACAATGCCGAAGGCATAAGCGATTTTACACTTCTTTGCAGTAGCGACCTTGTAGACGAGGGTTATGGCGAACTTGGTTACATAGGCATTTCGGGAAGTGACGGCAAGCTGAACATCGTGGGTGTGAACAACACCGTGAAATCCGATTTCTACACCGCTCCGTCGATTTTCATCGAAACAGAACGTCCTTGGCTCACCTTCCGTTCCAACATCGAACCCGAAGAGCACAATTTCTTGACCACAGGCGAGGTCTACACGCTTGAACTGTTCTCGTTGCAACCGGCTTCAATGTGGACAATCACAACAGTGAATGCAGGCAATCCTGCCCCAAGAGCCAACAAGGCGGCAAGCATCAACCTGCCTTCATGGATTGGGCTTACTATTACCGAGGAAACCGGTGGCGAAATGGGTTATCCCACTTATGCAAAATTCGACATTGCTCCACTTCCTGCCGGCGAAACATTCCGTGAAGCAACCGTACGCTTCGCCTATCCCGGAGCTTATCTCGACTACCATATCACGCAAGGCATTTCGACCGGTGTAGAGCAAATTGAAATCAACAAGGCCGATAACAATGCTCCCACATACAACATGCTGGGACAACAAGTTAATGCCAATGCCAAGGGCTTGCTCATCAAGAACGGGAAAAAAA
Source organism: Sodaliphilus sp. (assembly GCA_041815985.1). Lineage (GTDB taxonomy): Bacteria > Bacteroidota > Bacteroidia > Bacteroidales > Muribaculaceae > Sodaliphilus. Next base: position 120,085 of record JBGYAB010000034.1, on the reverse strand, counting down.
TACTTGTGAAGTAATCACACTTCGCATGATTGCATTTAACTCAAATGGAGCTGTGTCAAATGACGCAGCTCTTTTTATGTCAAATAAAAGAGGCAAGCCATCACACAGCCTGCCTCTTAATGCTTTACTTAACATGTGAGTTTACAAACGCCTGAGTTTAACGGTGAAGTGGCGCATCAATGGAGCTTCCCATTCAATGGCTACACCGCGTTTAATGTTGGCACGGCGATCATACACATTCTTCATTGCAGCAGCAATAACGTCCATGTGATTGTCGGTGTAAACTCGGCGAGGAATGCACAATCTAACAAGGTCTAACCCTCCAAAACGATTTTCACGAGTTTCGGGATCGCGGTCGGCAAGCATGTAACCAATTTCACATGCCCTGATACCTGCTTCGAGATACAGTTCGCACGTCAGGGTTTGTGCAGGAAATTCCTCTTTTGGAATTTGGTCAAGCACCTTGTCGCCGTCTACAAAGATGGCATGACCACCTGCCGGACGCTGATAGGGAATTCCATATTCATCGAGCTTCTTTGCCAAGTATTCAACTTGATGTATGCGTGTCTGCAACATGTCAAACTCGGTGTTCTCGTCAAGTCCCTGAGCCACGGCATTCAAGTCGCGACCGTTCATTCCACCATAGGTAATATAGCCTTCAAACGGAATGCAGAACAATTTCGCTCCTTCATACCATTCTTGGTTGTTGGTAGCAATGAAACCACCCATGTTCACAATAGCATCTTTCTTGCACGACATGATGGCGGCATCGGCGGCGGCATACATTTCACGCACGATTTCCTTAATCGTTTTGTGAGCATAGCCTTCTTCGCGCGTCTTGATGAAATAGGCATTCTCGGCAAAACGAGCAGAGTCCATCACCACAGGAATGCCATGTTGGTGGCAAAGTTCACAAGTTTCCTTAATGTTTTGCATGCTCACTGGCTGACCGCCCACAGTATTGTTGGTGACAGTGAGCACCATGAACGGCACATTGCCTTTGTTCTCTTCAAGCACCTTTTTCAATTTTTCAATTGACACATTGCCTTTAAAGGGAATTTCAAGCTGCGTGTCCTTAGCTTCATCGACTGTCACGTCGACAGCCTTGGCATGGCGACTTTCAATGTGCCCTTTTGTGGTGTCGAAATGTGCATTGCCGGGAATCACATTACCTTCTTTTACAAGATAAGAAAAAAGCACATTTTCGGCGGCACGACCTTGGTGAGTGGGAATAACATGCTTGAAGCCCAATAGTTTTTGGATCATGGCTTCAAACTTGTAGAAAGATGTGGCTCCGGCATAACTTTCATCGCCCAACATGAGTTCCGCCCACTGACGATCGCTCATGGCTCCGGTGCCCGAGTCGGTCAGCAGGTCGATGTACACCTGTTCGGCTTTCAGTTGAAAAACATTATAATTCGCTTCTTTGAGCCATTGTTCTCTTTCTTCACGCGTGCTGCGATGAATAGGCTCAATCATTTTAATCTTCCAAGATTCTGCAAAAGGTAAATCCATATTAAAAATTGTTTGATGTGTGTATTGTTTATTTATTATTCTTTTTCAGCAATCATTACTTTGGTCAATATAATAGTTCATGACACATTCACACCGGGTTGTTCTCAGCAAAGATGGCCATGCGTCTGTCCAGTTCGTCGTATTGGTCTTCTTTGATGAACGACACACACACGCGCAAGCCTTCTTGATGGCTGCCGGTGGTAATCAAACTAATGGCACTCACTCCGTAGTACATGAGCTGATGGGCCAGTTCGCCACTGGTCATTCCGGGATAGCCTATCGTGAAATAAAAACCATCGGAAATAGACTCACCAAGGTCATTGTCATAAACTAAATGGAAGTTGTGGCGACAAAATATTTCTTTCATCTTGTGGGCACGACGTGCATATTCACGAGTTTCTTCTCTGAATTGATATGTCCCATCGCTCGATGCCTTGAAAATAGCCGCCAAGGCAAATTGTGCACTGTGGCTCGTGCCCGAAGAAAGGGCGTAAAGAATGCGCGTTGAGAACACCATGCCAAACGGCAACCCCTCATAACGCTCGTCCAGAGCATTGAAGTGACGCTTGAACAGTTTATTGGAAATACCCACAATGCCAATGCGTTCGCCGGCATAGCTGAAAGCTTTGCTACCGCTAATGAACAGCATGTAATTGTCGGTATAACGTCCAACACTGGATTGATAAGGAGCTTCAAACGGTGTACCGAGATCTTTGCGGAAGTCCATGGCGAAATAAGCCAAATCTTCCATTACCACAGTATCATATTTGTTGGCCAGATCGCCAATGGTTGCCAACTCTTTCTCATCTAAGCACACCCACGACGGATTGTTGGGATTGCTGTATACTATGGCACAAATGTTGCCGTTTTTCAAGTAGCTCTCCAACTTAGGGCGCAATTTGTCGCCACGGAAGTCATAGACATCAAATGTTTCGTATTTAACTCCTTGAACTTTCAGTTGCATCTTTTGCACCGGGAAACCGGGGTCGATAAACAACACCGTGTCCTTCTTCGGGTCGTATTGCGAACACAGGCAAAAAGCCGCATAGGTACCCTGCATCGACCCCACAACAGGCACGCAGGCCTCGGCATCGACATCAAGGTTGATGAATGCCTTGATGAAGCGAGAGGCTTCGGTCTTCAAGCATGGTGTACCTTGAATATCGGGATAGACACTGGCAATGCCGCGTTCAAGTGCCTGCACTTGTGCATCAACACCTATTTGCGCAGCCTTCAAGCCGGGAATACCCATCTCCATTTTAATGAAGTCAACCCCCGACTGTTTCTCGGCATACTCTGCCACACGCTTTACTTCACGAATTGTTGCAAAGGCAAAATCCTGAATGCCATATTCTCGAATGGCACCGTCAACCAATTCTTTACTTATGGGTGTAGGTTTCATACTTGTGCCGCTTTTCCGATTGCTAATGCCTTGATGTTGGCCTCAACCACAGCATCGCCCTTGCGAGCAAACACACGGGTCACTGCCGCCTCAAGTTTGTCATAATCAATGCCAAGAGCCTTTTGGGCTGCTCCTAAAAGAATAATGTTGGCCGAGCGGTTCACACCATTCTCCTTGGCAAGAGTGTCAATATCAATTGAAATCACATTCTTGATGCTTTTCAAGTCTGCTTCAATTTTCTCCATTTCGGGATAGTTCGGAATGTTTACAAAAGGCTGATTAGATGTAATAATCCATCCGTCTTTGCTCAAAAATGGCAAATAGCGCAACGCCTCCATTGGCTCCATCGAAATAATCACGTCGGCAGCTCCTTTGGCAATCAAGTCGCTGTTGATTGGGTTGGACGACAAACGCAAATTGCTCTGCACGTCACCGCCACGTTGCGACATGCCGTGCACTTCGGCTTGTTTAATATAAAGGTTTTCTTTCATGGCGGCTTCGCCAATCACTGTTGCGATAGAAAGGATACCTTGACCTCCTACACCGCATAAGATAATGTCTTTTTTCATTTTTTGCCCTCCTTGGCTCTTTGTTGTTTAAGATGACGTTGCATGGTTTGCAGACATTCACGGCGAGGAATGATCACACTCACGCCTTTATATTCTATTTCTTCACGGATAATTTGGGTGATTTCGGGCATGTTTTTGGGCAAAGGAACTACAACTTTAAGATGTTCTTCGCTCACACCCAAGCCACGGCAAATGGCTTCAAACTTTCCGGTTCCGGCCGAATCTTGTCCTCCGGTCATGCCCGTTGTGAGATTGTCGCTGATGACAACAGTAATGTTGGCATTCTCGTTAATGGCATCAAGCAACCCCGTCATGCCGGAATGGGTGAATGTGGAATCGCCGATAATTGCCACAGCAGGCCATTGACCGGCATCGGCAGCACCTTTTGCCATGCCAATGCTCGCTCCCATGTCTACACAAGCGTGAATTGCCTTGAATGGTGGCAAAAAACCCAAAGTGTAGCAACCGATGTCGCCAAACACTCGTGCATTGGGATAATCCTTCAACACAGTGTTGAGGGCTGTGTAAACGTCGCGATGACCGCAACCCTTGCACAAGGCCGGCGGACGAGCCACAACATCTTCACACGGTGCAAAGTTTTCACTGCAGTCGATACCAAGAGCCTTTGCAACGATATTGGGATTCAACTCGCCGGTGCGAGGCAATTCGCCCGACAGGCGGCCTTTGATGTTGGCATTGCCCGGCATCACGCCTCTCACTTGTTCTTCGATAAAGGGTTGACCTTCTTCGACAATCATCACGGCATCGCATTCGGCAGTCATTCTACGCACCAATTCCTTGGGAAGTGGATATTGCGTAACCTTTAAAATAGGGTAGGGGCAGCCATCGGGAAAATTTTCCATCACATAGTTATAAGCTATACCACTCGCCACAATGCCCAGACTGTGATCCTTACCATCGATATAGGCATTATATTTGCTTTCAACAGCCATTTGTTCAAGTTCAACCTGCTGTGCAGTAACAATGAGGTTGCGCTTGCGTGCAAAGGCCGGGAGCAACACCCAATTACTAGCTTTGGCATTATAGTTCAGTTCATTTTCGGCACGGGCTGTGTCTTTTATCTCGACGGCGGCACGGCTGTGAGCCATGCGAGTAGTTACACGCATGAGAACGGGTAAACACAGCTTTTCCGACATCTCAAACCCTTCGGCCACCATTTCATAGGCTTCTTGTTGCGAACTTGGTTCAAGCGTAGGGATCATTGCAAACTTGGCATAGAAACGGCTGTCTTGCTCATCTTGCGAAGAGTGCATTGAGGGGTCATCGGCAACAAGCACAACAAGACCGCCATTCACACCCGTCATCGCCGAGTTCACAAATGGATCGGCACACACGTTGAGGCCAACATGTTTCATGCACACCAACGTGCGTTTTCCCATATACGACATGCCCAATGCAGCCTCCATTGCCGTTTTTTCGTTGGTGCTCCAACGGCGATGAATGTTGCGTTCTTTGGCCAATTGAGAATTTTGCACATACTCCATGATCTCGGTTGAAGGAGTGCCCGGATAAGCATAAATTCCACTCAAGCCTGCATCAATGGCACCTTGAGCAATTGCTTCGTCTCCTAATAGTAATTTCTTCATTATTTATATAGATGCTTTAAATATTGAGGTTAGTTAATAGTTAGTTCCACAAATATAGAAATTATTTTGCGAAACGACAATTTTTCGCACAGAATAATTAAAAAATATAAGCATAATCCGATTTTATTTTGTAGTTTTGCACCTACTATCAACAGCGATTTACTCTATTCTCAGCAAGAAAATTCATTCACAAAATAAAATTAAAAATAGGCTAACTATGATTAATCAGCAATTACTTAATCCACAAAGTATTGTAGTAGTGGGAGGTTCCAACAATGTCCACAAGCCAGGTGGTGCAGTTGTGAGAAACCTTATTCAAGGCGGTTTTAAAGGCACGCTTCGCATCATCAATCCCAAGGAAGATGAGGTTCAAGGCATTAAGGTTTTCCACGATGCCCAAGAAATTCCCGAAACCGACTTGGCAATTCTTGTTGTAGCGGCAAAATTCTGCCCAAGCTATGTAGAATACTTGACTACTCATAAGAAAGTTAAAGCATTCATCATCATTTCTGCCGGCTTTGGCGAAGAAACACCGGCCGGAGCAAAACTGGAACAGCAAATTCTCGACATTTGCGAGAAAAACGAAGCTGCTCTCATCGGTCCCAACTGCATTGGGCTTTTGAACAACAATCATCACAGTGTTTTCACCAAACCCATACCCAAGCTCAACCCACAAGGGGTTGACTTCATCAGCGGTTCGGGAGCAACAGCAGTGTTCATTCTTGAATCGGCAGTCATCAAGGGTTTGCAATTCAATTCGGTGTGGTCAACCGGCAACGGCAAGCAAATAGGTATCGAAGACGTTTTGCAATACATGGACGAGCACTTCAATCCCGAAACCGACTCAAAAAACAAGCTGCTCTACATTGAAAACATCAACAACCCCGATAAGTTGCTGTTGCATGCAAGTTCGTTGATACGCAAGGGCTGTCGCATTGCGGCCATCAAGGCAGGTTCGAGCGAGAGTGGCAGTCGTGCCGCATCCTCGCACACAGGTGCCATTGCATCGAGCGACTCGGCCGTTGAAGCTCTGTTCCGCAAGGCCGGCATCGTGCGTTGCTTCTCAAGAGAAGAGCTCACCACAGTGGGTTGCATTTTCACTCTGCCCAAACTCACAGGAAAGAATGTGGCAATCGTCACTCATGCCGGAGGTCCCGGTGTGATGCTCACCGATGCCCTTTCAAAAGGCGGCCTTAACGTGCCCAAACTCGACGGTCCGGTTGCCGAAGAATTAAAATCGCTCCTGTTCGACGGTTCGTCGGTAGCCAATCCCATCGACATTCTGGCCACAGGCACACCCGAGCATTTGGGGCTTGCCATTGACTATTGCGAAAAGAAGTTTAACGAAATCGACGCAATCATGGTCATCTTCGGAACTCCCGGACTTGTTGAGCTATATGAGGCCTACGATGTGCTTCATCAAAAAATGCTTGAATGCAAAAAACCGGTTTTCCCCATTTTGCCATGCCTTCATACTGCCGGTCCCGAAGTCGCAGAATTTTTGGCTAAGGGGCATGTAAACTTCAGCGACGAGGTGACACTGGGCACAGCACTATCGCAAGTAATGAAAACCCCCGATCCTGCTCCTGTTGACCTCACCGTTGACGGCGTGGACGTGCCTCGCATTCGTGAAATCATCGATGGCATTGAAGAAAACGGCTACATCTCGCCCGACTTGGTGCGCGAATTGTTTGCCTGCGCACAAATTCCCATGGTACCGGAAATGGTTTCAGACGATAAAAACGCATTGACAGACTTTGCCGACAGCATTGGCTATCCCGTGGTTGCAAAGGTCGTAGGGCCGGTTCACAAAAGCGATGTGGGAGGTGTTGCCTTGAACATTCGCAGTGCCGAGCACCTTGCCCTCGAATTTGATCGCATGATGCAAATTCCCGATGCAAAAGCTGTAATGGTGCAAAAAATGATTAAAGGCACAGAACTGTTCATCGGGGCAAAATATGAGCCACGATTTGGGCATGTTGTGCTATGTGGCTTAGGCGGCATCTTTGTTGAGGTGCTTAAAGATGTGTCGAGCGGTCTTGCTCCACTCGCAATTCATGAGGCAAACTCCATGATACGCTCGCTTCGAGGTTATAAAATCATTAAGGGTACACGCGGACAAAAAGGGCTTAACGAAGAACAATATGCCCAAATCATTGTTCGTCTCTCTGCACTGTTGCGACATGCTACCGAAATCAAAGAGCTCGACATCAATCCATTACTTGCCGATGAAGACAATGTGGTGGCCGTAGACGCACGCATCTTGATTGAGAAATAAAAACCAACTTCGGTTCAACGCATAAGCCCCAAGCTGCCTAAAATGCTCGCTTGGGGCTTTTATCCATTATAAAAAATGATATGATTAATTTTCTCGGGTTGGAGATATGACATTTTTTTTTTAATTTTGCATGGTTTTCCCACCAATAGGCAAAACCTTCAAAATATATAAAACCATATAATTGATGAGAAAAACTAAAAAGGCTATCCTCACTCTCGAAGACGGTAGCACATTTGAAGGATATTCTTTCGGAGCGGAAACATCGCGATCCGGTGAAGTGGTTTTCAACACTGCAATGACAGCTTATCCCGAAAGCCTTACCGACCTTTCTTATTTGGGTCAAATTCTGGTTTCAACCTTTCCTCTTATCGGCAACTATGGAGTTCCCCGTCGCAAAGCCACTTGTGGCGTGAGCGACTGCCTCGAAAGCGAGAAAATTCACCCCGAAGCCATCATTTGCCAAGACTATTCGTTTGACTACAGTCATTGGCAATCTGTAAGCAGCTTGGGCGAATGGTTGACCGAAGAAGGAGTGATAGGAATGTATGGGATTGACACTCGTGCACTCACCAAAATCCTTAGAGAAAAAGGTTCAATGCTTGGGAAAATTGTTGTTGAGGGCTGTGACGACATCGATTTTTACGATCCCAACAACGAAAACTTGGTGGAAAAAGCAAGTTGCCGAGAAATCATTGAATATGGCAAAGAAAACAAGAAAAAAGTGGTACTGGTCGATTGTGGAGTGAAGCACAACATCATACGTTGCTTGCTCAAACGTGGTGCACACGTGATAAGGGTGCCGTGGGATTATGATTTCACAACTATTGACTACGATGGACTTTTCATTTCAAATGGCCCCGGCAATCCCGACTTTGCCAATGAGACGGTAGAAAATATTAAAAAAGCGTTATCGACAGATAAACCCATTTGTGGCATTTGCATGGGCAATCAGTTACTCTCCAAAGCAGCCGGAGCCAAGGTATACAAACTCAAGTATGGACATCGCAGCCAAAATCAACCGGTTAGAGAAGTGGGAACCAATCGTTGCTTCATTACTTCGCAAAATCATGGTTTTGCCGTAGACACTGCAACCCTGAATGCAGAATGGGAACCCTATTTCATCAACATGAATGATGGCACCAACGAGGGTATTCGCCACAAAACCAAGCCGTTTTTCTCAACTCAGTTTCACCCCGAAGCCTGCGGTGGTCCCACAGACACAGAATTTGTTTTCGACAATTTTTTAAATTCAATCAAGTAATTAAAGAGCCTGAATATGGACAGCATAAGCAACATTAAAAAAGTATTGATTCTTGGTTCCGGTGCACTCAAAATTGGTGAAGCAGGAGAGTTCGACTACTCCGGTTCGCAAGCCCTCAAGGCTCTTAAAGAAGAGAAAATCGAAACGATTCTGATCAATCCCAATATTGCAACAGTTCAAACAAGCGAAGGCTTTGCCGATAAAATTTATTTTTTGCCGGTAACACCATTTTTTGTTGAAAAGGTAATCGCCAAAGAACATCCCGATGGCATATTACTCTCATTTGGCGGACAAACCGCCTTGAATTGTGGAGTGGAACTGTTTAAAAGCGGAGTGCTTGCAAAACACAATGTGCAAGTGCTCGGCACGCCTGTTGAAGCAATCATCAACACCGAAGACCGAGAACTGTTTATTGAGAAACTCGATCAGATTGATGTAAAAACCATCAAAAGTGAAGCTGTCGACAACATGGCCGATGCCATAAAAGCCGCACAAGAACTGGGTTACCCGATAATCGTGCGCGCCGCCTATGCTTTGGGAGGACTTGGCAGCGGTTTTTGCGACAATGAGCAAGAGCTCAAAACACTCGTTGAAAAAGCCTTATCTTTTTCTCCTCAAGTGCTTGTAGAAAAATCGCTCAAAGGCTGGAAAGAGATAGAGTATGAAGTGGTGCGCGATCGCTTCGACAACTGCATCACAGTGTGCAACATGGAGAATTTCGATCCACTCGGCATTCACACGGGCGAGAGCATTGTTGTTGCTCCATCGCAAACGCTCAACAATGCCGATTATCATAAGTTGCGCGAACTTGCCATCAAAATCATACGCCACATTGGCATTGTGGGTGAGTGCAACATTCAGTATGCCTACGATCCGCAATCGATGGACTACCGTGTAATTGAAGTTAATGCACGACTGAGTCGCTCATCGGCACTGGCCTCAAAAGCTACTGGCTATCCGCTGGCCTTTGTCGCAGCAAAGCTGGGACTGGGATATGGACTGTTTGACTTAAAAAATTCCGTAACAAAAGACACAAGCGCATTTTTTGAGCCTGCTCTCGACTACATTGTGTGCAAAATTCCACGCTGGGACTTGGGTAAATTCCATGGCGTGAAACGCGAAATCGGCTCATCGATGAAATCGGTGGGTGAGGTAATGGCCATTGGTCGCACATTTGAAGAAGTCATTCAAAAAGGATTGCGAATGATAGGACAGGGCAAACATGGTTTTATTGAAAATGCTCCCATGTCGATTGAAGATATCGACCGCTCACTTCGCGAACCCACCGACCGTAGAATATTTGTGATTGAAGCTGCTTTCCGCAAGGGCTACTCTGTCGACCAAATTCATGAACTCACCAAGATTGACAAATGGTTCTTGTGCAAACTGCAAAACCTCATTGCCACAGCCCAAGAGCTGGAAAGCTATCATACACTTGAAGACTTGCCCAAAGACTTACTCCAACTTTCGAAGGAACAAGGGTTTAGCGATTTTCAGATTGCGCGTGCAGTGCTGAAAAACAAATTGCAAAATGGGCATGAGGGCAACTTGGCTGTGAGAGAACTGCGCAAGCGACTCAATATTGTTCCCGTCGTCAAGCAAATCGACACCTTGGCGGCCGAATATCCTGCCCAAACCAATTATCTGTACCTCACTTACAACGGAAAATTCAACGACATCGACTACGAACGTGATCACAAATCGGTTGTTGTTGTCGGGTCGGGTGCATATCGCATCGGCAGCTCGGTAGAGTTTGATTGGTGCAGTGTGAACGCATTGCTCACCGTCAAACAAGAGGGGTGGCGACCGGTCATGATCAACTACAATCCCGAAACGGTATCTACCGATTATGATATGTGCGAAAGGCTGTACTTCGATGAATTAACCTTCGAACGAGTGATGGATATCATCGATTTGGAAATTCCGCACGGCACCATTCTGTCTACCGGTGGGCAGATACCCAACAATTTGGCCATGAAGCTCGACGCCGCACAAGTAACCATACTTGGAACACAGGCCAAAGACATCGACAATGCCGAAGATCGTCACAAATTCTCGGCCATGCTCGACTCGCTGGGCATCGATCAGCCGGCATGGCGCGAATTGACCTCAATGGACGACATACACGAGTTTGTCGACGAAGTGGGCTATCCTGTCCTCGTAAGACCCTCATACGTTCTCTCCGGGGCTGCAATGAATGTATGCTCCAACGACGAAGAGCTTGAGCGATTTTTACGCCTGGCCGCCAACATTTCAAAGGAACATCCGGTTGTTGTTAGCTCATTCATTCAAAATGCCAAAGAAATTGAATGGGACTGTGTGGCTCAAAATGGCGAAATCAAGCTCTACGCAATCAGTGAACACGTTGAATTTGCCGGCGTGCACTCGGGCGATGCAACCATTCAATTCCCGCCCCAAAAACTCTATGTTGAAACCATTCGTCGCATTAAAAAAATCAGCGATAAAATCGCTAAGGCTCTTCACATCAGCGGTCCTTTCAACATTCAATTTTTGGCCAAAAACAACGACATTAAGGTTATTGAATGCAACTTGCGTGCCTCACGCAGTTTCCCCTTTGTGTCGAAAGTGTTGAAAATCAATTTTATCGACTTAGCAACCAAAGTCATGCTCGGTATTCTGGTAGAAAAACCCGGCAAGAGCGCATTTGATCTCGATTATGTGGGAATTAAAGCATCACAATTCTCATTCTCACGCCTGCAAGGAGCCGATCCTGTGCTTGGCGTAGACATGACATCGACCGGCGAAGTGGGCTGCATCGGTGAAAATTCGTCAGAAGCATTGTTAAAAGCAATGCTTTCGGTAGGCCATAGAATTCCACAAAAGGGCATTTTATTGAGCACCGGTGGAGCCAAACAAAAGGCCGATTTGCTCGACTCTGCCATTAAGTTGCAAAAGAAAGGCTATCAACTCTATGCCACAGGTGGAACTCACAAATATCTCAACGACAACGGTGTTCCGGCAATAAAGGTGCACTGGCCAAGTGAACCCGATATGGAACCACAAGCAATTGATTTGTTGCACCGCAAGCAGATAGACCTTGTTGTAAACATTCCGAAAAACCTCACTTCCACAGAGTTGACCAACGGTTACAAAATTCGCCGTGCCGCCGTTGACTTGAATGTTCCACTGATTACCAACGCACGCTTGGCAGTGGCATTTATCGAAGCTTTCTGCGACATGTCGGTAGATGACATCGAAATTAAATCATGGAGTGAATATTAAAGAAAAACAGATATACAATGTGTGGGGCGTAGAATACTGCGCCCTATATTAATTTTGCAGTATGGCAAGAGAGCACATCTTCAGGTTTAAACAATTTGCCGTCATCAACGATAAAACGGCAATGAAAGTGGGTACCGACGGAGTGTTGTTGGGAGCATGGTGCAGTGTGCAATCGGCCAAAAAAGTTCTTGATGTAGGCACCGGTTGTGGTGTGATTGCCCTAATGATTGCCCAAAGGAATAAACATTGCTACATCGAAGCGATTGATGTTGACTCCAACGCCATAGGCGAAGCCAAAGTGAATTTCATCAACTCGCCGTGGGCAAGCAGACTACAAGCAAAAATCACCGACTATAACCAACTAACGATTGACAATAAAGAACAAAAATATGATTTAATTGTTTCAAATCCTCCATATTTCAGCAATGGGGTTTTACCACACGGTGTTTCTCGCACACAAGCCCGACATGCAACAATCTTGACGATCAACGACCTCATTGTTCATGCTCTGCCACTGCTGACCGATGCCGGAATTCTGTCGATTGTTCTGCCCGCAGAACAGATTGAAACTGTTGTTAAAATTTGCAACACCAACAATTTTTATATTAAACGATTAACAAACGTCTATTCTATTGAAGGCAAGCAAGTTTTCAGAATTATGGTTGAACTCACAAAAATGGAATGTCTCACTACACGTTCACATTTATCCATTCAAAATAGAAACTACGAATACACCGAAGAATATCAAGCAATATGCAAAGATTTTTACCTTAAATTTTAGATTTCCTTATTTGGCTGTTCAAAATTGGAAAACAGCCTATCGATCGCAATGTTATATTTGTCCAAACTGTTGCTTTTTTTAATCATTTTCTTACATTTGCGGTCAGCATCAGGCAAAAACAGTTCCCAAAACGACTTCATTTTCATAAGCACCTGATGTTCTCCGCCATTCAAAACCTGACAGTTACTCTGAAAAATTTCATCATGAAAAGCTCGAAAATTATCAGCAACCGCTTTTTGAGGACACAGCAAGGCCGGATTGCTCACCAAAGCACGCCCAATCATCACACCGCTCAATGCAGGGTGAGAAGATTTCAGTCGTGCTACATCATCGACGGTCAAAATATCGCCATTGTAGATAATCGGCAGGTCGGTAGAATTTAAAATCTCATTCATGCTCTGCATGAGAATTTCTCCTTTATACTGTTGTCGCCCAACTCGTGGATGAATGGTAACTTGCCGGGGGGTTAAAATGTCCATGCAGGGCAAAATCAACTTCCACTCATCAGCACTTTCCCAACCAAGGCGCATTTTCACAGAGTAGATTACATCTTCAATTTGGCTCAATACCTTAAATAAAGCCTTCACTTCATTGGGATAAGGCAAAATGCCCGAACCTTTATGTCGCAAAGCGATGGGCGGGAACGGACAGCCCATGTTCAAGTCAATTGTTCGATAACCGTTTTTTTTCAGCATAAGCACCAATTTTGCGGTTTCATCGGGTGTGCCGGCAAGCACTTGCGGCACAAAAGGCACACCGGCATTGTTATCGCAAGCAACATCACGCAAGTCGCGATTCATGATTTGTCCATGCTCAAACCTGATGAATGGAGAATAATAACGAGAAACGCCACCAAAAATCAAATGATGAGCCTTTCGCCAAACGTAATCGGTGTAGCCTTGCAATGGCGCACTCAATATTGCAAACTCTGTTTTCATGGGTGCAAAGATACTGAATTGGCAGAACTTGGAAAAACAATATAAAAACACTCCTAAAACTTTCCGACATCGTCTTTTGAAAACTTTTCATGCACTCCAAGATATGATTTTTTTACTACCTTTGTACTAAATAAAATAAACGACAAGTTACAAGTGATTTCCATTCAAGATTTAAAGGTAGAGTTCAGCAGTCAACTGTTGTTTGACAATGTGAACTACGTCATCAACAGCAAAGATAAAATTGCTCTCGTGGGGAAAAATGGTGCCGGCAAATCGACCATGATGAAAATTATTGCAGGATTGGAAAACCCAACAAGCGGCATTGTTTCAAAGCCCACAGACCTAACAGTGGGTTACCTGCCACAGCAAATGCTGTTTAACGACAATTGCACCGTTAAAGAAGAGGTTTTGAAGGTTTATAGTCACATCAAAGAATTGGATAGCGAAATTGACGAGTTAAACCGTCAATTGGCCGAAAACTCCGACTATGAGAGCGAAAAATATCAACAATTAATCGCAAACATGTCGCACAAAACCGAAATGCGTGCAATGCTTCAAAGCGAAAATTGCGATGCCGAAATTGAGAAAACTCTTCTTGGACTGGGCTTTGAACGAAAAGACTTTGAACGGACAACCAACGAATTTAGCGGAGGTTGGCGCATGCGCATTGAAATTGCAAAGCTGCTCTTACGTCGCCCTGATGTGCTACTGCTCGATGAGCCCACCAATCACCTCGACATCGACTCGATTCAATGGCTGGAAAATTTTCTTAAAACACACTCCAATGCCTTGTTGCTGGTTTCGCACGACAAGGCGTTTGTAGACAATGTAACCAACAGAACAATCGAAATTTCTTGTGGCAAAATATATGATTACAACGTGAATTATTCACACTTCGTTCAATTGCGCCAAGAAAGGCTGGAACAGCAAAAACGCGCCTACGAAAATCAGCAAAAAATGATTCACGACACCGAAGATTTCATCGAGAAATTTCGTTATAAAGCAACCAAAGCTGTTCAGGTGCAGAGCCGTATCAAGCAACTTGCAAAAATCGAACGCATAGAAATTGACGAAGTAGACAATTCGCACCTTCGGTTAAAGTTCCCACCGGCACAACGTTCGGGCGACTACCCGATTATTGTTGAAAATCTTGGTAAAAAATACGGTGACATCAACGTTTTTCATGATGTCACCTTCACAGTAAAACGAGGAGAAAAGGTAGCCTTTGTCGGTAAAAACGGTGCAGGCAAATCTACGCTTGTGAAGTGTATCATGGGAGAAATTCCATTTGACGGACAACTCAAAATAGGGCATCAAGTCCAAATTGGCTATTTTGCTCAAAATCAAGCTCAATTGCTCGATGGAGAAATCAGTGTTTACGACACGATCGACCATGTGGCCGTTGGCGACATACGCACCAAAATCAACGATATTCTTGGCGCATTCATGTTTGGTGGCGCAGCCAACGAAAAAAAGGTGAAAGTGCTCTCGGGTGGAGAGAAAAGTCGATTGGCCATGATCCGCCTTTTGCTTCAACCTGTGAATTTGCTCATTCTCGATGAACCCACCAATCATCTCGACATGCGCACCAAAGACATTTTGAAAGAAGCCATCAACGACTTTGACGGTACCGTCATTGTGGTGTCGCATGACCGTGATTTTCTCGATGGCCTCGTTGAAAAAGTCTATGAATTTGGCAACGGAATCGTGAAAGAACACCTGTGTGGCATCTATGAGTTTCTTGAAAAGAAACAATTAAACTCTTTGCAAGAACTGGAACGTGCCGAGCAAAAAGAATTAAACGATTCTAGTAGTAAAGAAGAAGTTAAGGAATCGAAACTTAACTATTTAGAACAAAAAGAGCTACACAAAAAAATCAAGCAGACCGAAAAGCGCATCAATCTGCTCGAAAGTGAAATCAACAACATTGAATTTCAAATCGCTCAAATCGAAGAACAACTATCGCAAGGCAACAATACCTCTTCCGAAATCTACACCCAACATGCACTGCTCAATCAAAAGCTGGAAGAAACAATAAGCGCATGGGAGCAGGCCGGGAAAGAATTAGAACAACTTCAAACAATCAAATAAATTAAACATTCAACAACTCAATGAAAAAATCAAAAGCATTATTCTTCTCATTGGCTTTGGTTTCAGTTTCAACCATGACAATGAATGCAGGAAATCTCGACAAGGCGGTTGACAAAAGCAACTTAGACCTCAGTACTTCTCCCGGAGAAGATTTTTACCAGTATGCCTGTGGCGGTTGGCTCAAAGCCAATCCGCTCGATCCGCAGTATGCACGTTTTGGCACATTCGATCAGTTGGCCGAAAACAACCGTGCACAAGTGAAAAACCTGATTGAAGAAATCAGCAGGCGCAAAAATCCTCATGGCAGCAATGCCCAGAAGATTGGTGACATCTTCAACATGGGGCTCGACAGCGTGAGACTTAACAAAGAAGGTGCAACTCCTTTGAAACAAGAGTTATCCAAACTGAGCAAACTCGCCAAAAAAGATTATGCCACAGCAATAGGCCGCATGAGCAATGGCATTGCAAGCCCGTTTTTCAGTAGCATGGTCATGGCCGATCTCAAAAACTCCGACATGAATATCCTCTATTTGGGAGAAGCCGGCATGGGCATGGGCGACCGTGATTATTATCTCGAGAATGACGCCAACACCATCAAAGTGCGAAACGCATACGTAAACTACATTCAAACCTTGTTTAAACTCATCGGCTACAAGAACGGAGCGGCAAAAAAAGCGGCAAAAACTATTCTTCACATCGAAACAGAAATCGCCAAAACCGCAATGACTCGCGAAGAAAGCCGCGACTACAGCAAGCAATACAACATCTACACGCTCGATCAGCTCAAGCAAAACTATGCTGCAGTGAATTGGGACGCTTATTTTGTCGCCCTCGGGCTTAACAATGTTGACAAAGCATGCGTGTCGCAACCCAAAGTCATGGCAAAGGTGAACGAGTTGCTCAACACATTGAAAGAAGAAGATGTGAGAAACTATTTTATTTTCCAATATGTCGATGCCGCAGCTCCCTATTTGAGCGACAGCTTTGTGCAAGCACACTTCGACATGTACTCCAAAGCCATGTCGGGCAAGCAAGTGATGCAACCACGCTGGAAACGTTCGCTGGACGTGCCCAACTCTCTTCTCGGCGAGGCCGTGGGGCAACTCTATGTTGAAAAATATTTCCCGGCCGAATCGAAAAAGAAGATGCAAAAACTTGTCGACAACCTTAAAATCGCCCTTGGCGAGCACATTTCAGGCTTATCGTGGATGAGCCCCAAAACCAAGGTGAATGCCCTTGTGAAACTCAACAGTTTCACCGTGAAAATAGGCTATCCCGAGACTTGGCAAGATTATAGCAACGTTTCGGTTGATCCCGGCAAGAGCTATTGGGAAAATGTTGTTGAGCTGAACAGGTTTGCCAGTCAAGAACGCTACAAGCAATTCAATAAACCCGTTGATAAAGAACGTTGGCAAATGACCCCTCAAACGGTGAATGCCTACTACGAGCCAAGCACCAACGAAATTTGCTTCCCGGCCGGAATTCTTCAAAAACCATACTTCGATCCCGATGCCGACGATGCCTGTAACTACGGTGCAATTGGCGTGGTCATCGGCCACGAGATGACACACGGCTTCGACGACCAAGGACGCAATTTTGACCAAAACGGCAACATGGTAGACTGGTGGACAAAAGAAGATGCCGACAAATTTAAAGTGCTTGCCGACAAACTTGGTGCACAATACAGTGCCGAAATCGTGGCCGACAATGTTCATGCCAACGGCAATTTCACCATGGGCGAAAACATTGCCGACCATGGTGGCCTGCGTGTATCTTACAGTGCATTCAAAAAAACGGAACAAGGGCAAAAAAACGCTGAAATCGATGGTTTTACAGCCGACCAAAGATTTTATCTCAGCTATGCCAATGTATGGGCCAATAACATCACAAAAGAAGAAATCCTGCGTCGCACCAAAGTTGATCCACATTCTATCGGCAAAAATCGTGTGAATGTGGCCTTGCGCAACATGGAATCTTTTTTCAAAGCTTTTAATATTAAAGAAAGCGATAAAATGTTCCGCACCGAAGCCGACAGGGTGACAATTTGGTAAAAAATCATAAAACTACCTCTAAACAAAGCATAAAAAGCGTAGCCGCGTAAAATTCGGTTGCGCTTTTTTCGTTATTTAAAGCAAAAATTGTATATTTGTAGATTGAAAAGAGTGTATCTCAACAAGAAATATAAATAAAAACTTACAATATAATGAAATTCAATATTCAGAGCAAACTATTGCTGACGCATTTGTCGGCAGTGAGCAAAGTTATCAATTCAAAGAATAAGCTCTCTATTCTTGACAATTTCCTTTTCAATCTCGAAGGCAATAAGTTGATTATTACCGGTAGCGACCAAGAAACAACTTTAACGACCAATGTTGAGGTGCAAGATGCCGAAGGCAATGGCAAGTTTGCCGCCAATGCCAAAAACATTCTTGATGTGCTCAAGCAGTTGCCCGATCTGGCACTCACCTTCGAGGTCAACAATGAAAATCTTGAGATCAATATTCGCTACTTGAACGGTAAATTCAACTTCATCGGCATCAACGGCAACGAATTTCCGGCCAAGGCCACAAGCGACGAAGAACCCAAAGAGTTCTCTCTCCCTGCCAAAAAGATTGTAGACGGTATCATGCATACCATTTTTGCAGTAGGAACCGACAACATGCGTCCGGTGATGACCGGCGTATTCTGGGATATCAAGCCCGAGGAGATTGTTTTTGTCGCCACCGATACTCACAAACTGGTGCGCTATCGCGAGCTTAATGTCAGCACCGGGCTTGAACAGTCGTTCATTCTCCCAACCAAGCCGGCATCGATTTTGAGTAGCATTTTTGAGAAAAAAGAGGGCGATGTGCACATTTCATTCGACAGCAAGAGCGCAACATTTGAAACCGAAGACTACACACTGTCGTGTCGCCTGATAAACGGACGTTACCCCAACTACAACTCCGTAATTCCCACAACAAGCCAATATCAAATCGACATCGATCGCACCATTATGCTCAATGCCTTGCGCCGCGTGTCGGTTTTCACAAGTTCAATTGGTCTTGTGAAGCTTGACTTCAAGCCAAATGAGATTTTAATTTCAACACAAGACGTAGACCACTCGACATCGGCCGAAGAGAAAATCTCTTGCGACTTTGCCGGCGATGGCATGGCGATAGGATTTAATGATGGCAGCATCATCGATGTGCTCAATAATATCGCCTCTGACAACATCTCCATCAAGCTGATGGACGCCTCAAAGGCCGGTATTTTCTTGCCGATAGAGCAAAACGAAGATGAAGACTTGTTAATTTTGCTCATGCCTATCATGCTTTAAGTTAGTTCACTTGAATAGATAATTATAACCCAACAGCAATGAAACTGGAATTAAAGAAGCCTCTCATTTTTTTTGATCTTGAAACCACGGGCATCAACATCACCAAAGACAAAATTGTCGAAATATCGCTGATAAAAGTCATGCCCAATGGTGAAGAAATTGAAAAGACACGTCGCATCAATCCCGAGATGCCCATTCCCGAGGCCTCTACCGCAGTACACCACATCACCGATGACGATGTAAAAGACTGTCCGACATTCAAGCAAATCGCCAAAGACCTCGCGAGAATTTTCGAAGGCAGTGACGTTGCCGGCTTCAACAGCAACCGATTTGACGTTCCCATGCTGGAAGAAGAGTTTTTGAACGCAGGAGTTGATTTTGATTTCAGCAAGAGCCGATTTATTGACGTGCAGACCATTTTCCATAAAAAAGAGCAGCGCAACCTTGTTGCCGCCTACAAGTTCTATTGCAACAAAGATCTTGGAGAACTTGCTCACTCGGCCAACGGCGACACCAAAGCCACCTATGAGGTGCTCAAAGCACAACTCGAAAGATATGCCGACCTTCAAAACGATGTGGAATGGCTTTCAACATTCTCAAGCCAAAACAACAATGTTGACCTTGCAGGGCGCATTATCAAAAACGACAAGGGCGTGGCAGTGTTCAACTTCGGCAAATACAAAGGACAAGCTGTTGAAGAGGTGCTGAAACGCGACACCGGTTACTACGGTTGGATGATGCAAGGAGATTTTCCGTTGAACACCAAAAAAGTTCTCACTCAAATCAAATTACAACTTAAATAAGAATTTTGCCCATCGCATCGCATATAATTCTTAATTTCTCAATGAAACGATTTTTTAAAATAGTCATGCTGTTCACTGCTTCATGGGCATTGGTATGTGCGAATGCCCAAGAGCTTAATTGCAATGTTGAAATTAATGCCGACAAGGTACCCAACGCCAACAAGGAGATTTTTCAAACCTTGAAAGGCGCAATTTCAGAATACATGAACACCACCAAATGGACTGACGCCCAGTTTGGGACTAATGAAAAAATCGAATGTAAGCTGTTTCTCACAATCAGCAACTACAATGATGGCAACGGCAAAATGTCGGGAGATCTTCAAATTCAATCGCAACGGCCGGTGTACAATAGTTCATATACCACTACAATCTTGAATTTCAAAGATACTAAGATTGATTTCACCTACGAGCAGAACGAACCGTTGATCTACTCGGAGCAGGACATGCAAAGCAACCTCACCGCCATCTTGAATTTCTACGCCTTCATGATTATTGGAATGGATTTCGACACGTTCGGGCTAAGAGGGGGTGACCCTTATTATGAAAAAGCGGCCAATGTGGTAAGATTGGCACAAAGTAGCGGTGAAAGCGGTTGGAAAGCCTTTGAAGATACAAAAAACAGGAGTGCAGTGCTCAGTGCCTACACCGAGAAGAACACTTCCGGAATAAGAGAAGTGCTCTACAATTATCATCGTTTAGGATTGGATCAAATGGTGGTTAGTGTAGACAAGGGACGGCAGGCAGTTACAAGCTGCATCGAAACCATTAAGAAAATTCATGAAGTTGCCCCCTTGTCGGTGTGTCTGTCGATGTTTAAAGACGCAAAACTTGATGAACTGGGCAACATCTATTCAAAGGCCAACATGACTGAAAAGGAAAAAGTCTATGAATTGCTTTATCCCATCTATCCCACCGAGGGTAGTCGTCTCGACAAAATCAAACAAGAAGTCACCAATAATTAATTCAAATGCTCACAACCCTTCATATCTCCAATTATGCCCTTATCGACGATTTAACCATCAACTTTGAGGACGGATTGACGATCATCACCGGTGAAACCGGTGCAGGAAAGTCAATCATCATGGGAGCATTGTCGCTCATTTTGGCCGAAAGAGCCGACACGCACACCTGCAGAAACAAGGAACAAAAGGTGGTTGTTGAAGCGACTTTTAACATTGCAGGATTTCAGTTGGAAAACTTCTTCAACGAAAATGAGATTGACTTTTTTGAAGAAGAATGTATTGTGAGGAGAGAAATCGGCTCATCGGGACGTTCACGAGCTTTCATCAACGACACTCCGGTAAACCTGCCCGTTCTTAAACTTTTAACCACAAGATTGCTCGACATTCACTCTCAACACAGCAACATGCTCTTGTCACAGCCTCAATATCAGCTTGAAGTTCTCGACCATATAGCTACCGACGCTCAACAGCTCAACAACTATAAGAAAGAATTTCGTGCCTATAAACAAATGCAAGCCAGCCTACAAGAGCAAAAAGACAAATACAAAAAAATTAAGCAAGAAGAAGACTACATCAAGTTTCAGCTCAATCAGTTCAACGAAATCAAGTTGAAAAAAAATGAAGATGTTGAACTCGAAGCATTGCAGAGTAAGTTAAGCAATGTGACCGACACAAAAGAAAAGCTGTGGCAGGTGCAATCGGGGTTGAACGGTGAAGAAAATTCTGTGCTGTCGAAACTTTCTCATTTTGCACAACAATTGTGTTCCGTCGAAAAAAATCTACCGGAAATCAACGGCATGGGAGAAAGAATGAAAACGGCAGTGATTGAGCTAAAAGACATCAGCGATTCGCTCAACTCCATTGAAGAAGATCTCATCGACGATCCGACACAACTTGAACAAACAGAGGAGCGACTCAACCAGATTTATGCACTGGAGCACAAGCACGGCGTGACCACAGTGAATGAATTGATAGAAATACAGCAACACTATCAAGCGCAACTTAACGACATTGAAGCCGGCGACGAGAGCATCAAAGCTCTGGAAAAACAGGTTCAGACACAAAAGGCCGTTATATCAAAGCAAGCAGCAGATTTGACCCATGTAAGAACGCTTGCCGCTCAAAACTTTGTAGACCGACTGAAACCAACAGCTCAATCGCTTGGCATGAAAAATCTTGATTTTAAAGTCAACATGGAGCAAGTTGAATTTAACGAAAACGGCCAAGACTGCATTGAGTTTTTGTTTGCATTCAACAAAAATCAAGAGCTGTTGCCCGTGAAAAACGTGGCTTCGGGTGGCGAAATTTCACGGCTCATGCTGTGCATTAAGTCTATCATTGCGCAGAACATGAATCTCCCCACAATCATCTTCGATGAGGTTGACACGGGAGTATCGGGCGACATTGCCAACAAAATCGGAGAGATGATGGGACAAATGTCAAAACGCATTCAAGTAATGTCAATTACTCACCTGCCACAAGTGGCGGCACATGCCAACCGACACCTGCTCGTCTACAAGACTGACATGAACAATGCCACCATCACGCATGTGAAGACGTTGAATGAAGAAGAACGCATTGGCGAAGTTGCTCGAATGCTTAGTGGCAAAAACGTTGATCAAGCATCGATAGAAAACGCAAAATCTTTGATTGCACACAGCCGACAATAAGATTAAAATGACAGAAGCAATTGGATTGCACTCACATTTTGGGTAACTTTGCAAAAAAATATATAACAATGATAAATCGAATTTTAATAAGAATTAAGGTCACTCAAATACTCTATTCCTATCTAACTAAGGATGAGAAAATCATTTTAAAAGTCAAAAAGGAATTGCAAAAAAGTTTAGATAAATCTTATGAGTTATATAACAGTCTGTTGCAACTCATGATTGACTTAACCGCAATCCAAGACTTGCGGTTAGACGAAGCTAAACACAAGTTTTTGCCTTCGGAAGAAGATTTAAATCCCAACACACGCTTCGTCGACAACCAATTTATTAAGAAACTCGCATGTGACCCAACATTAAGAGAGTTCATCAAAGACAATAAAATCACTTGGCGCGATGATGAATTGTTCTTGAACCTCATGCTCGACAAAGTGCTCAACAGCGAGGAATACAAGCTCTACATGGACATGGAGGCTACCGATTGGGAAAGTGATTGCGAAATATGGCATCAATTGCTCAAAAAGGTGATTTTGGTTGATGACGATTTACTTGAATATCTTGAAAACAAGTCGGTTTATTGGTGTGTTGACGACCTCGACATCATGGGACAGTTTGTGATGAAAACTGTGAGAAAATTTGAATCTCACTCCAAGTCACCCATTTTCCCACAATTCAAAGATGAAGAAGACAGCATTTTTGGCGAGCAACTGCTTATAAAAACCATAAACCATATGCAGGCCAACAACGAATTGATCGATCAATTCGTTAAAGACGACAAGTGGGATGCCGAGCGCATTGCTCTCATGGATCGCATTGTGATGTGCACCGCTCTCACCGAAATTCAGGAGTTTAGCAACATTCCCATCAATGTGTCGATGAACGAATACATTGAAATGGCCAAAAAATTCAGTACGCCCAACAGCGGACAATTTGTGAATGGCATATTGAACTCCATCATCAAAAAACTTCATCAAGAAGGAAAATTATTGAAAACATTAAAATAATAAACAGAACACTAAAAACTTTGTAATATGTTAAATTTCATTTTATTAGATCAAGCTGCTGGTGGCTCAGGCTGGGGTTCCATCGCCATGATCGTTTTATTAATTGCGATTTTCTATTTTTTCATGATACGCCCTCAAAGCAAAAAGCAAAAGGAAATGAAAAAGTTTCGTGATGCTATGCAAAAAGGTGACAAAGTGGTTACTGCCGGTGGCATTCATGGCAAAATCAAGGAAGTGAAAGAAGCTGTTATTGTGCTTGAAATCTCGGACGGCGTGAAAATCACCATCGACAAAGCGATGGTCTACCCAACTTCGCAAGATGCTGTTCAAACCGGCAGCGACGTTGCCACAAAATAATGTGTAGTTGTTGCTGATTGACCAACGCATAAAACGCTCCGGAAAAGAATGGCAAAACTAAACATAAGAACAAAGACTAAAGTAAAGTCGAAAAAAACAAAATCGATTTTACTTTACGTCTTTTTCGTTTTTGTTTCAGCCGTTTTTTGGTGTTTTATCACGTTAAACAAAACAGTGCAACAAGATTTAACCTTCGAGCTACACATCACCGACATTCCACAAGGGGTTACACTCATCGACGAGTTGCCCACAACAATCAATGTCACCCTCAAAGACAAAGGCTCGGCATTTGTGCGCCCCATATTGTTTGGAAATCCACAGATAACAATCAAGTTTTCGGATTTCAGCAATAGTTTAACCGGACATTTCAAACTCAATACCGTTCAACTGCGCAATGCCATAAAAAAGAAAATCAATCGTGAAGCGATAATTGTGAGCATTTTGCCCAATGAAATCGACGTAAAATATACGGTATTACCGGGTAAAAAAGTCCCCATCAGATATGATCTCAGGGTTGAGCCCAATCTGCAATATGTGCTTAACGGAGCACCGGTATTAAGCCAAGACTCTGTGATGGTGTATGGTGACCGTGTGACCTTGGCCGAGATTAACGAAGTCTACACCTATCTTGTGCAAGAGTCGAACCTAACCGACACTTTGAGGAGAGAGATGACCATTCAAAAAATCAAAAATGCGCGCATCATTCCCGAAACTGTCACCATCACGGTGCCAATAGAGCAACTTATCGCCAAGAAAAAAACAGTAGACATTACAATAAGAAATCTACCCGACAACAATGTTAAAATCGCTTTGTATCCATTGAGAGTCGAAGCATCTTATCTGATTCCCAAAAGTCTTTATAAACGCAATGATAATGATATCACCGCCATTGTTGACTATAATTCGATCGATTGGGCGGCAAAGACGAGCAAGGTTGAAGTCATTGTTGGCGAAGCACCTGCCATCTACAAGAACATCGAAATCACCCCCGACAGTGTGGAATTTTGGCTTGAAAAACAGTAATCAATGAAAGTCATTGCAATTACAGGCGGAATTGGGAGCGGAAAGAGTGTTGTGTCGAGAATTTTAACGACCCTCGGTCATCCTGTCTACGACACCGATTCGCGAGCAAAAGAGTTGATGACAAGTTCGCAAAATGTTATAAAAGAGCTTACACAAACGTTTGGTGCAAGCATTTACACCAATAGGGGTTTGAACAAAACAAAATTGAGTGAAATTGTGTTTAATGACGAAAACGCTCTTAACCAACTAAATTCGATTGTACACCCTGCCGTAAAAGCGGATTTCTTAAAATGGATACATTCACAACAAGGGAGAAATGTCGTGTTTGTTGAAACAGCTTTGCTCTATACCGGTCGCTTCGATCAAATTGTAGACAGCATTTGGAAAATAACGGCCCCTGTGCCACTTAGAGTGGAAAGAGTTAAAAAGCGCAACCAAGCAAGCGAAGAAAATATTCTCAAAAGAATAAATGCACAAGTGGCAGAATTGCGCAATAACCCCAAAGACTGCATCATTGAAAATGATGGACAAAAACCGCTCATTCCACAAGTCTTTCATTGGCTTAAAAGCTTAAAATAGCCTTGTTCTGCTCAATCAATAGCAGTTTTTTACTATATTTGCACTATTATTTAGAAAAAATCATAAGAAATAAAACATCACTATGTTAAAAGAAATTTTATGCATTTCAGGAAAACCGGGATTATACAAGTTGCTGTCTTACGGCAAAAAAATGGTTATTGTAGAAAGCTTGGTTGACAAAAAACGCACTGCGGCTCACGGACAAGACAAACTCATCTCGCTGGGCGATGTCGCAATTTATACAACAGAAGATGACATTCCGCTTGGACAAGTGTTTGAAACCATCTACAAAAAATATGGCAAAACAATAGATGCCAAAGAATGCAAAACACCTGAACAACTGAAAGCATTCTTTACAGAAATATTGCCAACCTACGACCCCGATCGCGTTTACAACAGCGACATCAAGAAGGTTATCAGTTGGTTCAACATTCTTGTGAATGCCGGTTTTACAACATTTGTAAAAGAAGAAGAAGAGGCAACTACCGAAGAAACGCCAACCGAAGAAACAAAAGAAAACAAATAGGGCGCAACAAGAGTGGGAGAGTGCAAGAATTTCCCTGCTCAACATGGGCTTTATTGAAAAAAGATAACATGTGCTAAAGATGGGAAAAACAATATGAGTTTTTTACAGCTTTAGCACATTTGCCTTTAATGAAAGGACATGACAGGATTGAGACTACATCGAAAACTGACAAAAATGCTGTTGCCGATTATTGCAATAGCAACAGTATCCTGTCACTCACATCATAGCGGAAATGGCAAGCCATACAACAAAAAACACAATCACAGCAGCTTGGTTGACAGCAACTGGAAAAACCTGAACATTGCATTGAGCCGAAAAGACAACGCCAAACTCTTCAAAGTGGCCAAAAGTTGGCTGGGTGTTCCATATAGATATGGAGGCAAAAGCCAAAACGGAACAGATTGTTCGGGTTTTGTCGGTGAGCTGTATAAAACTGTGTATGACACTACCTTAGAAAGAAATTCCGCTAAAATATTTGAGAAAAACTGTAAAGAAATTGACAAAGAAGACTTGCGACAAGGAGACTTGCTGTTTTTCGGAACAAACAAACACAGCGGTTCAAAAATTAACCATGTAGGCATCTATCTAAAAGAAAATAAATTCATTCATGCCTCTTCGTCAAGGGGTGTTGTGGTGAGTGATATCAACGAAAAATACTACATTGAGCATTTCTTGAAAGCAGGCAGAGTTAAAAAGTAACCTCCGTGAATATTCTGTATCACTTCATGTAGGCTCCGGTTTTCGTCATCAGGCGATATTTTACCATCAACGAATCGCATTCATGAGCCAACCTCTGCATTTCGGGCTTATACATGCCTCCGGAAATCAACAGCATATCATAGTCAAACAATCGGTTCAAATCGGCAATTCTGCCATGAAATTGTTTGGTGACCAACAACAAATCAACTGCTACCTTAGCATTTGTTTCGAGTTTTTTCCAATTTCCTCCTCCGGCAACCATCAACCTCTCTTTGTTCAAGAAAGCATAAGGTGTTTTAATGAATGCTGTGCTTAATTGCATTCTGTCGTTTACACAGAGCACGGTATCAATTTGACGATGAGCCAAAAAGGCAGCACTGTATCGTTCAAAATCCTTTGTTTCAACATCTTGATTATCGGGAATCCACAAATATCCTTTATTCCCTTCATAATAGAAAATCGGTGTTGAATCAAATGAGTTGAAAATGACTAAGCCCACTGTTGGAGAAGAAAGTATCGACATTGAATGATATGCCAACAGCACAAAAGCCATGAAACCGGCATAGATGCAGTATTTTACAGTAAACAATCGATAAGCCGACATCAACAGCACAAGAACAACATAGAACAACAGCAATTCAACCGTATCTACATAAATTCCATCAATGTGTGACAATGACATATTTGATATTGAGAGAGTTATACTGTCGATGTAATCATAGAGCCAGTTGATGAGCCATTCAAGTGCCGGGAGATGCAAAGAAAAACAACACAAGGCCACCAAGACAGTTCCCAGTATCATCAATAGAGGAAATACCGGCAAAATAAAAAGGTTGGAAACGGCAGATGCCAAAGAAACGGAATGAAAATAATGGGCGGTCAGGGCTATTGTTGCAAGCATCGAAATGAAAGAAACAAAAACGGTTGAAACAGCATATTTCAATATACGTGATCGTTCAAACTTTCCATGAAGTTCATGAGGATACAGCCATAAAAGGGCAAAAACGGAAACAAAGCTTAATTGAAAACCAACATCAAAGATTGAATCGGGAGCAAACAACAGTATCAAAAAAGCGGCAACAAACAACGCATTCATTGGCGATGTTTTACGGTAAAATATTTTAGCGATGAAAACAAAAGAAATCATCACCGTAGCTCTAATCACAGATGCCGAAAGTCCCGTGAAAACATCAAAGGCGACAATGGTCAATAAAGTCAGAGCCAATCTGATTTTTTTCAAGCCCAAATAGTCGAGAAAAGCCAGCAAACACCACATCAACAATGCAATAATTCCAACATGTAGTCCGCTCAAAGCCAGCACATGGGCAATCCCTGCCGCTGCAAACCGATGACGAAGATTTTCATCAATGAACTTTTTGTTACCCAGCATAATGGCAATCAAGAGATGCTGTGCCTCTGAATCCAAAGAAGTATCGAAAATTTGATTTTGGATATAATTTCTGTAATTTGTCATCTGATTGAAAAATGTGGCATTTTCTCCAATTTTAACAATCTGGTCGACAGCGAGATGCTGAGTATAGATAACCCCTTGACGCCGCATATAGCCGGCATAATCAAATTCATCGGGATTGTGTTGATTTCTGATTTGTTCAAAATTTGCTCGCAATGCAATCATGTCACCGGGTTTCAAGCAATAATTACACCCCCTGGTGGTTATGAGCACCTTGCCATTGAGAGCATGCGCACTGCCTTGCTTGCCATAATGCGACAATTGCACCAAGAGCGACATAGAAAAATCGCGTGCATCAACATCATCAATTCGGCATATAACTTGCTTCCCATTAACTTGTTGAAGATTAATTTGCTGCGGCGTAGCTACCGTTGCACAGAACCACCCCAAAGCCACTGCGAAAAAGAAAATAGGAAAGAAGAAAAAAGAGCGGTAATGAAAACGAGATTGAGGATTTTTCGTTGAGAAAAACAAAAAAAGATAGACGCAGGCACTCAACAGTGCAAGCACAACAGGCGCAACAACAGATGACGAAGGAAAAACGGAATACAGAAAAATTCCCACGCAAAACGGAATTAACAACCTCAGTATGGGAATCTTTGACATCATCATAAGCAGCTATTTCATCATTCCACATGTTTTTCAATCAGGCTATCGTGTCCAAATACTGTAAGACGCAAAAGCCTGCAACAAAAGCATTTCTAATCCATTTTTCACATTAGCTCCATGTTTTTGAGAATTTTTCATGAATAAAGTAACATCGGGATTATACACCAAATCATAGCAAAAGTGCTCTGAGGTCAAAAAACGATATGGAAAGTCGGGGCAGGCATCAATGTTGGGGTATGTGCCGAGTGGCGTGGCATTGACGATGAGTTTGTGCTCGGCAACCATGGCTTTGGTAATTTCTTCATAAATAAAAGTAGTGGCCGATTTTATGCGAGAAACCAACATTGTCTCCACTCCGAGTTTTTCAAGCGCAAAAGCAACAGCTCGCGCCGAGCCACCTGTGCCTAAAATCATGGCTTTCGTGTCCATTTCGTCAAGCAAAGGTTCAATTGATTTTTGGAAACCTATCACATCTGAGTTAAATCCGCGAAGCTCAACAGTTCCAACCTCTTTATTTCGCAAGATTTTCACGACATTCACAGCACCAATGCGCTCTGCCTCAGGTGTTACCGAATCTAAATAGGGTATTATGTCTTTCTTATAAGGTGCCGTGACGTTCAAGCCTTTTAAATGCGGATTGTCGATGAGAATATTTTTGATTTTGGAAATATCGTCAATTTCAAAATTCAAATACTCTGCATCAATACCTTCTGATTCAAATTTCTGATTAAAGAAATCCTTTGAGAAAGAGTGAACCAGCGGAAAGCCAATTAAGCCATAAACCTGATGAGAAAACTGCTCTGCTGTTGTAGCCATAACTAAAAATAAATTAATGAAATCAGTAAACCACAAGAGTAAATTCATCAATCTCCCCTCAAAAATGGGAACAATCGGTGCCATGCACTGTAATTGACGTCAATTCCCCAATTTCGCCGTAAAAACAAAAACACTTCCTCAAGATAGTTTACAGTACAAATTTACAATAAAATAACAATAATAAAAACAATTTAATCTTTTTTTTCGCACACATTAAATAAAATACTCGAAATTCACAAAATCCATCTTCTTCATTCCAACGAAACAGACCAACGAAGTCATTCGTAGTCTCATGCCCGAAATAATATGCTAAATATCGTTAAGCATTTTACTAGGCATGGCTATTGTTCATAATTAATTTCGTAATTTTGCGACATATTATGCATTCAAAGCAAAATATCGAATTTGAAACATAGATAAAACATATTTATGAAAGCAACTTCAAAAAAATATATCCTCATAGGATTAACGGTGATTGTGAGCTTATTCCTCCTTTATTGGGGCATCAATTACTTGAAAGGTATGAACCTTTTTAAACCAGCCAACTTCTATTACGCAAGTTTCGAGAAAGTAGACGATCTAACGGTTTCCTCTCCAATTACTGTTAATGGCTACCAAGTGGGATTAATCAAGAGCATCAACTATGATTATCAACACAACAATATCACCGTTGAAATCAGTCTTGACAAAGAGATGAAAGTGCCACACGGAAGCACCATTTCGCTTTCGGGCAGCCTGCTCGGCTCGGCTCAACTTCAATTGCAACTTGGCAAAGGTGGCGGCTACTACAACGTGGGCGATACAATTCCTGCCACAACACAAGCAGGGTTGATGGACAAAGTGCAACACGACATGATGCCACAAGTTACAGTCATGCTTCCCAAGGTAGACTCAATTTTGGGCAATGTGAACAATCTCACCGCCAATCCTGCACTGAACGCATCATTAACGCGACTTGATGCCATCACACAGCAACTGGCAATCAGTTCGCAAGAGCTCACCGCTCTCATGAAAGCACTCAACAGCTCGGTTCCAGCCATTGCTCAAAATGCCAATGGTGCAATGGGCAATGTAAATGCTTTGACAAGCGACTTGCGAACAACCACCGGCAATCTCAATCAACTCAGCTATTCTTTAAAGAACTTACCACTTGACTCAACCATTAACCGGCTTAACAACACATTGGCCAACTTGCAAAAGCTCACCAATCAGCTCAACGACAAAAACTCGTCACTGGGCATGCTCATGAACGACAAGCAGTTATACAACAATGCCAATGGAGCCGTAGCAAGCCTGCAAGCTTTGCTTGAAGACTTAAAACAAAATCCCAAAAAATATGTAACCATCAAAGTCTTCTAAAATTACTTATTTAGAAACAATCTAAATTTAGAGTTTTTTTGAAATAAGAGAAAAAAGCAGTAAAACAATTTGAGAATACTCATTTAGGGCATAAAAAAAACGTCAATATTTACACATGAATATTGACGTTTTTTCTTAAGTCATTCATTACTAGAAACGTTAAGTTCATTGCATCACCAAGGATTTAATTTTTATGCAATATTTCAAATAACACTCTGATTTACAAGCTACATAAAAACTTTTCATAAAACCAAATTTTTACCCCTCTTTTTTATTACAAATGTTTATGGCAATTTTGTACCACGAAATTAAAGCTCACATACCTAAAACAGAATAATGGATTCTCAACAAGTAAACGAACATTGGAACAAATGCCTTGAAATTTTCAAGGATAATGTGCGAATCGAGCAATACAACGCTTGGTTTGCTCCAATAGTTGCGCTGAAATTTGAGGACAAAAAACTCACACTAAGAGTACCGTCGCAATTCTTTATCGAGCAAATTGAACAAAGATTTTACAACCTGCTTTGTTCTACTCTGATTAGAGTTTTTGGCTCCGGGGTGAAATTGTTTTATCACTACGATATCGTGAGCAATGAGGCAGACACCGGTGTAACTCTTCAAAACGATAACGCAAGCCCGGTTCTGCAAAACCGTGTCAGTGCACAAAGCCGTCATTCCGGCAATCCGTTTCAGAGTGTTGACTACGGTGACATCGATCCGCAACTCAACCCACGCTACACCTTTGAGAACTATTGTGACAGCAAAAGCAACAAGCTCGCAGTGAGCATTGGCATGGCCATTGCAACAGATCCCAATTGCAAAACGTTTAACCCGTTATTTGTGTTTGGTCCCACGGGAGTTGGAAAAACCCACCTCATTCAAGCCATCGGCATCAAGATCAAAGAAAATCGCCCCAAAACAAGGGTTCTCTATCTTACCGAAAGAGTGTTTGAAAGCCAATACACAGCAGCGGTGCGCAACAACAAGATCAATGATTTCATCAATTTCTATCAAAGCATCGATGTTTTGATTTTAGATGACATTCAAGAATTTGCCGGAAAAGATAAAACCCAAAATACATTCTACCACATTTTCAACCAACTTCACAACCAAGGCAAGCAGCTCATTCTTTCAAGTGACTGTCGCCCAAGTGACATGGACGGAATTGTGCCCAGACTCATTTCGCGTTTTAAATGGGGCATGACAGTAGAATTGTCGAAACCCGACTATGAACTCAGACGCGAGGTACTGCAACAGAAGGCAGCGCAAGACGGGTTGCAAATCGATGCAGAAGTGCTCGACTACATTGCCAATCATGTGACCGACAGCATCAGAGAGCTTGAAGGAGTGGTGGTGTCGTTGCTGGCACACGCCACAATGCTAAATCAAGAAATCTCTGTTGACCTTGCCCGTACAGTCATTGCCAACTCGGTAAAAATCAACAAACGTCAACTCACTTTTGAAATAATTGCCGAAACTGTAGCCAATCATTACAACATCGACAGTGCGCTATTGTATGGCAAATCACGCAAACGTGAGATTTCGGACGCAAGGCAACTCTTGATGTATTTTGCAAAAAAAGAAACACAACTTTCATCAACCAACATTGGCATGAGACTCTCGCGCAATCATGCAACAGTGCTCCATGCATGCAAGCAAATCGAGCAGAGGCTAACGGTTGAAAAGAAATTTCAGGAAGAGGTTGCTGAAATTGAAAATAAAATGAAACAATAGGAAACAAAAATTTGTTCATAACAATTATAGTTGAAAGGCAGAACCAAACGGTTTCGCCTTTTTCTTTTGCCTCTCATTATTAGAATAAAAAATACTGAATAACAGGTCATAAAATAGTTTAAGATTAACTTTTTGGAAAACTTTTACACAAACAATAAAATATCAATAAACTAATATTCAAGATATTAATATTTTATTTCAGACAACTTTATAAAAAATTTAAAATAATTTTATTTTAAAAAGTAAATCACTACATTTGCACAAATTATGATATAAAAACAATTGCATTTACTTTTTTAAATCTTTTATAACATTGTGGAAAAGAAAACCTATACTTACAACGAAGTCTATGATGCAACATTAAAGTACTTCGAGGGAGATGAACTAGCCGCAAGAGTGTGGTCGAGCAAATATGCTCTGAAAGACTCTTTCGGAAATTTCTACGAGCTAACTCCCAACGACATGCATCATCGCATTGCCGGCGAAATCGCGCGCATTGAAAAAAAATATGCCAACCCAATAAAAGAACAGCAAATATTTGATTTAATCAAAAATTTCAAATACATTGTTCCACAAGGCAGCCCAATGGCCGGCATTGGCAACAGCTATCAAGTGGGGTCGTTGTCCAATTGCTTCGTGATTGGCCTCGACGGAGAACCGGACAGCTATGGCGGCATCATTAAAATTGATGAAGAACAAGTGCAACTCATGAAACGCCGTGGCGGAGTGGGACATGACTTATCGCACATCAGGCCGCAAGGTTCGCCTGTCAAGAACTCTGCACTCACCTCAACAGGGCTTGTGCCATTCATGGAACGCTATTCCAACTCAACCAGAGAAGTTGCTCAAGACGGCCGTCGCGGAGCTTTAATGCTCTCGGTGAGCATCAAACATCCCGATTCAGAGGCATTCATTGATGCAAAAATGACCGAAGGAAAAGTCACCGGAGCAAATGTTTCGGTAAAAATCGACGATGAATTCATGCAAGCAGTTTCACAAGGCGGTGAATATGTTCAACAATATCCCATCATGAGCGACAAGCCAATATATTCTCAAAAAATCAATGCAGCGAAACTCTGGGAAAAAATCGTGCACAATGCTTGGAAAAGTGCCGAACCCGGTGTGCTGTTTTGGGACACCATCATCAGAGAATCGGTCGCCGATTGCTATGCAAAGTTTGGCTTTGGCACTATTTCAACCAACCCATGCGGAGAAATTCCACTATGCCCCTACGATAGTTGCAGGCTCATCGCAATCAATCTATACTCCTATGTTGTAAATCCATTCACCCAAGAGGCATATTTCGATTTCGACAAGTTCAAAGCACACGTTGCATTGGCTCAACGCATGATGGACGACATAATTGACTTGGAAATGGAAAAGATAGACCTCATCATTTCAAAAATCAAATCAGATCCGGAAACAGAAGAGGTTAAACATACAGAATTAAATCTTTGGACAAAGATTAGAAACAAAACCCTCAAAGGACGACGCACGGGCTTGGGTACCACTGCCGAAGGCGACATGATTGCCGCAATGGGGCTTCGCTATGGCACCGAAGAAGCGAGCAAATTCAGTGTTGAAGTTCACAAGACGCTTGCTCTGGCCGCCTATCGCTCATCGGTGGTCATGGCGCAAGAGAGGGGAGCTTTTAAAATCTATGACCCAGAATTTGAAAAAAACAATCCCTACATCAATCGTCTTAAAGAAGCCGATCAAGCACTCTATGCACTCATGGTGAAGCATGGACGGCGCAACATCGCCTGTCTGACCATAGCTCCAACCGGCACGACCAGCATTTTAACGCAAACGACATCGGGCATTGAGCCGGTATTTCTGCCCGTGTACAAGCGTCGTCGCAAAGTGAATCCCAGCGACAAAGACGTTCATGTCGACTATGTTGACGAAAGTGGCGACTCGTTTGAAGAATACATTGTCTATCACCCGAAGTTCACGACATGGATGCAAATCAACGAAATCGATACCGACCGCCAATACACCCAAGAAGAACTTGATGCCCTTGTACGTCGTTCGCCTTATTATAAAGCCACCAGCAACGATGTCGACTGGCTGGCCAAAGTGAGAATGCAGGGAGCAGTTCAAAAGTGGGTTGACCATTCTATCAGCGTGACTATCAACCTGCCCAACGAAGTGACCGAAGATTTGGTCAATAAACTCTATGTAGAAGCATGGAAATGCGGTTGCAAGGGTTGCACAGTGTATCGCGATGGTTCTCGTTCGGGCGTGCTGGTATCAGTTTCTGAAAAAGAGAAGAAAAAAGAGAAAAAGCCTCATTATATCGCCGAAGAAGAACATATCTTGAAACGCCCTATTGAACTTGAAGCCGATGTTGTTCGCTTCCAAAACAATAAGGAAAAATGGATTGCATTCATCGGCTTGGTAGACGGTCGCCCATATGAAATATTTACCGGTATTGCCGATGATGAAGAAGGAATTTTCTGTCCAAAATCGGTGAGCAAGGGAAAAATTATAAAAGTGATTGATAATAATGGCATAAAACGCTATGACTTTCAGTTTGTGAACAAACGTGGCTTTAAAACCACAATTGAAGGGCTGTCGGAGAAATTTAATCCTGAATTTTGGAACTATGCCAAACTCATTTCGGGTGTACTCCGCTATGGCATGCCCATTGCGCAAGTGCTCAAACTCGTGAGCAGTCTTGAACTCGACAACAAGTCGATCAACACATGGAAAATGGGAGTTGAACGCGCTTTGAAAAAATATTTACCCAACGGCTCCATGCTCAATGGTCAAACTTGCCCCAATTGCGGACAAGAAAGTCTCATCTATCAAGAGGGTTGCCTCATCTGTACAAGCTGTGGCACCTCGCGTTGCGGCTAAACTACAATCAAAGAAACACACACACGTCATTTTTTCAAAGGTCACTTAATCTTATCGGTTATTTGATCTTTGTTTTCTCAGTATCATGCCACAATGCTTGTAATGTGAAAGAAAAAAGGTTAAATTTGCAAAGGTAAATATTACATATTTTTTATTACACATAATTTAAACAGAATTAATGAAGAAAAAAATAATGCTTGTCTTTGGAACTCGCCCCGAAGCCATCAAGATGGCGCCTCTGGTAAAAGAGTTTCAAAAACATCATGAAGATATCGAAACACTGGTTTGCGTAACAGGACAACACCGCCAAATGCTTGACCAAGTGCTTGACATATTCAACATTAAACCCGATTACGACCTCAACATCATGAAATCGGGGCAAGACTTGTACGACGTAACATCTCGTGTGCTACTGGGCATGCGTGACGTGTTGCAAGCAACTCATCCCGATGCCGTTCTCGTGCATGGCGACACCACAACGAGCACAGTATCGGCCATTGCGGCATTCTATCAGCAAATTCCCGTTGGACATATTGAAGCCGGCCTTCGCACTCACAACATTTATAGTCCGTGGCCCGAAGAAATGAACCGGCAAATCACCGGCAGAATTGCATCATTCAATTTTGCTCCAACACCACTCAGCCGTCAAAATCTGTTAAACGAAGGCATAGGCGACAACAACATCATGGTAACGGGCAACACCGTTATTGACGCATTGCACATGGTTGTGAAAAAAATCAAGGGAAGCCATGCACTCAACGAGCAACTTGCAACCCAATTGAAATCGGTTGGATATGACACCAACCGGCTCAACAGCAATCGCCGGTTGGTGCTTATCACCGGACATCGTCGCGAGAACTTTGGCGATGGCTTTAAGCACATTTGCCATGCCATCAAAACATTGAGTCAAAATTATCCCGAAGTAGATTTTGTGTATCCCATGCACTTAAACCCCAATGTGCGCAAGCCCATCTATGAAGTTTTTGGTACATCGCCGGATCGCCTTGGCA
Source organism: Sodaliphilus sp. (assembly GCA_041815985.1). GTDB lineage: Bacteria > Bacteroidota > Bacteroidia > Bacteroidales > Muribaculaceae > Sodaliphilus. Next base: position 83,594 of record JBGYAB010000034.1, on the reverse strand, counting down.
ATTTATTCTTCATTGAGCCTTTGGAATACCTGAGCTTTGTGTTTTTAATGGAAAAAGCACATATCGTGCTCACCGACAGTGGCGGTATTCAAGAAGAAGCTCCGGGACTTGGGAAACCTGTGCTTGTGATGCGCAACACCACCGAACGTCCCGAAGCCATCGATGCCGGCACCGTGAAACTCGTTGGAACAGATTATGAAAAAATAGTGAACAGCGTTTCACTGCTACTTAACGATACAAACGCTTATGAAACAATGAGCAAAGCCAATAATCCATACGGCGACGGACATGCTTGCGAACGCATTGTGGCTCACTTTATCAAAAATTAAAATAAACAACAATACATAATCTCATGAAAGGAAAAATTCTTGTAACCGGAGGAACAGGCTTCATAGGCTCACACACCACCGTGGAGCTTCAAAATGCAGGTTATGAGGTTGTCATTATCGACAACTTATCGAATAGTAACGTTGAAGTGCTTGACGGCATCGAACACATTACCGGCATACGTCCCACATTTGTGGAAGGCGACTGCACTCACATCGACACGTTGCGCACACTCTTTCAACACAATCCCGGCATTGACGGTATCATCGACTTTGCTGCCAGCAAAGCAGTGGGAGAGTCGATACATAAGCCCATCATGTACTATCGCAACAATTTGAATATTCTGCTCAATTTGCTTGATTTAATGCCGGAATTCGACACAAAGGCATTTGTGTTTTCTTCATCATGCACCGTCTATGGCGAACCCGATCAAAACCCGATTACAGAAAGTGCTCCTATCAAAAAAGCAACATCGCCTTACGGAGAAACCAAGCAAGTGGGAGAGGACATCATTACAGACTTTGTGAACAGCGGTGCTCCCATCAAAGCAACAATTCTGCGTTATTTCAACCCCATTGGTGCACACCCAAGTGGTGAAATAGGCGAATTGCCCAATGGTGTGCCTCAAAACCTGATTCCCTACCTCACTCAAACAGCTATCGGCATTCGCAAAGAATTGAGCATATTTGGCGATGATTACGACACTCCCGACGGTTCATGCATTCGTGATTTCATCAACATTGTAGACCTTGCGAAAGCTCACGTCGCCGCTCTCGAACGCATGCTTGAAGACCGGAGTGAGGAGAAACTCGAAATCTTCAACATTGGCACCGGTGAAGGACTGTCGGTTTTGCAACTGCTTCATGCTTTTGAAACTGCCACGGGCGTGAAAGTTCCTCACAAGATTGTTGGCCGGCGCGAGGGTGATATTGTTAAAATATGGGCTAATCCTCAAAAAGCGAACGAAGTGCTTGGCTGGAAAGCCGAGGTTTCGATTGAGGACACAATGAAAAGTGCATGGAATTGGCAAAAAAAATTACGTGAACGAAAAATCATGTAATTGATGATCGCCAAAGTTTAATCCAAATCGATCATTAGAAAACTAAGGAGAAGTGAGAAAGATGTTGAACATAGGACAGACAACGAAAATCGACGACTGTCGCTCCAACATCTTTCTCACTTCTCCTTAGTTTTCTAATGATCGTCTTAGGTTAAAGCAGAGCGACAGAGCGTTTCAAGAATGCGTCAAGAGCTTCGCCCTTCAACATGCCACCACTCAGCAAGGCAATATCAATCAATTGCTTGATCACATCTTGCTTTCCGGCATATTCTGCGATAATGCCCTCAATCTTCTTTCTTATCTCTTTTGCATTATTTTCATTCTTGTCGAGTTCGGGCTTCTTGTCTTCGGGCACACCTTTGCCATCTTTGTTTAAATCGCGAATTGCCTGAATTTGAGTATTCACTTGCTTCAATTCCGTTTCAAGCGGTTCAAGCTCTCCATTTAAAGCCGTCTTTGCATTTTCGATCACTTTTTGCACCAACGCATGATTGGTGTTCAACGTGAGGTTGTAGGCATCGGGCATTTCGCCGTAGAAACTCATTCCTGCCTGAAACTTCGACATTTCCTTCATGCGACGCATGTATTCGCTCTGTGTAATAACAATTGGTTGCTCATTGGTCGCCAAAGCAGCATAGGTAACATAAAATTCGCTTTTATCGATTTGAGGCAATTGCGACTTGAATAGGGTGGAGGCCATGTTTTGTTCTTCGGGTGACAAATGCGACTGTTCATTGTCGTCTTTGCGAATTAAATTGCTGAGCACATCGGCATCGACACGCACAAAACGTGATTTTTCGTTTTTCTGTTCCAGCATACCCACAAAAGGAATGTCAAGTTGTCCGCCCATCATGAGCACATCATATCCCTTGTCGGTTGCAGCTTTGATGTGAGAATATTGCGTCTCTTTGTCGGTTGCATAGAGATACACCAAATTTCCGTCCTTATCGGTTTGGTTGGTTTCAATAAGTTTTTTATAGTCGTCCAATTTAAAAAACTTGCCTTCGGTGTCTTCAACCAATGCAAACTTCATGGCCTGCTCACAGAATTTTTCATCACTCAACATGCCATATTCAATAAAAATTTTGATGTCGTTCCACTTTTCTTCAAAACTCTTGGCATCTTTCTTTGAAATCTCTTCGAGACGAGCGGCAACCTTTTTAGTGATGTAAGAAGAAATTTTCTTAACATTGCGATCGGCCTGCAAATAGCTGCGCGAAACATTCAAAGGAATATCGGGTGAATCGATGACACCTTGCAAGAGCATCATGAACTCCGGCACAACGCCTTCGACACTATCGGTTACATAGACCTGATTGCAATAGAGCTGAATGCGATCTTTTCTAACATCAAGATTATTCTTGATTTTGGGGAAGTAGAGAATACCCGTCAAAGTGAAGGGAAAATCAACATTCAAGTGAATCCAAAACAAGGGGTCTTCTTGTCCCGGCTGAATGGCACGATAAAACTTCAAGTAGTCTTCGTCCTTCAATTCGCTCGGAGTGCGTGTCCACAACGGTTCAACATCATTGACAACCTTGTCTTTATCGGTATCGACATATTTGCCATCTTTCCATTCCTGCTCTTTGCCGAAAAGCACCGGAACAGTCATGAAACGGCAATACTTGTGAAGCAATGCATCGATACGGTTGTTTTCCAAATATTCTTTTTCTTCATCATCGATGTAGAGAATGATGTCGGTGCCACGCTCGGCTTTCTCACATTCTTCCATTTCATATTCAGGCGAACCATCGCACGACCATTTCACCGCCTTGGCTCCTTCTTTATAGGATAACGTGCAAATTTCTACTTTCTTGGAAACCATGAATGCCGAATAGAAGCCCAAACCAAAATGGCCAATGATGGCACCGGCGTTGTCCTTATATTTGTTCAAGAAATCTTCTGCTCCCGAAAAAGCGATTTGGTTAATGTATTTGTCAATCTCATCGGCTGTCATGCCGATGCCATTGTCGCTCACGGTGAGAGTTCCTGCCTCTTTGTCAATTTTCACGCAAACCTTCAAATCACTCGCATCACCCTTAAAATCGCCGGCAACCGAAAGCGTCTTTAATTTTTGAGAAGCATCGACTGCATTAGAAACCAGCTCACGCAAGAAAATTTCGTGATCACTGTAAAGAAATTGTTTAATAACGGGGAAAATGTTGGTGGTCGTTACCCCAATAGAACCTTTTGACATATTATTTTGTTTTTAGAGTTTAGATGAATTACGCTAAAAGAGCTTGCAAAAAAAATGCCACGCTCAATCGAGCGTGACATTTTATCATTATCGCAACCAATAAATGTGCTTATACTGACACATTTGCATCTTCGAGATGAGCATCAATTTCTCCTTCTTTCAGGCAAACAACCAATTTCCCGCCTTGCTTGTCTTCATTTTTGAGCAACAATTCACTCAAAGGGTCTTCAATGTGCGACTGAATAGCCCTCTTCAACGGACGTGCGCCAAATTGCGGATCATATCCTTTTTCGGCTACATATCTCTTGGCCTCATCGGTAATTTCCAATTTAAATCCAAATTCTTCCACACGCTTGTAGAACATCTTTAATTCAATGTCGATAATTTTCATAATATCGTTCTGGTTGAGCGAAGCAAATGTGATGATGTCGTCGATGCGGTTTAAAAATTCGGGAGAGAACTGGCGATTTAACGCTTTGCGTATGACAGAATCGCTACGTTCCTTCGTAATAGCCGTGTTAAAGCCCACACCTGCGCCAAAGTCTTTCAACTCGCGCGTTCCGATGTTCGATGTCATGATGATGATAGTGTTTTTAAAGTCCACTTTGCGACCAAGACTGTCGGTGAGACAACCTTCGTCAAGCACTTGCAACATCATGTTGTAAACATCGGGATTGGCCTTTTCTATTTCATCTAAAAGCACTACCGAATAGGGGTGACGACGCACTTTTTCGGTCAATTGTCCACCCTCTTCATAGCCCACATAGCCCGGAGGTGCTCCAATGAGCCTTGAAACACTGAATTTTTCCATATATTCACTCATGTCGATGCGAATGAGCGCATCAGAAGAGTTGAACAAAAATTCTGCCAGTCGCTTGGCAAGCAATGTTTTACCCACACCGGTAGAGCCCAAAAACATAAATGAGCCAATGGGACGGTTGGGGTCTTTCAAGCCCACACGATTGCGCCGTATGGCTCTTGCTATTTTATCGATAGCATCGTTCTGCCCAATGATTTGATTTTTCAACTCGTCGGTCATGCCCAGCAGGCGAAGTCCCTCGGCCTGTGCAATGCGCTGAACAGGCACTCCGGTCATCATGGCAACAACCTCGGCAACATCTTCTTCATCAACAGTTTCGCGCAATGTGTCAAGTTCTTTCTCCCATTTTTCCTTGGCATCGTTCAACTCAAGTTTCAATGTTTCTTGCTGGTCACGATAGTTGGCGGCACTTTCAAAATTCTGTGCCTGCACAGCTTTCAATTTATTTTCCTGCGCTTGGGTGATGCGCTTCTCGAGTTCGTCGATTTCTTTGGGAACCACTATTTTAGAGATATGGACACGAGAACCGGCTTCATCGAGTGCATCGATGGCTTTATCGGGGAAAGAACGGTCGCTGATGTAGCGGTCGGTGAGCTTTACACAGGCTTCAATGGCACTATCAGTGTAGGCCACGCCATGATGTTTCTCATACACTCCCTTGATGTTCCTTAAAATTTCAAGTGTCTGATCGGCAGTAGTGGCTTCAACCATCACCTTTTGGAAACGGCGTTCGAGCGCACCGTCTTTTTCAATATTTTTTCGATATTCATCAAGCGTTGTTGCCCCCACACACTGTAATTCGCCTCGTGCCAATGCCGGTTTCAGCAAATTGGCTGCATCCATAGAACCGGACGCATTGCCTGCACCAACAATTGTGTGAATTTCATCGATGAAGAGAATGATATTCTTGTTCTTAGAAGCCTCGTCGATGATGGCTTTGATGCGTTCTTCAAACTGACCACGATATTTAGTTCCCGCCACAACCGAAGCCATATCGAGCGCAACAATTCTTTTATCGAAAAGCACACGTGCCACCTTGCGCTGATTGATGCGTAAGGCAAGCCCTTCGATGATGGCCGACTTGCCGACACCCGGTTCGCCAATCAACACCGGATTGTTTTTTTTGCGACGGCTCAAAATCTGAGCCAGACGTTCAATCTCCACCTCACGTCCAATCACCGGATCAAGTTTTCCCTCGGCGGCAGCCTTAGTAATATCTTTGCCATATTTGTCAATGACAGGCGTTCCGCTGTCATTTTTCATGACATTTCGTCGCTGTATACGCTTTTCGGCTCCCATACCGGTTGCTTCGTTACCCAAATTGGCACGTTCGTCATCGTCCATGATGTCGTCATCGTCATCATCGGTAAAATCGGCACCGGCCCTTGGCAGGGAGGAACTTTGGAATTCCCAATAATCAATGGGACTCTTGTATTTTTGCTTAAAACTCATAATTCATTTCCTTTTTTTGCCATCAATGGCATTTTAGCGTTAAACCTCTTGTTAAATCAATAGTCAAATCGACAAATTTTGATTAAATCAAATTAAAGCGTTCGTCTTAGCAACGTTTTTGGTTCAAAAACAAACGCATGATGTAAGCATATTAACAATTACTATGCCAAAAATTAAAAATTGCGATTAATTGAATTTGTTGTTGTACATAACAACGTTATTTGAGAATATTTTGTTATCTTTGTAATTTAAATAGAATGTCGTGTTTCATGAGGAAGAGGCACATTTTCGCCGGATTTGTGAGCACGACCATAATATTAATTTAAAGGTACACACAATGAACAACGATCGAATTATAGAGATCAACATTGAGAACGAAATGAAGACATCATACATCGACTATTCGATGTCGGTCATCGTTTCGCGCGCTCTACCTGATGTGCGTGACGGTTTTAAACCCGTTCACCGAAGGGTTCTCTTCGGCATGCAGAAGTTGGGCAACTTCTCCAATGCCCCTTACAAGAAATCGGCACGTATTGTTGGTGACGTTTTAGGTAAATATCACCCTCATGGCGATTCTTCGGTTTACTTTGCAATGGTTCGCCTTGCTCAAAATTGGGCTATGCGCTATCCGCTGGTCGACGGACAAGGCAACTTTGGCTCGGTCGACGGCGACAGCCCGGCAGCCATGCGCTACACCGAGGCTCGCTTGTCGAAGATGGGCGAGGAGATGATGCGTGACCTCGACGAAGACACTGTGGATTTCGATCCAAACTTCGACAACACTCTCGAAGAACCACAAGTATTGCCCACACGATTTCCCAACCTACTCGTGAACGGGGCAAGCGGAATTGCCGTGGGCATGGCCACCAACATGGCTCCACACAACCTCACCGAGTCAATCGACGCTTGCATTGCATTGCTCAACGACCCCGAAATGGAGATTTCAGACCTCATGCAATACATCAAGGCTCCCGACTTCCCCACTGGTGGCATCATTCATGGCTATCAAGGCGTTAAAGACGCTTTTGAAACCGGGCGCGGGCGCATTGTAGTGCGAGCAAAAGCCGAGATTGAAACAGAAAACGATCGCGACAAGATTGTCGTTACCGAAATTCCCTACAATGTGAACAAGCGTGAGCTTATCGAAGCCATTGCACGCCTTGTTGAAGACAAGCGAATTGAAGGAATCAGCAACATCAACGACGAGAGCGACCGCCAAGGTATGCGCATCGTTATCGACGTTAAAAAAGACCAAAACGCCAATGTCTTGCTGAACAAGCTCTACAAAATGTCGGAACTGCAATCGTCGTTCAGCGTGAACAACGTGTGTCTTGTCAACGGCAAACCCATGACCGTGAACTTGAAAGACATGATCAGCCATTTCTTGGATCACCGTCACACAGTGGTTATTCGTCGCACAAGATTTGAGTTGAAAAAAGCACAAGACCGCGCCCACATTCTTGAAGGTCTCATTATCGCCTCAGACAATATTGACGAGGTGGTTCACATCATACGCAGCAGCAAAACCACCGATGAGGCGCGTCAACGCTTAGGCGAACGCTTCGGTTTAGATGACGTTCAGACGCGTGCCATTGTTGAAATGCGTTTGCGCCAACTCACCAACTTGGAACAAGGCAAATTGCATGACGAACTCGATGAACTCCGAAAAACAATCGCTCACTTAGAAGATATTTTGAACAATCCCGAAGTGTGCCGTCAAGTGATTGAAGACGAGTTGACCGAAGTGAAAGAAAAATATGGCAACGAACGTCGCACTGCAATTGAATATGCAGCCGAAGAAATGAATGCCGAGGACTTCTATCCGGACGATCCCATGATCATCACCATTTCACACTTCGGCTACATTAAGCGCACACCTTTGCGTGAATACCGCACTCAAAATCGTGGCGGTGTGGGAGCCAAGGGCAGCGACACTCGCGACGAAGACTTCATCGAATACGTTTATGAGGCCACTAATCACAACTACATGCTGTTCTTCACCACACTTGGCCGTTGCTACTGGTTGAGGGTGTTTGAAATTCCCGAAGGCACTAAGAACTCCAAGGGTCGGGCCATTCAAAACCTGCTCAACCTTGGGCCGGAAAACCGCATTCAAGCTTTCATCAGAGTCACACAGTTGAAAGATCCCGAATACAACGAGAGCCACAATATTGTGTTTGCCACCAAGAATGGCATTGTTAAGAAAACAAGTCTTGAAGCCTATTCACGTCCACGCACCAATGGCGTGATTGCCATCAACCTCAACGAAGATGACCAGCTGATAGGTGCCATTTTGACAGAAGGTGACAGCGAGGTTATTCTCGCCAACCGCAATGGACGTGCCATACGCTTCAACGAAAGCACCATTCGCACAATGGGTCGTCCTGCCACCGGCGTCAAAGGTATGACTCTCGATGGCGACGGCGATGAAGTTGTGGGCATGATTTGTATGCGTTCCAACACCAACGAAGACGTTCTGGTCGTGTCGGAACAAGGCATGGGCAAGCGTAGCAAACTCGATGACTACCGCATTACCAACCGTGGTGGCAAAGGGGTGAAAACCATCAATATCACCGATAAGACCGGCAAACTCATCGCCATTAAGAATGTAAATGACGACAACGACCTTGTGATTATCAACAAATCGGGCATCATGATACGCATGAAAGTAGCCGAGCTAAGGGTCATGGGGCGTGCAACACAGGGTGTAAGGCTCATCAACCTTGAAAAGAAGAACGACGAAATTGCATCGGTGTGCAAGGTTCAAAGCCAGTCCGAAGAAGAAATTCTTGATGAAGAAGGCATGGTGAGCAACAACGCCGTCAATGACCAAGAAAACAAACAAGAAAGTAATTCAAACAATAATTAATAACGAACAACAACAATTATTTTAATTAATAAGAAAATGAAAAAATCTATTTTGCTTTTAGCAGGTGTTATGATGCTGGCAGGTTCAGCTTCTGCACAAATGAATGTGGTCAAAGAGGCCATGAAGGCAATTTCTCCATCGGCAACTGTTGAACAAATGACAAGTGTGCTTCAACAGCTTCAACCCACATTGACAAACGCCGAGACAATGAACACGGCAGACGCATGGTTTGCGGCCGGTAAGGCTTCGTTCCAGCTCTACGATGCCTACTCCGTAGCACAAATTAAAGGCCAAACCGCCAATCCTGGCGAAATGGCACAAGCCTTGCTCAACGGCTACAACTACTTTAAGAAAGCATTGCCACTCGATACCGTGATACAAACGGACAAAAACGGCAATCCCAAGATTGACAAGAAAACCGGTCAAGCAAAATTTAAGGTAAAATATTCAAACGAAATTCTTTCGACCCTGAAAGGGCATGCAAGCGACTTTGGCAATGTTGCCAACACTTGCCTTGCCGAACAAAAATGGGCAGAAGCACAGAGTGCATTCAACCTCTATGCCGACATGCTTCAAGCACAAAATCCCGACATTCACGATTCAATCATGTCGGAAATTCGCTTCTTCCAAGGTTACAGCGCATATAACAACAAAGATTATAATGCCGCTTTCACCTACATGACCGATGCCAAATTGAAAGGCTACACGCAAAACCAAGTTGCAGAATTTCAATATTCGGCTCTTGGCAACATTGCACAAAGCTACATCGATGCCAACAAAGCTGCCGACGCACTTTCAATCATTGACAACGCTATCGCTAAAGAGCCAAACAACGGCAATTTCTACAACCTCAAAGGCATTTTGGTTGAACGCAGCTCAAACCTCGAAGCCGCTCTTCCTTATTTCCAACAAGCAGCTCAAATTGATCCAACCAGCAGTCAAGCACAATTTAACATTGGCCGCTACTACTACAATCAAGCTTTTGAGTTTGAAAAGAACAATCCCAACCTCTTGGGCAAAGAGTTGAACGACAAAGTTAATCCTCTCTATAAAAATTCATTGCCTTATTTAGAGAAAGCCTATCAGCTCGACAACACCAACACCGATGCCAAGAACGCCTTGCGCAACATTTACTATCGCTTGGGCGACACTGCAAAGTATGAAGAATTGAGCAAATAATTTTTCTTCAATCTTGACCGGATATAAAAAACTTAAATATCTATGACAATAAAAAACGCTGCGCGTTAATTACAACACAATGCGCAGCGTTTTTTGCTTTTAATGTAACCGGCAAATCCTAAAATGCGTTTCTACATTCTTTTCACATTATCACTTTTAGTCGGCATGATGCCGAGCCAAGCACAACAAAGAACGGTTGATGAAGTCAAGAAAAGCATTGACGACCTCACAGCTTCATTAAAAACCTATCAATCGGCTCTGTCAAAAATAAAACCTGCCTTAGCCGAAGAAAGCACCAAGAGCAGAGCCGAAACTTGGTGGGTGGCAGGAAGAACAGCATTTGGCATCTACGAGAAACACCGTGTCAACCAATCGGTGGGCAACACTGTCAATATTGCCGAAATGGGACATTCGCTCATTGAGGGCTACAACTATTGCACACAGGCTCTAATGCTCGACACCATTAAGGAAACCAACAAAGACGGAAGTTTCAAAACCGACAAGCGCACAGGAAAACAAAAGTTTAAAACGAAATTTTCAAAAGACATCAAAAACAGGTTGTTGGAGCTGATGATAGACTTTGGTGCTTCGGGGGGCGACCTATATAAAGTCAAAGATTATAAAGGAGCTTTTCAAGCATGGGAAATCTATTACACAATAGCCACATCACACTATGCCAAAGAAAAACATAAAATCGAAGCCGACTCGGTGATAGGACTCATGCGTTTCTATCAAGGGCTTGCCGCTCACCAACTAAACAAACACGAAATTGCGCACAATCTCTTCAACGAAGCACGACAACGAGGCTACAAAAAGAAAATCGTGTTTGACAACGACCTCAATGCACTCAAGCAACTCAACGACACCATCTCCATGGTGAAAACAGCAAAAGAAGCCTTCTCTCTCTACGGAAGGCAGGACATACGCTACATGCGCATTCTCATCAACGACTGCATTGCACGCAAAAACTACAAAGAAGCCGAAGTGATGCTCGATCAAGCCGTGATGCAGGACTCTACAAATGCCAACTATTTTGACTTGCGCGGCAACATTGTGGAGTTGCAAAGCGGCTATCAAGAAGCACGCCCTTACTATCAACATGCCGTTGAAATCAATGAAGAATCGGCGCAAAGTCAGTTCGACTTGGGACGTTGCTACTACATGGAGGCCTTGGCCTACACCAAGGATAACAGTAAACTATCGGAAAAAAAACTGCTCAAAGCAGTAAGACCTGTTTACGAAAAAGCCTTGCTCCATCTCGAAAAAGCCTACTCTCTCAACAGTCAAAACAATGATGCTCGCATTATCTTAATGGATATTTACTACAAACTGGGCGAAGGCGAAAAGCTCGATAAACTGGAACATCAACAATAAAACAATTCTCAAAAATTAAACCCCAATCGGTCATCAGAGGTCGGAGCGCATTGATTTCGCTTGCATGTAGAGCAGATTAGTTACCGTTTTTGAAAGCATAGCGAGTTACGTCAAGAAAAATCGGTAATCAAAATGACGACATGCGAACGAAAGCAGATGTAAAACAGGACGATGAACCAAAACTGCGCTCTAATGACCGACTTGGATTAAACACACAACAGCCCATTAATCATGCCTGAACGATGGGCTGTTGTTGTATTATTGTGGGCAATGGGAAAGAAACAAGTCGTCTTCTCACTTGCTAATGTTGGCTTGTTGCAGACCGTAGTGGCGGTTTTTATCGATAATGAGTAAGAGAATTGAAACCATGATGGACGCAACCCCAATACCCGAAAATATCCACATAGATGCTGTATAGTCGGTATGACCATTCACAGTGTTGGCTTGCAAAACATTGCCAATGAGAATGGGAACAACGATTAAACCGATGTTTTGAATGTAATAGATAATAGAGTAGGCAGTACCCAGTTGCTTTTCGGGCACAATCTTGGGCACAGCAGGCCATAACACACTGGGAAGCAGCGAAAATGCAACACCCAAAATAAACATCAAAACAATGGCCAAAACACTCGAATCAAACGGTAAGGCAAAAACAACAAGTACAAGCGTGAGCATCAAGGTTCCAATAATCATGATCGTTGCGCCCTTGCCCACATGATCATACATGCCGCCAAACAACGGAGTGAGCACAATTGAAGTGAACGGCAAAATCGAAGAAATCCATCCGGCAAATTCCGGATCAACACCATACTTGGCAATCATGAGCTTTGTGGCAAAATCTAAAAACGGATAAAGGGCCGAATAGTAAAGCATACAAAGCAGGGTAATGAGCCAAAAACCGGGACTTTTTATTGTTTCTATTAAATCGGCAAAGCGGAACTTTTCATCATCCCCGGCCGTAGCATTTACATTTCCTCGCTCACGATCAAACTTGATGTCCATAGAGCAATAGGCCAAATATAAAATAATGCCTATGCCCACCGATACAAGCCCCACCATAATTGGGGCAGACAACGAAATGTGCTTGGCAAGCGCAGGTCCGCCACCCAAAGCCAAGGCCGTGCCTAAGCGAGCCAAAGCAACCTGCACACCCATGGCCAATGCCATCTCTTTGCCCGAGAACCACTTGACAATGACTTTCGACACCGTGATACCACACAGTTCATAACCTATGCCAAAGACAGCAAAACCAAAGGCCGACAAAAGAACCTGATCTTTAATGACATCATTTTCCAAACCCAAGAGTGGAAATGTAACTGTTGTCACAGCATCGGGCGAAGCAATGGCAATGGCATAGTAGTCGATTCCGGTGCCAATGAGCATGAGCGCACACGACAGTGTGCCCGCAATTCTCACTCCAAACTTATCAAGCACAATGCCACTCACAAAGAGCATGAGTAAAAACACATTAAAAAAGCCTCGAGAACCAATGAAAAGTCCAAACTCCTTGCTGTTCCAGCCAAGTCCGCCGGCATTGACGGGCAATTCCAAAAAGTGTTGTAACGGCGACATTTCCTTGGCAACGACATAGCCCATCATCATTACAAACGAAACGATGAAGAGAACCGTCCAACGAGCGGCCGAAGAATTATTCAATTTTTTACGGATTATTTCAGTCATAGCTTTTATTCATGAAAAAGGGCACAGTCACATGACTCATGTAATTATGCCCTTTAATCTTATTTGAATAAAATATTATTTGGTGGCACTCTCCGGCTTGATGTTAGGTTCTTCAAGCCCCAAACCTTTTTTCTTGTCAACCACCTTCAATACAAAACCAATCAACAATGCGGCGATACCCAAACTTGCCAGCATCACAAGAGCATAGGTGTAGTCAAATTTGGTAGCATCTGTCACACCGACATTGGTACTGTCGAGCACCTTGCCAATGAGCAATGGGAATAGCCAAAGGCCAATATTCTGGATCCAAAAAATCAACGCATAGGCACTGCCTATGATTTTTGCATCGACCAACTTGGGCACACTTGGCCACAATGCAGCCGGCACCAAAGAGAATGAAGATCCAAGAACAAGAATGGTTAAATAGGCAACAATCACACCACCCACATTGTTTCCTTGGAATTGAGGAAGAATGAAAGCGAAAGTGAGATGACAGGCAATGAGCAAAATTGAACCCAAAATGAGCATAGAAGCCGCTTTACCCTTGTGGTCTACATAGTTGCCAAGAATTGGGGTGATACCAACAGCCAACAGTGGGAACACGGCAAAGATGCTTTCGGCAGACTGACGCATATAGCCCATGTAGCAATAAACAACAAGCAAGACAATAGAGAGCAACAGCAAGCCATATTTGAAGTTCTTTGATTTCATGAAATTGCTGACAAAAGCAGTGACGGCAACCAAAATCATAACCACATATTGAATAATGGTGACTTGCGAAGAAGCCCAAAACGATTCGGCAGGAACAGCCGAGAATGTGAGATTGCACTGCAACATGTTAACTGCATATTTTTGGAAGGGGAAAATTGCAGAATAATAGAGCACGCAAAGCAACGAAACAAGCCAGAAACCGCTACTCGACAAAATCTGACCAAGATCGCTAATTTTAAATGGGTCGTCTTTTTCTTCGGCCTCGCCCGTTTGAGCGTCGAGTTTCTTATCCATGAAGAAGTAAACAACAAGCATGATGAGGGCAATGCAAAGCATAACAACACCAAATGCCACCGAACGAGAAACACTGACATGCTCGCCCAACTTGGCAAAGAACGGAGAGAAAATCATGCAAGTGGCAACACCCAAACGAGCCAACGCCATTTCTGAACCCATGGCAAGAGCCATTTCGCGTCCTTTAAACCATTTTACAATACCGCGAGAAACGGTAATACCACCCATTTCGGCTCCACAACCAAAAATCATGAAACCGCAAGCGGCCACCTTGGCCGATGCAGGCATACCCTCGTAGAAGGGCGATACACCCAACTGTTCAAATACGGGTATGTGGTTAAGATTATTGGTAAACCATGTTTCAAGTCCACTGCCAATAAAGCTCTCGCTCACCGCATAGTACTTGATGACGGCACCAACCAACATCACACCCCCGGAGAGCACTGCCGTGAAACGAACTCCCATTTTATCGAGAATGATACCGGCAAAAATCAAGAAGAACACAAAAACATTCAAGAATGTCTCCGATCCTTGCATGGTTCCAAAAGCTGTGGAATCCCAGTTTCTCTCCGAGAGCATCAAGTCTTTGATAGGAGAGAGGATATCCATGAAAATGTAGGCACAGAACATGGCCAGTGCCAATAGCAAAAGGGCTGTCCAACGCAGGGCGGCCGAATCTCTTAATGTAGTTTTAGTTAAATCAGACATAATTATTTCAATATGGTTTTTCTATAAAATTAAAAATTGGGTTTATGAAATTCCTAAATCTTTGGCAATGCGCTTGAGCTTGACATCGGCCCAGTCGTTCTTTTTGTCGTAGTCGGCGGCATTTTCAAGCACATCGTGCACTTCAAGATAGAATTTAATCTTAGGTTCGGTGCCGGATGGGCGGATAGAAGCCTTGGTGCCATCTTCGGTGTAATACTGGAGCACATTGCTGGTTGCCGGCATGTTGAGCTTTGTTTCCTTGCCTGTCTTCACATCAATTTCGATCAAACGTGCATAGTCGCGAATTTTGACAACCGGAGAACCTGCTATTTCCTGCACAGGATTTTCGCGGAAATTCTTCATCATGGCCACGATTTCCTCGGCTCCGCTTTTGCCTTCACGCACTACCGAAATGCCAAGCTCCTTGCTGTAGCCGTAGGTCATGTAAATGTCGATGAGCATATCGTTCATAGTCATGCCTTTATCCTTAGCCCAAGCGGCAATTTCGGCCATTAACGAGATGGCTGAAACCGAATCCTTGTCACGGGCAAACATTTCGGGCAAGAAACCATAGCTTTCCTCACCACCACCCAAGTAGCGTCCCTTGTCTTCGTTTTCACGCATTACCATCGCAATCCACTTGAAACCTGTGTAGCAGTCAAACATCTTAATGCCCTGCTTTTCGGCAATCTGCTTGATTGTGTCGGTTGTTACGATTGTCTTTACAATATATTCATTGCCAGTCAATCTTCCCAACTCTCGGTTGCGAGTCATGAGATAGTAAAGGAAAATCATTACAATCTGATTGCCGTTAACAAGCGCATAT
The DNA here is from genome assembly GCA_041815985.1 of Sodaliphilus sp. Classification (GTDB taxonomy): domain Bacteria; phylum Bacteroidota; class Bacteroidia; order Bacteroidales; family Muribaculaceae; genus Sodaliphilus. The sequence goes on along the minus strand of JBGYAB010000034.1, from coordinate 68,094 downwards.
TGTCCTTTGGTGTTTTTTATCACCACGCCAATGCGGTCGGCATCGGGGTCAGAAGCCATCACAATGTCGGCCTGCACCTCTTCGGCCTTCTTGATGGCCATTTCCATCGCCGAGGCGTTTTCGGGATTGGGCGAAACAACTGTGGGAAACTCGCCACTCTGCACGTCTTGTTCGGGCACATGAATGATGTTGGTAAAGCCCCAACGCTCCAAAGAGCGAGGAACCATAACTTTTCCCGTGCCGTGAATAGGGGTGTAAACAATCTTCAAGTCGTGGTTACGCTTGATGGCATCGGCACTCAACGACAATGAGTGTACTGCTTCGATAAAAGCATCGTCGATTTCGGCTCCAATGCTCTGAATCAATGCTTTATTGCCATTAAACTTAATGTCTCTCACATCTTGAATGCGATTGACATATTCAATCGTCTTCACATCGTGGGGAGAAACCATTTGTGCACCATCGTCCCAATAGGCCTTATAGCCATTGTAAATCTTGGGATTGTGTGAAGCAGTGATGTTCACACCGCTTTGACACTCCAAATGACGAATGGCAAAAGACAATTCGGGAGTAGGGCGACAATCTTCAAACAGATATACCTTGATTCCGTTGGCCGAAAAGATGTTGGCAACCGTTTCGGCAAACATTCGGCTATTGTTGCGCACATCATGCCCCACAACAACCTTGATTTGCTCCAAATCTTTGAACTCATCAAGCAAATAGTTGGCCAATCCTTGCGTTGCAGCTCCAACGGTGTAGATGTTCATGCGGTTGGAACCGGCTCCCATGATGCCTCGCAAACCGCCGGTGCCAAATTCAAGATTCTTGTAAAATGATTCAACAAGTTCATTCTTGTCGTCACTGTCAAGCATCTGCCGCACCTGAGCCTTTGTGGCTTCGTCGTAACCTTCACCAAGCCACAGACGAGCTTTGGCAGTTACTTCTTTCAATAATTTATCGTCTATCATAATATCATGAATATTTTATGTTCTTTTCAAATCAGCAAATTTAAAGAAAATAAGCCTTGTACAAAAAGAAATAATCAGCTAAAAAACTGCTTGAACACCTTTATCGCATTCAGATGATCGGCTACCGAACCCGTTTCTCTCACAGAGTGCATGGCAAGTAGCGGATTGCCCATGTCAACACCCTCAATGTCGATTTGGCCGGTAAAAATGTTGCCCAACGTCGAACCACCGGCCACATCGCTGTGATTGACAAAATATTGGCAAGGCGAACCAGCCTCATCGCACAAGCTCTTGAAAATGGCAGCAGAATGTGCATCGCTCATATACTTGCAATTGGCATTGATCTTGATACAAGGACCTTCGCCCAAAATGGGGTGATTGGTGGGGTCGTACTTCTCGCCATAGTTGGGGTGATAACCATGGGCATTATCGGCCGAAATCAAGAATGACTTAGAAATTGCACGGCAAAACGCATCGTAATTGCCACCTTGGCTTTCAACCATGCGTTGCATTACATTGGAAAGCACAGGCGATCCGGCTCCCTGTTTGGTGCCACTGCCGGTTTCCTCATTGTCGAAGATGGCCGCAATGCAAGTGGCCTCTTCATCTTTCACATCGATAATCGCCTCAATTGCAGCATGTGCCATGCTCAAGTCGTCGAGCCTGCCTGCCGATATGAATTCATCGTGCAAGCCAAAAGTACAAGCCTTATCGGTGTTGTAGAGCAACAAATCAAAGTCGAGAATACTTTCAACCGGGGTGTTGATTTCTTTGCTGATTAAATTTAAAAGCAGGTTGTCGGCCGAAAGATCGCTGTTGAGTTTCGTCAACAATGGCAACATATCCTTTTGCTTCGACAAAGGATTTCCTTCGTTCACCGCACGGTTAAAATGTATGGCCAAGTGCGATATACTCAACAAAGGGCGTTCCACCTTAATTAACTTTGTAACAGGGTGAAGCGCATCTTTTCCCTTAACAATCACACGACCCGCAACCGACAAAGGACGGTCGAACCAAGTGTACATGATGGGACCACCATAGACTTCGGTGTTGAGCTTGACAATGCCACCTTCACATTTCATTTCGGCATGAGGCTTTACTCTAAAACCGGGAGAATCGCTGTGGGCGGCAATGAGCTTAAAACCGGTGTCGGCAATGTTCTTCTTTCCCACACACACTGCAAAAATCGCAGAATCGTTTTTCGTGAAATAGAACTTTTGCCCGGGTTCGGCTGTTATGGGATTGTCGAGTTTTTTCTCGGTAAAGCCGTTTTCATTCAAGATTTCCTTGATTGTGTTCACAGCCAGAAAATCACACGGACTTGCGTCCAAGAAATTCAGTAAAGACTTAATTTGATTGTCCATAATGGTGATGTATTTTGTTAATAATTTTCTTCTTGTTTGCCGGGGTTGTAGAAAATCGTGTTTAACGCACGCAACACGTTGCACAAGGTCTGTCCCCAATAATTGCGGAAATTAGACTTGCAAATGCCCATCATTTCCTGTTGCACCTCGGTGGTGGCATCTTTAACATTGGAGATAAAATCAAAAAACTCTTGATACAAATCGGCCAAATTCTCACTTACCGATGTCGCAATGGGAGAGTCGCTATATTTCATGTCTTCAACAAACACTTCAAGATAAACATCTTCATCGCTCATCAAGCCGGCGATGACATCTTTCACTCGATTGTAGGTTTCTTCTTCGAGATAGGGTTCAATGTCATAGTCGCTGTACAAAATGTCACGATCAAGATCACTTGCGCTAATGTAGATGCGCGGAAGCACTTTGAGCATTTGAGCCACAAATTCGTCGCGATTACAATTAACAGCACCTTCAATGTCATGGCAAAATTCATTGGTGAGTGCAATAAACGATAAACTGTTGGCCGACAGCTTAATGGTCTTATCCATCATAATTAATCTAAATATAATTTATTTTCTACAATATAGCGATACACATCTTCGGGCAAATAAAAACTCATGTTGCGTAGTTGCTTGAGATGCTCTCTGATGGTTGTTGAAGAAATCTCGATCATCGGAGCATCGACAACCGAAACACGGCTTGCCCACTTCTCGGGGATAATAATTTCACTTCCATGACGAGGATAGATGAGAACATGATATTTTTCGATAATTTCTTCATATCCAAGCCAACGATCGAATGCCACCCAATTGTCGCCACCAATAATGAGATAAAATTCATCGTCGGGAAACTTTTGTTGCAGAGCATTCAATGTGTCGATCGTGTAGGACGGACGTGGCATACTGAACTCAAATCCCGAGGTTGTCACATTGTCAAGCCTGCGTGAAACCATTTCGGCCATGACAATCCTGTGACTGTCGTGCACTTCGCCTTGCTCCACTTTAAACGGGCTTAATGGCGAGACCATAAGCCACAGTCGATCGAGCCCACAATTGTGAATTACATAATTGGCAATAATGGCGTGCCCAACATGAATGGGATTGAAGGTGCCTCCAAAAATTCCGATCTTCATTTATATCTAACTAATAAATTTGTCGATAATGTTGTGTACGTTGGCAACTGCTTCTTGCAAATTGTCATTGACAACACAGTAGTCAAACCGATCGGCAAAACTCATTTCAAATGCCGCTTTGTCGACTCGTTTCTCTATTTCTTCGGGCGAATCGGTTGCTCGGTTTTCCAACCGGGTGCGCAACACCTCGACACTGGGTGCCTGAATGAATATCGACGTGCATCGCTCTCCATAAATTTTCTTCACATTCACGCCTCCCTTAACGTCTAAGTCAAGAATTGGGTTTCTCCCGGCTTCGTTGATGCGCTCGATTTCACGCTTCAATGTGCCATAAAACCTGCCGGGGTACACTTCTTCATACTCAATCAGTTCATCACGCTCAATAGCATTTTTAAACTCATCGACTGTCAAGTAATAATAATCAACTCCATCAACTTCATCGCCTCGGGGTGGGCGAGTGGTTGCCGAAACCGAAAATTCGAGTTTCAACGTTTCATCTTTGATGATTTCGTTGATAATAGTAGATTTCCCTGATCCCGACGGTGCCGAAATAACGATAAACTTTGCTTTTGACATATTTCAAATTAAAGTACGTTAAGTACTTGTTCTTTTATTTGTTCAAGATTGTCTTTCATGCCCACCACAATCTTTTGCAGCTCGGCTTGATTGGCCTTAGATCCCATTGTGTTGATTTCGCGCCCCATTTCTTGGCTGATGAAGCCTAGTTTTTTTCCTTGTCCATCGCCATTGCTCATGGTGTCGATGAAATAGTTCAAATGATTTTGCAGGCGTATTTTCTCTTCTGTTATATCGAGTTTTTCAATATAGAAGATCAGTTCCTGCTCAAAACGGTTTTTATCATACTCCAATCCTTCAATCTTAGAAAGCGAATCTAATATTCGTGCCTTGATTTTCTCAATACGCGCCTCTTCATAGGGGGCAACATCATTGAGCAACTGCTGAATGATATTGATTTTCTCTGCAAAAAAGCATTCAAGTCGCTTGCCTTCTTGCAGGCGGAATGAGTTTAATGCCACAATTGCTTCATCAACAATTTGTTTAATCACATTTTTCTCATCATCATCAATTTCGGCATTACCCAAATCACTTTTCAACGCATCGGGCAATCGGAGCAATGTGGCATACCAGTCGGTAGGTTCGGGCACATTCAACTCTTTCGACATGTTTTCTATCTGCAGCTTGTATTGCTTCAAAGATTCTACATTGATGCAGGCAGAAGCCGTTCCGTCGATTGGTTCGCTGAAAATGAAAACATCAACTTTGCCACGGCATAATGCCTTGGCTACATCGTTGCGCAAGTCCAGCTCCATTTCCCGATAAGCCTGCGGAAGTCGAATAGACAAATCTAATTGCTTGCTATTAAGTGATTTGATTTCGGCAGTTATTCTTTTATTATTATAAACCTTTACTGCCTTACCAAATCCTGTCATTGATAAAATCATAGTATTTATAATTATTTAATAGGCAAATTTACTGCTAATATTCTTAAAGTAGGGAATAAAAGCAAGAAATTTGTTAATTTTGCAGTGAAAATTTTCTTTGTTTATGGCAAATATACTAAATATCGAGACATCAACCAACGTTTGCTCTGTGGCTCTTACAAGCGAAATGACCGTTCTTGAACATCACGAAAATTACGAAGGACAAACACATGCCACTTTGCTGAGCCAATATGTGCAAAACATCTTGAAATATGCTACATCAAGAGAAATCAAAATCGATGCAGTTGCCGTGAGCATTGGCCCCGGTTCTTACACGGGACTTCGCATTGGCCTTTCAGAAGCCAAAGGGTTGGCCTTTGGGCTTGATGTGCCTTTAATTGGTGTAAACACTCTGGAATTGCTCACTGTTACCACAATGTTCAGTCATTTCATCGAAGACGAAAACACCTTATTCGTCCCCATGCTCGACGCTCGACGAATGGAAGTTTACACCGCAGTCTACGATCATGCTCTTAATGCAGTCATAGAACCACATGCCGAAATCATCGACGAAAACTCATTCGGCGATATGCTCGACACTCGACACTTGATTTTCTTTGGCGATGGTTCCAATAAGGTCAAAGAAGTTATCAAGCACTCAAATGCCGAATTTATCGATGGAATCAAGCCCGAGGCGTTGCACATGCTTGCACTTGCCGAAAAAGCCTATCGTGAAGAGAAATTCATCGACGTGGCCTACTCGACACCGCTATATTTGAAGGAATTTCAGGCAACGCAGCCCAAGAACAAGGTACTTTGATTTTAGATGTCACATTTTATGCCTAACTTTGTAGCTTAATTGAAAAAAACGTAATATGTTACAATACAACTCACAACTCAAGAAACTCGCTTTACCGGAGTATGGTCGCAACATTCAGCAAATGGTTGACCGATGCTGTGAAATCGAAGATAAGGAAGAGCGCACACGTTGCGCCTACACCATCGTTAAAACCATGGGCAATCTTTTCCCGCAATTGCGCGATGAGGCCGACTACAAGCATAAGCTGTGGGATCACCTGGCCATTATGAGCGACTTTAAACTCGACATCGACTACCCCTACGAAGTCATCAAAGAGGAAAATTTGGAAAGCAAGCCGGAGCCAATGCCCTACGAGCTGGCACCCATCAAGTTGCGTCACTACGGCAAAACCATTGAGCGCATGATTGAAAGAGCCTGCCACTATGAAGAAGGCGATGAGAAAAAAGCACTGATCATGCTCATTGCCAATCACATGAAGAAACTCATTTTCCAAATCAACAAAGAAGATGTTGACGACAACAAGATTTTCAAAGACTTGGCTTTTTACTCGCGAGGAAAAATAAATCTTGATCCTGCCACCCACTCTTTGCATCAATTCAAAGAAGCTCCCAATGCTCCAAAGCAAAACACTAAGAAAAAGAAAAAGAAGTAATTAGATGATAATTCGTGAACAATTAATCGAAGTAGGGCAGTACAACAAGCCACACGGAGTTAACGGTGAAATTTCGGCATCGCTCGATTCTACTTCCAACTTGTTGTCATCATTTTCTTGCCTCATCAGCGAGATTGACGGCATTTTTGTGCCTTTTTTCGTGAAGAGTTCACGCAGCAAATCAAGTCAAAGTATCTTGCTCAATATCGATGGTATTCAAAATGAATATGAGGCTGCACTATTGGTGAACAAGACGATTTTTGTGCTAAAAAGCGAATACGGCAAATTGTTGGACGAAACCGAAACCGACGAACTGCCCATCGACTTTTTTATCGGGTTCAGCGTTTTTCAAGGCAAAGCGAAAAAAGCGATGGGCGAAATATGTGATGTTGACGACTCGACAGCAAACATTCTGTTCAAGATTAAAACCACAGCCAATCACAAAGAAATACTTGTGCCTGCCGTGGAAGAATTCATCGATGACATCGACATGGAGAAAAAGGCTGTTTACATGTCAATTCCCAACGAATTACTTGAATTGTAACACATAAAAAAACGACAAAAACATGAAAGAATTTGACGAAATCAACGCAATAAAACACATTCGCAACTGTGCAGGAAATCGGTTTAGCGCACAATACAGCAACGATGACATTTTGCTTGTCATCGACACCATCTTCGATTATTTCGAAGCCAACGACGATGACGACAATTTTGAACTCGACCTCAATGCCCTTGTTGAATATGTGAAAAAACAACTTCGCAAAGACAAAGGGAATGTCATCGTCGATGACGACGTGCAAGCCATTGTTGAAGCAGAGTTGAGCTACGAGGACAGTTTATTTGAAGATTAAAAACATGAAAATAGCAAAAATCATCTATTCATTCATTTCGGCCGGTATCATCGCAATTGCGGCAATGAGTACTCAAGCCGGCACAAAGGTCGATATCTACGAACTATCTCTTGACCAAAATCTTGAGACACCGGCCATAGATGCCAAAATTGCCAACAAAGTACAAGAATACCAATATGACCAAGCTGTTGAACTTATCAAGGCAAGCCAGGAAGTGGAATTAATACGCAACGGCGAGGTGATTATTGTCACCATTCCTGCCGAAAAACTCTTTGAACCCAACGACACGACGCTTTCAAAGCAGGGAAAAAACATGATAAAAAGCATGTTTGGCTTTTTAAAGAAACCGGGCTTCTACAAAATGTTGCTTGTAATGCACAGCGACAACACCGGCTCTAAAAAATACACGATAAGTTTAACCCGCAGCCGAGTGAATGCTGTTTTCGACTGGTTTGACACCAACGGTAATATCGATCATGTAGTTCCTTATGCATTAGGAAGTTCTGATCCTTTGGGCGAAAACGACTCAATGGCGAAACGCAACAGGAACCGTCGATTGGAAATTTATTTGGTACCGGGAGAGGCAATGCTCGACCAAGCTAAAAAAGGAAACATCAGCCGAAGTCAATTAATCAGAAAATAATAACAACAAAAATACAGAAATGGCAAAAGAATTAAAAGACTTAACCAAGAGAGCCGATAACTACTCTCAATGGTATAACGAATTGGTGATTAAAGCCGACCTTGCCGAGCAATCGGCAGTTCGCGGCTGTATGGTAATTAAACCCTACGGCTATGCAATATGGGAAAAAATGCAACGCCAAATGGACGACATGTTCAAAGAAACCGGTGTGCAAAACGCCTATTTTCCTTTGCTCATTCCAAAATCATTTTTAAGCCGGGAAGCCGACCACGTAAAAGGATTTGCCAAAGAGTGTGCCGTTGTCACCCACTATCGCTTGAAAAACGATCCTAACGGCAAAGGAGTTGTAGTTGACCCTGAAGCAAGACTTGAAGAAGAGTTAATCATACGCCCTACCAGTGAAACGATTATATGGAACACTTTTAAAAATTGGATTAGCTCTTATCGCGATCTTCCGTTGCTTATCAACCAATGGGCAAACGTGTTCCGCTGGGAAATGCGCACTCGCCTTTTCTTGCGCACAGCAGAGTTTTTGTGGCAAGAAGGACACACAGCACACGCCACAAAAGAAGAGGCACAAGCCAAAGCCGAAGAAATGCTGAAAGTATATGCCAAATTTGCCGAAAAATACATGGCAGTTCCTGTTGTCACAGGCGTGAAAACCGCCAACGAACGCTTTGCCGGAGCATTGGAAACCTATACCATCGAAGCCATGATGCAAGACGGCAAGGCACTGCAAAGCGGCACTTCTCACTTCTTGGGACAAAACTTCGCCAAGGCATTTGATGTAAAATTCATCAACAGTGAAAATCAGCTCGACCACGTGTGGGCTACTTCGTGGGGCGTTTCAACACGTTTGATGGGGGCTCTCATTATGACTCACAGCGACGACAACGGCTTGGTGCTTCCTCCCAAGCTCGCCCCAATTCAAGTTGTCATTATCCCCATCTACCGCAGTCCCGAGCAACTTGCGACAGTTGATGCAAAAGTTGCTCCTATTGTCGAAAACCTTAAAAAACTGGGTATCTCGGTAAAATATGACAATGCCGACAACAAACGTCCGGGCTTTAAATTTGCCGACTATGAACTCAAAGGCATTCCCGTGCGTCTGGTGCTTGGAGCACGCGACATAGAGAACAATACCATCGAAGTCATGCGTCGCGACACGCTGGAAAAAGAAAGCGTTACACTCGATGGAATTGAAGACTATGTTGCTCGTCTGCTCGACGACATTCAGCAAAACATCTATAACAAAGCTTTACAGCTACGCCTTTCCAAGACATCGAAGGCCGATACTTGGGAAGAGTTTGTTCAACAAATTGAAAATGGTGGTTTTGTGCTTGCTCCATGGGATGGCACAACCGAGACTGAATTAAAAATTAAGGAACTCACCAAAGCCACCATTCGTTGCATTCCATTGGACAGCGTTGATGAAGCCGGCGTTGACATGCTCACCGGCAAGCCGAGCCAACGGCGAGTGCTATTTGCAAGAAACTATTGATTGCAAGTTTTCACAGCAAAACACACAGAAGAGGCGTTTGCTCAATAGCATCGCCTCTTTTGTTTTTTTTCGTTCCACAACACATACGTTCTATTCCAAAATCTTTGAAAAACGCATTTGCGATTGATATACCGGGAATTTCATGTTCAGAATTACGCCACTTTCAAAGGTAGCATACACATCATTTTCAAATGGGCGAAGCGTGGCATCAACCCAGTAACCGTTGAAGTTATCGGTAAAAATGGTATTTTTAAGTCGGCCTTTCAATTGTCCGGTTTTCCACAAGCTTTTTTTCACCTGTGCACCATCGATGTAAATGATGTCATAACCATCGTCCGATGCAACAAGTGCAATTTTATAACGCCCTCCCATGCGCAACCATTTATCTTCCATGTCACGGTCGAGATATTCCCAATAACCTTCATATGGGTTTCGGCTTTGGGCAAAGCGAGCATTCAGACGTTCTACCGTCCATGCTGTCATTATCGGTTTAACAATCGAAGAATCATAGGAAAAAACAAGTCGTTCAATCTTGCATTGTGCCGCCGGTCCCACATAGCACCCCAAAAGCCCGGCATTGGCACCATCTTCGTTCAATGGCATCTCAAGCACCGGAGTCCAAGCATTCTTGCCGACGCTCACTGTCAAAATCCCGTCCTTCATCTCAATACCAATGATATTAAAGCCCGTCGAAAGTTCTACGTTTTTTTCAATGTCAACCTCTTTGACAATTTGTTCGTTTCCATTCACAACATGCAACAGGGTCACTCTCATGCATCGTTTGTCGAGCATGTCGTCGTGCAAATGAGTATTATAGCTTCTCACGACTGCCGCCCAATAATGTTTTTTGTCTATGGCATTAAACACCACACCGCATGATGTGCCCGCATATTTCATCGTCTTACCTGCATTTTGAACAGAATAACTTTTTCCCTCCTGACTATGATTGTTGGCAATGCGAATGTAATATTTGAAATCAGTAGTGCCAACTGCCGTACTGTCGAGCAAAACGAGTGGTTTGGCCTGCATGTTGTCGGCCAGCAGACAGCCATCGACAATGCGCACATGCTCAGATTGGGGCAGGTGGGCAAAATTATTGTAGTGCGTGGAATAGCGCACAGTCGCTTCAAGAACGCAAAAAGGCAAAAATAACGTAAAGAAAAGCAACAAAGCTCTTTTATCAGTCATATCAATCATGTTTTTAATCATGCCAAAGTTAAAGATTTTATTTTTGATTGTCAACATATTGTGAACATATTGAACAAATGAAGAACGCTTGTTTTAAAAAAAGAACAATCTTTTGAATATTTTTACTAACTTTGCACACTCCAAAGTACGAATTCATCAATGAGTTTGATATTGTCAACATTAGTCAGTTGCTTCGCTATCGGAGTAATTCTTTCTGCCCCAATGGGCCCCATCGGCATCTTGTGCATTCAACGCACGCTCAACAAGGGACGAGAAGCCGGCTGGTGGACAGGAATTGGTGCGGCAATTTCTGACTTGTTCTATTGCCTGCTAACGGGTTTTGGCATGTCGCTCGTCACACAGTTCATTGAACATCAACGCAGCATCTTGCAAATTGTGGGCAGCATCATCTTGCTCATTTTTGGCATTTATCAACTCAGGCAAAATCCTTCCAAGTCCAACAAAAAACAGACGATAGAAGACACTGACGAGAAAAAGAAAGAAACACACTATCAAGACATGGTTTCGGGTTTTGGTTTCACATTGTCAAATCCATTCATCATATTCTTGATAATCCCTCTATTTGCCCGCTTCGATTTTCCCGGCGAGTTAACATGGCCTTTTATCATTTTGGGCTATCTGCTCATTGTGCTGGGTGCAATAGCGTGGTGGACAGTAATTACCTATTTGGTCAATGCCGTGCGTTCACACTTCAACATCAGGAGCATGTGGATCATCAACATTGCAATAGGTTTCATTATCATTATCATATCAATTTATGGTCTTGCTTCGGCAATGCTTAATTATCTTTAAGCATCAATTCTCCTTTATCTTTTTCACACACCCGATCTCTACTTTTTAAGAACTAACACGGCACAAACCGGCGTTTAGCGTCTTGTTGGTTAAATAAATCTCAATCACTTGGGTTTCTAATGACCGATTTGGGATAAAAAGTGGCAAGTTGTTAATAACTTATCGTCCCTTCACTTGAAAAGAAGCAAATAAAACTGTACTTTTGAAAAATAGTTTAACCGAATAAAGACGCAGATAATTTTATGGTTCCATTCACACATTTGCACGTGCATTCCTACTATTCCATTCTTGACGGACAGGCTCCCATCAAGAGTCTCGTTGACAAAGCCATTGCCGACGGCATGCGCGGCATGGCACTCACCGATCATGGCAACATGTTTGGCATCAAAGAGTTTCATGACTATTGCGCAAAGGTGAATGGCGACACCAACAAAGAAATCAAAGGCATCAAGAAACAACTCAAAGAGGAAGTGGGCAAAGAAACTCCCAATCAAAACACAATCGCCGATTTGAACCAACAACTGCAAGCGGCAAGAGACAGGCTCTTCACCCCGATATTTGGTTGCGAAGTTTATGTTGCACTAAAAAATCTCACCGAGCATATCGACCGGCACGACACCGGCCGGCATCTTATTTTGCTTGCAAAAAACGAAACAGGTTATCACAACCTCATTAAAATTGTGTCGAAAGCCTGGGTTGACGGATTTTACATGCACCCTCGCACCGACCATCATGAGCTTGAAAAACATCACGAAGGCATCATTTGCTGTTCGGCCTGTTTGGGCGGAGAAATTCCTCGCCTCATCACAAGCGGACAAATTGAAAAAGCAAAAGAAGTGGCAAAGTGGTTTAAAGGAGTATTTGGCGACGATTATTATTTGGAACTTCAACGCCACAAGGCCACACGCCCCGATGCCAACCACACAGCCTATGAAATGCAGCAAGAAGTGAACAAAGTGCTTGTGGAATTTTCTAAGGAACTGGACATTAAGCTCATTTGCACCAACGACAGTCACTTTGTCAACGAAGAAGATGCCGATGCCCACGATCACCTGCTGTGCTTGTCAACCGGCAAGGGGCTTAACGATCCCAACCGCATGCGTTATTCCATGCAAGAATGGTTCAAAACTCAGCAAGAGATGAACGACGTTTTTCAAGACTTGCCCGAAGCACTTGAAAACACACAGGAAATTCTCAACAAAATAGAAACATACAACATCGATCACGATCCAATCATGCCTTTCTTCCCCATTCCCGAGTCGTTTGGAACGGAGGAACAATGGCGTGAAAAATTCTCGGAAGAAGACCTGTATAACGAGTTTTGCTCCGATGAAAATGGCGAGAACATGCTATCGCCCGAGGAAGCAGAAAACCGCATTGAACACCTTGGAGGATATGACAAAATTTATCGCATCAAATTCGAAGCCGATTATTTGGGCAAACTTGCCTACGACGGTGCGGAGAAAATTTATGGCAAACCTTTGGCGGAAGAGGTTGTTGAGCGCATTAAATTTGAACTGCATGTCATGAAAACCATGGGTTTCCCGGGATATTTCTTGATTGTGCAAGATTTCATCAACTCGGCACGTGACGAACTGGGCGTGATGGTTGGTCCCGGCCGCGGTTCGGCCGCCGGTTCGGTAGTCGCCTATTGTTTGGGTATCACTAAAATTGATCCATTGAAATATGACTTGCTGTTTGAGCGTTTCTTAAATCCAGACCGCATTTCGTTACCCGATATCGACACCGACTTTGATGACGAAGGTCGTGGCAAAGTGCTTCAATGGGTGATGGACAAATATGGACACGAAAACTGTGCCCACATCATCACCTACTCGACAATGGCAACCAAAAACTCTCTCAGAGATGTTGCACGGGTTGAAGACTTGCCGTTGGACAAGGCAATGGCATTATGTAAAGCAATTCCCGACCGCTTGCCCGACAACATGAAAATGAACCTCAAAAATGCAATAAAGTGCACCCCGAAACTTCAAGAAGCCGAGGCCTCGATTGACAAGAAAGAAAGCAACACCATAAAATATGCAAAGCAGCTCGAAGGTACTGTACGCGGCACCGGCATTCATGCATGCGGTTTCATCATTTGCCGAAATCCCATTGACGATCATGTGCCCGTGTCGACCGCCGAAGATCCCGATTTCAAGGGCGTGAAAGTGCCGGTAACACAGTATGACGGGCACTATATTGAGAGCACGGGATTAATCAAAATGGACTTCTTGGGCTTGAGCACTTTGTCGGAGCTTAAAGAGGCTGTAAAAAACATCAAGCAAACTACCGGAGAAACGATAGACTTGGATCGCATTCCTATTGACGACCCACTCACCTACAAGCTCTATCAAGAAGGGCGCACCGTGGGCACCTTCCAGTTTGAATCGCCCGGTATGCAAAATCATCTTCGCCACCTTCACCCCGAAGTGTTTGGAGACCTCATCGCCATGAATGCCCTCTACCGTCCCGGGCCAATGGACAATATTCCATCGTTCATCAGGCGAAAATTGGGACAAGAGGAAATTACATACCAAATTCCTGAGATGGAAAAATATCTCAAGGACACATACGGCATTACCGTGTATCAAGAGCAAGTGATGCTATTGAGCCGCTTGCTCGCCGGCTTCACTCGCGGCCAAAGCGACACCTTGCGCAAGGCAATGGGAAAGAAGAAAATAGACCAGATGAACAAGCTCGAAAAGCTGTTCTACGAAGGTGGAGAAGCCAGAGGACATGATCGTGACACTTTGGGAAAAATATGGGAGGAATGGAAGAAATTCGCATCTTATGCCTTCAATAAATCACATGCCGCCTGCTATTCATGGGTAGCATTCCAAACTGCCTATCTCAAAGCCCACTATCCGGCTGAATACATGGCAGCTTTGCTCACCCGACGCAGTGGCGACATAAAGGAAGTAACCAAACTGATGGACGAGTGCAAAAACTGTGGCATCTCAACCCTTGGTCCTGATGTGAATGAAAGCTATGTAAAATTTGGCGTAAACAAAAAAGGAGAAATACGCTTTGGGCTCTCGGCCATTAAAGGTTTGGGCGAAGGAGCCGCACAAGCGATTCTCGATGAGCGCAACAAAAATGGGCAATATCAAAACATTTTCGACTTTGCACAGCGCACCAACTACGGTTGCATCAATCGCAAAGCCTTTGAGGCTCTTGCCCTGAGTGGAGGGTTTGACTCCTTTGGCCTTTCGCGTGAAAGTTTTTTCACCGAAAACAACAATGGCGAAATCTTTCTTGACACCCTAGTCAAATATGGGCAACACTACCAGCTCGACCAAAGCATGAATCAAAATTCTCTCTTTGGAGACATGGACGCTGTTGAAATTGCATTGCCCGAAATACCCGCCGCCGAGCCGTGGAGTCCCATCGAAAAACTCAATAAGGAAAAAGAACTTATTGGCATCTATCTGTCGGCCCATCCGCTCGACACTTATTTTCTTGAAATCAACTATGGTTGCAACACCATGCTGGTCGACATGGAAGAAAAGAAAGAAATGCAGGGACAAGAACTCACCTTTGGCGGCATTATTACAAACTATGAAGAAAAACCCACGAAAACCGGCAAGATGTTTGGCAAAATGACACTCGAAGACTATTCGGGAAAGTTTGAGCTTGCATTGTTTGGAAAGCAATTCATTGAGTTTCGAAATTACGGTGTCCCCAACACACCGATTGTGGTGCATGCAGTTTATCAAAAATCGCCTTTTAACGAAAGGATTAACCTCGATATTCGCAAAATTGAGTTGCTCTCTGACTTAAAAGGTAAGCTGGTAGATCGCATTAGAATTCAAGTGTCTGAAAACCGCCTGCGAGATCTTGTTGCCCTCAATCCATTATTAACAGAGGCAACCAACGACAAGAAATGTTCTTTGTATTTCAGATTGATCGATGAAGTGAATGGACGCATAGTCGATTTGAAGACGAAAAACAAAATTCCGTTGAACAAAAAAATCATTAAACAGATTGAAGAAATGCAACTTGAATACAAAATAAATTTTGACCTATAATTCGTTGCAAAAAATTTTCATTTTGGAAATATTTGAATTAACTTTGTCAAACAATAATTCTTAAATAAGTTCATTTTTAAATTGTAAACAAAATGGCATACGTATTTACAGACGATAATGTAAAGCAGGAAATAGAATCAGGCAAGCCTGTAGTTATTGACTTTTGGGCAGAGTGGTGTGGTCCATGCAAGCACATTTCACCCATCATCGAAGAATTGGCCGAAGAATATGACGGCCGTGTGCTCATTGGCAAATATGATGTAGACGAAGGTTCAGACCTTACTGCCGACTACAACATTCGCAACATTCCCACCGTATTATTTTTCAAGAATGGAGAATTGGTTGACCGCAACGTTGGTTCTGCAACCAAAGAAGCCCTAAAAGCAAAAATTGATTCATTACTTTGATTTTTCATAATTTTTCATAACTATAATCAATGAGGGTGTGTTTCGGCACATCCTTTTTGTCTTTTTGTTCATCTATCATGCCCCACATGATTACGCAAAAAACAGCTTAATATTTTTTTTGAATAAAAATTATCGCTAACTTCGTTACGATATCAAACAATAAAACCTAAAAAGAATCGAAAAAATGAAACCTACACTATTTGTCCTGGCAGCCGGCATGGGGAGTCGCTATGGCGGTCTCAAGCAACTTGACGGTCTTGGCCCTCATGGAGAAACAATCATGGACTATTCTATTTACGACGCAATTCAAAGCGGTTTTGGTAAAGTTGTGTTTGTTATCCGCAAAGATTTTGAACAAGACTTTAGGGAAAAAATTCTGTCGAAATATGAAGGACACATTTCAACCGAAGTCGTTTTTCAATCGACGCAAGATCTTCCCGCCGGCTTCACATGCCCTCCGGAGCGCACAAAACCATGGGGCACCAACCACGCTGTGCTGATGGGAAAAGGTGTGATCAACGAACCTTTTGCCGTCATCAACAGCGACGACTACTATGGACGAAACAGTTTTGAGGTTATGGCCGAGGAGTTGAGTAAACTGCCCGAAGGCTCTAAGAACCGTTATTCGATGGTGGGCTTTAAGGTGGGAAACACCATGAGCGAAAGTGGCACGGTGTCGCGTGGCGTGTGCGAAAGCGCACAAGGCTACTTGACCGGTGTGGTAGAACGCACTGCAATAGGCTATAACGACAAACACGAAATCACATTCACCGATGAGAATGGGGTAGAGTGCAAACTGGAGCCCAATACCCCGGTGTCGATGAACTTTTGGGGTTTTACACCCGACTATTTCCAATATAGTGAGGAGAGTTTTATTGATTTTTTAAAAGAAAAGCTCAACACGCCTAAAGCAGAATTTTTCATTCCCACTCAGGTGAACAAACTGATGAAAGAAGGTATTGCAACAGTTAAACTGATTTCTACCGACTCGAAATGGTTTGGCGTTACTTATAGCGAAGACCGACAAGGTGTGGTCGACAAATTTGCCGAGCTACATGCAACAGGAGTTTATCCGGAGAAAATGTTTTAAACCTCCTCAATCGGTCATCGGCTTCTGCCTGCTTTCATTCGCTTTTCGGCATATTGTTCAACACAGGTTCTAATGACCGATTTGATTAAAAACTTCCAATACAACAATGACTGCATGCCCAAGATTTCACCGAAGATTTCAATGATTTCTTGGGCACATTTTTTGCTCGAAAATTTGAGTATTAAAACAAAACTGATTATCTTTGTCGTAGTTGAGAGATAATATGAGTGAATCCTCCAATAATAGTGCTATTATCAAGAAATTCAACGAGTTTCTTGAAGCAGGGCAGTACCGCAAAACGCCCGAGAGGCTCACCATACTCAACATGGCTTTATCCTTTGGGCAAACTTTCACGATCGAACAACTCAAGCAAAAACTCGAATTTGAGGCAATTCATGTGAGCAGGGCAACAATTTACAACAATATAGAATTGCTGACCCAAGCCAACATTTTAAGAAAGATTTTTATCGATGGGACACAAGTTCACTACGAGAAAGTGTCAACCTCAATTCACACTCATCTCATTTGCTCGGAATGTGGCAAAGTGAAAGTCATAAAAGATAATGCCATTGCAGCTATCATGCATGCAAAAAAATACAATGCGTTCACAACTTCACACTATTCGCTGTGTGTGTATGGCACCTGCAACGCATGTGCAAGAAAGCTGAAAAAACAAAACAGAAAACTAAAAACAAAACAAAGCAAATAATTTCACAATCATGAAAGTTGATGTTCTTTTAGGGCTCCAATGGGGTGACGAAGGTAAAGGCAAAGTAGTTGACGTTTTAACTCCGCAGTACGACATCGTGGCACGATTTCAAGGCGGCCCCAATGCCGGACACACGTTGGAGTTTGATGGGCAACGCTATGTGCTTCGCTCCATTCCATCGGGCATTTTCCAAGCCAACCAAATGAACATCATTGGCAATGGAGTTGTTCTCGATCCGGTGCTGTTTGCCGAAGAAGCCAAAGACTTGGAGAAAAAAGGCATCAATATCAAGAAGATATTGAAAATTTCCAAGAAAGCGCATCTAATTTTGCCAACGCATCGCCTGCTCGATGCCGGATATGAGAAACTGAAAGGCAAAGAGAAAATTGGGACAACCGGCAAGGGCATTGGCCCTACCTATACCGACAAAATCAGTCGTGACGGTTTACGCATTGGCGACATCTATGAGAATTTCGATGCAAAATATGCACAAGCCAAAAAACGCCATGTCACTCTCTTGAAAGCTCTTGGAGAAACGACAGATGTGGCAGAATATGAAGAAAAATGGCTCAAAGGCATTGACTACTTAAAAGAATTTGACCTCATAGACAGTGAAATATTCATCAACAAACAATTGCAACAAGGCAAGAGCATTTTGTGTGAAGGCGCACAAGGCAGCATGCTCGATGTTGATTTCGGGTCATATCCTTTTGTCACTTCCTCCAACACGGTTTGTGCCGGCGCATGTGTCGGACTTGGAATAGCTCCACACAAAGTTGGCGAAGTATTTGGCATCTTTAAGGCCTATTGCACGCGTGTGGGCAGTGGTCCATTCCCCACCGAGCTGTTCGATGAAACCGGCAACAAGATACGACAAATAGGGCATGAGTTTGGAGCCGTTACCGGGCGCGAACGTCGTTGTGGCTGGATCGACTTGGTGGCACTCCGCTACACCATCATGCTCAATGGAGTCACCCGGCTCATCATGATGAAAAGTGATGTTCTCGACAGTTTCGACACCATTAAGGCATGTGATGCCTATAAAATCAACGGAGAGTTCACTCGTGACTTCCCGTTCTCGATTGAACATGACATTGAACCGGTCTACACAGAACATAAAGGATGGAATGTGGACATGACAAAAATGACAAGCGAGGAGCAATTTCCACAAGAGTTTAAAGACTATGTGAAATTTCTTGAAGAAAAACTCGAGGTACCAATCACTATTGTATCGGTTGGCCCCGACCGCGAACAAACGATAATTCTAAACAAATAAATATTAATTTAATAAATAACTATTAAAACTATTTAATCAGCTTTTATCATGGCAAAAGTTAAACCATTTAAAGGTCTCAGACCAACCCGAGAGCTCGTTAATCAAGTAGCATCGAAGCCTTATGATGTATTGTCGTCAGAAGAGGCGCGTGACGAAGCCGGCAACAATGAAAAGTCGTTGTACCACATCATTAAACCGGAAATTGATTTTGACCCCATTTTGGAAGAAGACGATTCAAGAGTTTATCAAAAAGCTCAAGAAAACTTCAAAAAATTCCAAGAAAAAGGCTGGCTCGTTCAAGATGAAAAAGAAGAATACTACATCTATGCACAGACAATGAACGGACGCAGGCAATATGGCTTTGTGGTAGCCGCCAGCGTAGACGATTACTTGAACGGACGCATTAAGAAGCACGAACTTACTCGTCGCGAGAAAGAAACCGATCGCATGAATCACATTCGCATCACCAATGCCAATGTTGAACCGGTGTTCTTGGCTTTCCCGCAAAACGTAACTCTCGAAAACATCATTGCCGAAACAGCTAAAACCACTCCAGAGTATGACTTCGTATCGGAAGACGGCATCGGGCACACATTCTGGTGCATTGAAGACGACAACACCATCAAGGCCGTAACCGAAGCCTTTGAAAAGATTCCATTCCTCTACATTGCCGACGGACACCACCGCACAGCTGCAGCAGCCCATGTGGGTGAGGAACAGGCCAAAGCCGATCCTAACCACAACGGCACCGAGGAATATAACTATCTTTTGGCTGTATGCTTCCCCGAGTCGCACTTGAAGGTAATGGACTACAATCGTGTTGTTAAAGACCTTAACGGCCTCACCGAAGAAGAGTTCCTCGCCAAGGTGGCAGAGCATTTTGATGTAGAAATCAAGGGAGACGAAATGTATCGTCCTGCAAAAATCCACAACTTCTCCATGTATCTTGGTGGCAAATGGTATTCTTTGACAGCCAAAGAAGGTACATACGACGACAACGACCCTATCGGCGTGCTCGATGTTAAGGTTTCATCGGATTACATTTTGCGTGACATTCTCAACATCGTGGACTTGCGCACCGACAAACGCATTGACTTTGTGGGCGGTATTCGTGGTCTTGAAGAACTCAAACGCAGAGTTGATTCCGGCGAAATGAAGATGGCTCTTGCTCTGTATCCCGTGACCATGCAGCAAATCATTACCATCGCCGACACCGGCAACATCATGCCTCCAAAGGCTACATGGTTTGAACCCAAGTTGCGTTCGGGTTTAATTATTCACAAACTAAGCTAAAACAGAAATTAAATAAGCGACAAAAAGAGGATATGCGGCAAAATGTATATCCTCTTTTATTTTGCAAAGAGGTGTGAATGGGGTAGTTGACGAAACATGGCAAAACAACAAATATATTATTCTTACAGCCTGCAAGGGCAATGCTGCCACACGTTAACGATAGGTTCTCAATGGCGGATAAAACGCATCGGCTATGTATTGCACCTTAAAATCACCGGCATTACCGATGACCAAAATCACATCAAACTCAATTTCCATTTTCAAGTGATAGGCATGAATATAGCCATTGGAAGCATTTACAAGATTGCGTATTTTGGCTTTGGTGATTGACTTCATCGGGTCGAAATGCTCATCGTCGGAGCGTGTTTTCACTTCTATGAAATGAAGGCGTCCCGGGGTTTCGGCAATAATATCAACCTCTAAATTGTTGTAACGCCAATTTCGTTCACGCACAATCATTCCTTGCTTGATAACGAACTCGGTGGCAATTTGCTCTCCCTCTTTTCCCAATAAATTATGCGATGCCATGATGAAAAATAAAATTCGGTTTTGCAAATGTAACATTTTTATCAAAAAAGCGATGAGTTTTTTGGGAAAAATAAAAAAATAAACTACCTTTGCATCACTCAAAACGGTGGTATCGGCTAACGGTTAGGCCACAAGATTCTCAATCTTGCAATCTGGGTTCGATTCCCAGTACCACTACAAGAAAAAAGAGCCACAAAATCGTGGCTCTTTTATTATTTTAACAGGCTGACTAATTGCACGTTAATCAGCCTGTTTCTTACAGCTCGATTGCATTCTTCACTTTCTCGGGCAGCAATGCAAAATCTATAACCTCTTTGATTGTGTTCACATAGTGAAAAGTCAGTCCTTTCAAGTAAATTTCATTGATTTCGTCAATGTCTTTCTTGTTTTCTTTACAAAGCATGATGTCGGTGATTCCGGCTCGTTTTGCCGCAAGAATTTTCTCTTTGATGCCTCCCACCGGCAACACCTTGCCACGCAACGTGATTTCACCCGTCATTGCCAAGTGGTCACGCACCTTGCATTGTGAAAACGTTGAGACCAGCGATGTTACCATCGTCACACCTGCCGAAGGGCCGTCTTTGGGAATTGCACCTTCGGGAACATGAATGTGGACGTTATAGTTATCAAACAGGTTATAATCAATGCCAAATAATTGGCTGTGAGCCTTCAAGTATTGCAATGCAATCACTGCCGATTCTTTCATGACTGCACCGAGGTTTCCTGTCAAAGTCAGTTTGTCACCACTCTTGCCAGCACGCGAAAGCGAAGACTCCACATATAGGATTTCGCCACCCACTGCCGTCCAAGCCAAGCCGGTTACCACTCCCGCAAACTCGTTACCTTCGTAGTTGTCGCTATGATATTCCTCTGCTCCAAGATATTCTTTCAAAAGTTCCGGCTTGATTGTCTTGGGATATTCGCCTTCTCCCGAAGCCTTGATGCGTGCTACCTTGCGCAACACTTTGCCAATTTTCTTTTCAAGTTCTCTCACGCCGCTTTCACGTGTGTAACTGCCTATTATTTTTTCAAGCACTTGTTTTGAGAAAGTAATTTCTTTTTTCCCGAAGCCATTTTCTTCAAGTTGCTTGGGAACAAGATGCTTGCGGGCAATCTCTATTTTTTCTTCGGGAATATAACCACTGATTTCTATAATCTCCATACGATCCAGCAAGGGCTGGGAGATTGTTTGCAACGAGTTGGCCGTTGCAATGAACAAGACCTTTGACAAGTCATAATCTACATCGATATAGTTGTCATGAAAACGATTATTTTGCTCCGGGTCTAAGACTTCGAGAAGTGCCGAAGACGGGTCGCCCTTGAAATCCTGCCCGATTTTGTCGATTTCGTCAAGCACAATCACCGGATTGCCCGATGCACACTTGGTCATGGCTTCCATGATGCGACCGGGCATTGCGCCAATGTAGGTGCGACGATGTCCTCTGATTTCGGCTTCATCGTGAAGTCCTCCAAGAGAAATGCGGGCATACTTGCGGTTCAATGCCTCGGCAATCGACTTGCCAAGAGAGGTTTTTCCCACACCGGGAGGGCCATAAAGGCATATAATGGGTGCTTTTAAATCTCCTCTCAATTTGAGCACGGACAGATGTTCCAAAATTCTGTCTTTCACCTTTTCCATGCCATAATGGTCATGATCGAGTTTGGTCTCAACCTTTTTTAAGTTGAAATTGTCTTTGGTGTACGTCTCCCAAGGCAACAACAACATGTTGTCAAGGTAAGAGTATTGTACAGAATAGTCGGGCGATTGTGGGTTTAGTCGTTCAAGTTTTTTCAGTTCCTTGGCAAAATGTGCATTAACAGCATCATTCCATTTTTTTGCTTTGGCACGCTTGTCCAACTCCTGAATGTCGTCTTCTCCGTTTCCAAGCTCTTCTTGAATAGTGCGAATTTGCTGTTGCAAAAAATGCTCACGTTGCTGTTGCGACAAGTCCTCGCGTGTGCGAGAAGTGATATTAGCCTTCAATTCAAGCAATTGTGCTTCTTTGCTTAAGAATGTGTAGAGCATATAAGCACGTTTTTTTACATTGCTTTCTTCAAGCAAGACTTGCTTTTGCTGTGGTTCAAAAGGGACATTCGTGGCCAAAAAGTTAATCAAGTATACGGGATTATCGATGTTCTTAACGGCAAACGAAAGTTCGCGTGCCCCTTCACCCATGGTTTCAAACATGCGATGCATCACTTCCTTAATAGAGTCGATCAACACCTTAAATTCTCGATCGGACTTTAATGGCATAACATCTTCAAGCATCGAAACGCGTCCCTGCATGAATGGGGCAGTGGTCGTGATGCTGTCGAGATGGCATGAAGAACGCCCTTGCAAAATCACATTGGTAGAATTGTCGGGCAATTCAAGTATTTTGATGATGTCGGCAACTGTACCTATTTGATATAAATCTTCAAATCCGGGATCTTCTACATTACTGTCAATCTGACAGTGTACAGCAATGGGCTGCTTTTTCTTTTGAGCCGCTTTAATTAAAGCCATCGACTTATCTCGGCCAATGGCTACCGGCATTGTGATGCCCGGAAACATGACCATGTTGCGCAATGCCAAGATGGGCATGTCGTTCAGTTGCTCGTCGCCAAGGGTTGTGTCATCGGCTTTATCGGCATGGATTTCGGCAAAAATCGGCATCACATGAGTAGCCGGCCCATCGACCAATTCCTTATCGAAATCATTAAAAAAATCTATCATATTCTGTCTAAAAATTATCTTTACTTAATTCTCTTTGTCAAAATTGATGCCAAAATTACACATTTTATATCAAGAAAGAAAAACAGAACGCTAAATATATTGATATTGAAACTATCGTAATACACAGTACGCTGTAACAAATCAAACTAAGGCGAAAAAAAGCAACATCTTTTAATTTCTCGAATGTTGAGACAGAAAGAACATGAGGACACGAACAGAAATGCTAAATTGTGACAAAATGGCACAAACATAAAGAGATTGATGAACGGCACAAAATGTGTAAAGCATGATGTGAACATGTCAATCATAAAATTTGACGATATTAAAAAACTTAAAAATAAATAAACATTATGACTATTAAACCATTAAGTGACCGAGTTCTCATTGAACCGGCAAAAGCAGAAGAAATTACCGCAGGTGGCATCATCATTCCCGACAGTGCTAAGGAGAAACCTTTGAAAGGTCTGGTAAAGGCTGTTGGCAATGGCACAAAAGACGAAGAAATGATCGTGAAATCCGGTGATGAAGTTCTCTATGGCAAATATGCCGGAACAGAGATTGAACTCAACGGTGAAAAATTGCTGATGATGCGTCAATCAGACATTTTGGCCATCATTCAAAAGTAATATAATCATACAAAATTTTAACATCAATAAAACAACAAATAATAAATAGAGGAGATTTCTATTATGTCAAAAGAAATAAAATATGACATCAAAGCTCGCGAAGAGCTTAAAAAAGGTGTTGATCAATTGAGTGATGCAGTTAAAGTAACACTTGGCCCAAAAGGACGTAACGTCATCTTAGGCAAGAAGTTTGGAGCACCACACATCACAAAGGACGGTGTGAGTGTTGCTCGTGAAATCGAACTTGAAGACGAGTTCCAAAACATTGGTGCCCAATTGGTGAAAGAAGTTGCATCGAAGACCAACGACGATGCCGGTGACGGCACAACCACCGCAACAGTTCTTGCACAAGCCATTGTGAACGAAGGCTTGAAGAACGTGGCCGCCGGTGCCAACCCCATGGACTTGAAACGCGGTATCGACAAAGCTGTTGACAAGGTGGTTGAAGGCATCAAAGCGCAATCGCAAGAAGTGGGTGATGACATCAGCAAAATTGAGAATGTGGCTCGCATCAGTGCCAACAACGATGCAAAAATCGGTGAACTCATTGCCGAAGCAATGAAAAAGGTTCGTCGCGACGGTGTAATCACAGTTGAAGAAGCCAAAGGCACCGACACACATGTCGATGTTGTAGAAGGAATGCAATTTGATCGCGGCTACATTTCTCCCTATTTCGTGACCAACACCGAAAAAATGGATTGCGAAATGGAACACCCATTTATCCTGATCTACGACAAGAAAATTTCGGTGCTGAAAGATATGCTCCCCATTTTGGAGCAAACAGCTCAAAGTGGCCGTCCATTGTTGCTCATTGCTGAGGATGTAGACAGTGAAGCTCTTGCAACACTGGTTGTTAACCGTCTGCGCGGTTCTTTAAAAGTGTGTGCAGTGAAAGCTCCGGGCTTTGGAGACCGTCGCAAAGAAATGCTTGAAGACATTGCTGTGCTCACCGGTGGCATGGTGATTAGCGAAGAAAAAGGCATCAAGCTCGATGGTGCAACCATGGAAATGCTCGGCACTGCCGAAAAAGTAACTGTGAACAAAGAAAACACGACAATCGTGAACGGGGCCGGCGCCAAAGAAAAAATTCAAGACCGCATTGCTCAAATTCGCACACAAATTGAGAACACCAAATCGACATACGATAAAGAAAAGCTGCAAGAACGCCTTGCCAAAATGTCAGGCGGTGTAGCAGTGCTCTACATCGGTGCCCCAAGCGAAGTTGAAATGAAGGAAAAGAAAGACCGTGTTGACGATGCATTGAGCGCAACTCGCGCCGCCATTACCGAAGGCATTGTGCCCGGTGGAGGTGTAGCCTACATTCGTTGCCTCGACTCGCTTGAAGGCCTCACCGGCGAAAACGCCGATGAAACCACCGGCATCAACATTGTGAAGCGAGCAATCGAAGAGCCGCTTCGCCAAATCGTGAGCAATGCAGGCCTCGAAGGTGCTGTTGTCGTTAACGAAGTGCGCAACGGCAAGGGAGACTACGGCTACAACGCAAGAACAGACAAGTATGAAAACATGTTTGAAACCGGCGTTATCGATCCGGCCAAGGTTGCACGCGTAGCACTCGAAAATGCTGCTTCGATTGCAGGCATGTTCTTAACGACAGAATGTGTGATTGCCGAAAAGAAGGAAGAAAATCCCCTCCCGGCACCCGGAGCACCGGGCATGGGCGGCATGATGTAATCATCAATCAATAAACAAAAACAAGGAGACTGTGTCAAAAAAAATTGGCGCAGTCTCTTTATTTTAATACCATTTGGCATATTTCGTCAGTAGAAATAGACAATAACAACAATTCGGCCTAATCTGCAATTTGAGTTAAAACGATAGATTATTGATTTTCAAAACAATAAGATATATTAAATAAAGTAAAAAAGAAAAAAATTGCATGTTATCATAATTTTCTATATTTTTGTAACTGTTAGCACTTTGTGTAAAGGCAACCGGCCTGCAAAGGCCTTGAAAATTTTGGTCGTCCACAACTAACCGGCTTTCATTTGGCAACCACTATGTACATCTCGTCAAAAGAGCAATGTGCGAGGGAGAAGTTGAATGCCAAGCAGTGATAATGCACAAGGCAAGGATTGTATTTGATGTGAAAAACACAATACAATCCTTGCAGAAGCTGACAAAACGAGTGTGTTTGCAAAAGCAATAACATGGTTTCACGACCATTCCTTTGTGAACCCCTTTATTTAGAAAATCTAATGAACGCAGTCATATACACCATTATTTTTCTTTTAAGTGCAATTCTCACATGGGTGACAATTCATTTCACCTTGATTTTTGCTCAGAAAAAATCGCTGTTTGACAGCACCAATTCAAGAAAAATTCACCACGGCAATGTTCCACGGCTGGGGGGAGTGGCATTCTACATTTCGTTTATCATCACCATTGCGCTGGTTGCATGCTATGCTTGCGTCGTGCCGGAAAATCTCCTCCTTGACTTTTTCATCAAAGATGCCAAATCATTGACATTCATTCTTTGTGCCGGCACGCTATTGTTTGGGTTCAGTCTGACAGACGATCTCAAAGGTCTTCGCTATCGCACAAAATTCATCGCGCAACTTGTCGCAGGTTTACTATTGTGCATTTCCGGTCTGTGGATCAAAGATCTGCATGGCCTTTTCGGCATGCATCAGCTCAGCCCGGCAACCGGCTGGTGCATCACGGTTTTTGCAGTTTTGCTCATTACAAATGCCATTAACTTCATTGATGGTATCGACGGGCTTGCAGGCAGCCTGTGTTCACTGAGTTTCATAGAATTTGCCGTTTTCGGCATGCTACAAGGCGAAAACCTGATTTCGATTTTTTCAATGGCATCACTTTCGTCGATTTTAATTTTCCTGTATTTCAACATGAAAGGAAAGGCCGAGAAGAAAAATAAGATTTTCATGGGCGATACCGGCTCGCAATTTCTGGGCTTGCTCATCACTGCCATTGGAATTAAAATAAACAACATGACGCCCGAGCAAATCGGGGTCAATCCCTTTGTGCTGGCTTGGGCATCACTCATTGTTCCTTGCTTCGACGTGTTGCGAGTAGTGATGTTGCGATTATATAAGAAAAAAAGTCCGTTCTTGGCCGACAAAAGCCATATTCATCACTTGTTGCTGGCCGCAGGACACAGCCAAAACACAGCGTTGCTCATCATTACCGGTATTTCCACGATATTAATAGCAAGTTCTCTGATTTTGACAAAATTTTTTAATATAAATTTCGTTTTCTTATTAAATGTATTGCTATGGATCATTATCATGATGCTCATTTTCAGAAACAATATCAAAGAAATATAAACAAAACAAAATAATGAAACAAAACAAAATAATCAGCCTCGTGTGCACGGCAACCCTTTTATTAGGTGCTTGTTCAACACCCAAATTGGGATATTTCCAAAATGTGAAAGATGGAGATGTCGAACAGCTCGCGGCAACAAAAACGATTAAAATCCAACCCGGCGACAAACTGTCAATCTTGGTAGGCAGTCGAAATCCCGAACTTGCTTATATGTTCAATTTACAGATTGTGGGACACTATCAATCTTCAACTTCGGGAAAAGGCCTTACAACTTCAACAGTAGCCAACTACACAGTAAACAAAAATGGTGACATTGATTTTCCCATTTTGGGCAATCTGCACATTGCAGGATTGACCCGTGAGGAAATTTCACAAATGATAAAAAATATTTTAATCAGTAAAAGTCTCATCAATGATCCTGTTGTCACCGTTGACTTCATGGACATGTATTTTTCAGTGATGGGTGAAGTAAAATCACCGGGCAAATTTATCATCGACCACGATCATGTGACCATTTTAGACGCATTGAGCCAAGCCGGTGACTTAACAATATATGGCAAAAGGAACAGCGTGCTGGTCATGAGAGAAGAAGACGGCAAAGAAACAGCCTACCGTGTCGATTTGACAGAAGCAAGCAAACTATATAGTTCACCGGTTTTCTACTTAAAGCAAAACGACCTCATCTATGTAGAACCTAATGATAAGCGTGCCCGTGAATCGACAGGCATTGGCAACGCATTCATGCAACCGTCACTGTGGATTTCACTGGCATCGCTGGCCACAACCATCATAGTTCTCATAAAAAGATCAAGATAAAAACATTATTAGCAATGGCAGAATATACAAATAATGCCCAATATCAAACGACCAAAGATTTTGAAGAAAAATCAGTAAATTTCAGAGATCTGTTCTCCTATTGTTTAGCCAATTGGTATTGGTTTTTAATTGCATTGATATTGACATTGGGAACGGCATTCCTCTACATGCTGAAAACGCAACCGGTTTATTTGCGCAATTCATCTATCTTAATTAAAAAAGACGACAACAGTCATGCACTCTCCGATGCCTTCGGACAATTTTCCGACATCGGGCAAGGGAGTGTCAGCACCAACGTGTTCAACGAAATGCTTTCATTGAAGTCGAAATCCTATATTGTTGAAGTGGTTAAAATCTTGCACTTGGAAATGGACTATTCCATAAACGGTCCTTACCATGATTATGTGCTATATGGGAAATCGTTGCCTGTTGAAGTGTCATTGCTTGATTTTGGCGATGACGACACCGGCTCGCTAACCATGGAAATAGGCGACAATGGAAATGCAACTTTATATGATTTCCAGAAAAACGGTAATCTCAAAACCTCAACTCCAATAAAAGCACAAATTGGCTCGATAGTTCAAACTCCTATCGGCAGGATTTTGCTCTCTTCTACCAAGAGTTATACCGGAAAGTACGCACAACCCATCTTTGTTAATCGTCAGTCGATTAAAACAGCCACCGACCGCTATTCCAATGCCCTTTCGGTTGATCTAAACAATGATCGTTCATCGGTGGTTGATCTGAAAATCGAAGATGTTTCACCCACGAGAGCCGAAGACATCTTAAACACGATTTTCTTGGTCTATAACCAAAAGTGGATTGAAGACATTAATAAACAAGCTGTGAGTACAGAGCGGTTTATCAACGACGAACTGCGACAAATTGAGAACGACCTTGGCAGTGTTGATGCCGACATATCTTCATACAAAAGCAAAAATTTAATTCCCGATGTCAAGTCGGCAAATGACATCTACATGATGCGGTCGGAAACCACCAACTCCAAACTGCTGGAACTGAACAATCAACTCTATTTGGTCAAATACATTCAACGGCAACTCAGTTCCAATCCCGGCAAATATTCTCTACTACCACCAAACTCAGGAATTGAAAATCCTTCAATAACACATCAAATATCGGCTTATAACGAAACAGTGCTGCAACGCAACAGTCTCATTGCCAACAGCAGTGTCAAGAATCCATTGATTGCCGATCTTGACAAGAACCTGAATGCAATGCGAGAAGCCATTTCTGCCTCCTTGAACACCGTTGTTGTGTCATTGAATGACCAAATCAACAGCTTATATAGCAACGAAAGGGAAACCAGAACAGAAATCGCAGAAAATCCAAGTAGAGAAAAATATATTTTAAGCGTAGAACGCCAACAAAAAGTGAAGGAGCAAATATATATTTTCTTGCTTCAAAAACGTGAAGAGAACCAACTATCGAAAGCGTTTACCGCCTACAACACCAAGATGTTGAATCCTCCTTCCGGCCCTTACAAAGCCATAAAGCCCGTAAAATTAAACTTAATTGTTATTGCTTTGCTCTTAGGTATTCTCATTCCACTTGTCATCTTGTTGTCTGTCCGCACCATGGACACTGCTGTGCGAAACAGAAAAGACCTGGAAGACTTGTCGATACCATTTATTGGCGAACTTCCATTATCCTATCGCAAATATCGTGGCTTGCTTTCCATTTTCAATAAGCGACACAAGGACGTGAGAGAAATTGTAGTCAGAGAAAAAAGCGGTAATGTCATTAACGAGGCATTCAGGGTTATTCGAACCAATTTAGAATTTATCGGCGGTAAAGAAGGTGTCACCAAAACAGTCATGTTCACCTCGGCAAACGCAGGCTCGGGCAAGACCTTTATCTCGGCAAACCTATCGACCAGCTTTGCCATTAAAGGCAAACGTGTACTTCTCATGGACTTCGACTTCCGCAAAGCTTCATTGTCGACTTTTGTACAGTCTCCGGCCAAAGGTATAGCCGACTATCTAAGTGAGCATGTTGACGACATCAATGAGGTGATGATCAAGGGCACCATCAACCCCAACTTAGACGTGCTTCCTGTGGGTACCATACCTCCCAATCCCACCGAATTGCTATTCAGTTCACGACTTGAAAGTTTCATAGAAGAAATGAAAGAGCAATATGATTATATTTTCATCGACTGTCCGCCAGTTGACATTGTTGCCGATGCCGCCATCATCAATAAATTCTGTAACATGACAATTTATGTCATTCGTTCGGGCTTGTATGACCGTCGCATGCTCAAGGAGCTTGAAAAGAATTACCAAGATCGTCGCTTTAACAATCTCACATTAATTCTTAATGGTACAAGTGATGATTACAACAGCTATGGCTACCATCGCTATGGCTATGGCTATGGTTACGGCTATACCACAAAGAATTAAAATTTAATTCATGATGAAAGCATGTTTCATAGGATTGGGTTACATTGGCCTACCCACAGCAATTATAGCCGCTCAAAACGGCATTGAAGTTACCGGTGTTGACATTAACCCCGAAGTGGTTTCACAAACCAACGAGGGAAAATTGCACATTGTTGAACCGGGATTGAGACTGTTGCTCAAAGAAGCGATAAGATCGGGCAAACTACGCGCATCGTTGCAACCTGTGGTGAGCGATACCTATCTTATAGTTGTTCCAACCCCTTTTAAAGGGAAACACGAACCCGACTTAGCGTATGTGGAAACTGCCACACACACGATTATTCCATTGCTGAAACCCGGTGACCTTTTTATTATCGAGTCTACATCGCCCGTGGGAACAACCGAGCAAATTGCCAATCTCATTCATGAGGCAAGGCCCGACCTAAAAGGACAACTGTTCATTGCCTATTGCCCCGAGCGAGTGTTACCCGGCAACGTGATAGAGGAGCTTGTGAATAACGACAGAGTTATCGGCGGCATCAATGAAGCTTCGACACAAAAGGCCAAAGAATTTTACGCTCACTTTGTGAAAGGAACTTTGCATGCCACCAATGCACGCACAGCCGAAATGTGCAAACTCACAGAAAATGCCAGTCGCGATGCACAAATCGCATTTGCCAATGAACTGTCGATGATATGCGAGAAAGCCAACATTGATGTGTGGGAACTGATTAATTTGGCCAACAAACACCCAAGGGTAAACATTTTGCAACCGGGGTGTGGAGTGGGGGGGCACTGCATTGCCGTAGACCCTTATTTCTTGACCACAGCCTTTCCGCAAGAGGCGCAAATCATTGCCAAGGCACGCGAAATCAACAACTATAAAGCCGAATGGTGTGCCGAAAAAATAAAAAATGCCATGCTTGAATTTGAACTTAAACATGGACGCAAACCCATTGTCGCCCTCATGGGCCTGGCATTCAAGCCCAATATCAACGACTTGCGAGAATCGCCGGCAAAACGCATTGCAAGCGACGTGATGCAGGGGTGCAACAATGCCGACATCATGGTGGTAGAACCCAACATCAGCGAACACAAGGTTTTTAAATTGACCAACTATCAAACGGCATACGAAAAAGCCAATATCGTTGCGTTCTTAACCGCTCATCGACAATTTAATCGTTTGCCATGGAGCGACGAAAAGCAAATTCTCGACTTCTGCGGAGTTTCTAAATTCATGCCTCGCAACAACAATTAAATTTTGTAAGAAGAAAGAAAAAACAATTATGCTACAAAGCGTTCTCGTGTACACATCTGTCGGGTTGGTGCTGTTCTATTTAGGCCGGCACATTCAGCAACGAGAAGCTAAACTCATGGCAACAACAGGGGAAACGCTCCCTTTTTACAGTTGGGAAATCATTCTCTCGATCCTCATTTTCGGCACAGTGGCAGGTCTTCGTTATCATACGGGATATGACCATGCTTCCTACTTGAACACTTATCTGCAACTAAAAGATACCGGCATACTTTCACGGCAAGACTTTGAACCGGCTTTCACCTTAGTGTCGAAACTCTTTGCAAAATTTGGACTACATTTCTTTTTTTATTTTGCATTTTGGGCAGCCTTAGAATTCTCTTTGCTCTACTACGGACTTAGAAAACACAAGAAACTTCTTCCTTGGATAGGGCTTTGTCTCATGCTTGGTCCTTATTTCCTGCACATGATGAACACTTTAAGGCAAGGAGTTGTAGAATGCCTTTTTGTGGCAATGGTGCCATTGATTGCAAAGCGGAAAATAGGTCTATATTTGCTACTCACCCTGTTTGCAATGACCTTGCACAAAAGTTCACTCATTCTACTCCCTGTTTATTTCATTGCACTGTCGCGCATCAAAATCGATGCAAAGTGGAGCATTGGTATAGTTGCTTTATGTTTTATCTTAGGTTTTTTCCCACAGTGGATTGCATTTTTGCTTGATAAATTCGGTTATGCTCTCACCTATGTGGGATATGGCAAATATGACCATGTTTATCACAATAGCAATGGTTTTTATTTCAGAGAAATAACCTTGGGTCCCATCACTCTTTTGGCAGCCTTAGTCAAGTTTTCCATTGTCGTAGCCTATCCAAAAGTTAAAGCGTATTTCAAAGAAGATAAAATGTTGCCTTTCTTTTTTAGATTGTCCTACATCTACATTTGCTATTCATTTTTAATGGGCAAAACTACTCACTATCTATTGAGACCCGGTGAGTATTTCATGCCATTTTTAATGATCATGGCAGCCTATGTTTTATCATATTTGTGGTACAGCAAAAAGACGAAATACTTCTTTGCTTTTCTGGCAGTAAATTGTATCTATATTTTTGTTGAACTTTCAAAGGTTTTCTGTTTCGAGGGTTATAAAACAATGACAGTATTCTATCGATTTTATTTCATGTATCTTTAAGTATGCTGATTTCCATTATTATACCCGTTTATAATGCAGGCAATTTCCTTGAAAGATGTCTAAAATCGGTGTTCTTGCAAAAGGGTGACAACTATGAGCTGGTTATTGTTGACGACTGCTCAACAGACAATAGCTTAGCAGTAATAGACTCGTGTCTCTGCAAATACAATATTCACCACATAGACACAAAAATCATAAAAAAAGAGAGAAACTCTGGTGTTGCTCACACCAGAACCATTGGCATGAAAGCGGCACAAGGCCAATATCTCATTCATGTAGATGCCGATGACTATGTGGCTTCAAACTATATCGAAGAGCTGGAAAAAGCTGTTTGTAGCGGAGTTCATGACATCATTGTATTTAATTACAAAGAACTACATTCCTCCAATTCTACATTCTCGAAAAAAGTGCATGTAGCAGTCGATCACATTGACTATACATGCCAATCGATCATTGGAAAAATCCATAATAGTCTTTGTAACAAACTCATTAAAAAAGAGCTTATCGACAAGTACAACCTCTATCCATTGTCGGGCATTTCGATTTTTGAGGACAAATCAGTCTGTTTCAGAGCATTTTATCATGCAAATAAAATCAAGCACATTGATTGTGCCTTGTATTTCTATGATCGCACAACCGAAGGCTCTGTAACCAAACAAGGAGGAGTTAAGCAAGTAAAATCGGCTTTGCAACTCATGAACTTCATAGACGTTTTTTTCGATAAAAACAAAGCAAATGTTTCTACTGAAATAAAAGATGCAATACAAGTCAATAAAATTCACATTTATGGCTTAACACTCTTTTATGGAACAGCACAACAGTTGGCATCGGTGGAAATTTTACCACAATTTTCCTTGAAAGATATTTTTGTT
Source organism: Sodaliphilus sp. (assembly GCA_041815985.1). Taxonomy (GTDB): domain Bacteria; phylum Bacteroidota; class Bacteroidia; order Bacteroidales; family Muribaculaceae; genus Sodaliphilus. The sequence goes on along the minus strand of JBGYAB010000034.1, from coordinate 34,201 downwards.
CGGAGTGGTAGAACCATTCCTTTTCACTATAAACTTATTGTTTTTTTTCATCAAAAAAGGTTAAGGATATTAGAATCTTTCACAAAATTTCTTTTTTTAAAATTTAAAACTGTAATTTAGTTTTTCAAAGATTCTAATGTGACAACAACATTATGATTGATTCTATTGATTATAATAATATAACATATCTCAGGAGATATTTCATCATATCTCTCTTCGTATTCATTGCTGTGTGCCTATACTATGCTTTGTTTGGCTACAAGGATTCGGTAAAAGAATACATGGAGATAGGGCGTTTTATCACAACGTTCTATTCTGTTGTTTTCTTGGGGTGCACATTCACCAACATCAAAGCTAACAACCTATTTCTTGCCAATGCTTTGTTTTTCTTGGTAATTGTCGTATGGCTCAAAATTTCTTATTCTGTATCGGGACTTGATGTGTTTGCCAATAGCAAGGACTCTTATATATATTTTAATTTCACCTATCAAAACGGCGACTTACCCATAGCAGATTTTTTTAAGAAACTCACTCAAACAACATCTGCCGACCGTTCGGACTATGGTTTCTATTCCGTTATTTATTTTTTATATAATATCTATCCCGATAAAAATTTCATCATATATGGGGTTATCGTGATCGATACTCTGTTTCTTTGGCTATCTTCGATGTATCTGTACAGATTGGCAATGCTTTTGTCAAAATCTGATCGGATTTCAAAATTAGTGTCTTTGCTGTTTTGTGCATCCCCCTATTTGGTCGTGATTGCCGCCAATGGATTAAAGGAAGTGATTTTCTCGTCGATAGTAATCATCAGTTTCTATTATATCATCAAAACACAAGAAAAATTTACTTGGCTTAACTTGGCACTATCGGTTGTCTTCATTTTCTTGTGCATATTTTTCAGGTCGGCCATTTCCTACATTTTGGCGTTGATGCTCATTACTTCATTGACCGTCAGAGAGGAATATAAGAAAAAATATTTAATTGCAATTCTCTCGCTTTTTGCACTCACCGGCATTTTGTTGCCAATTGTGTTGAGCATGCTCAACGAACTGTCGGTTGATGCCTTAATATACACTGCCAATGCCCGCATAGCCGAAACCAAAGAGAGTCAAAGCATTTATGTAAAATTTGCTCCCATTATTTCAGGCATTTTAGGCCCATTCCCCATTGTCGACAGAACAGGAGAATTTGCATTCATCAGTAGCTATACCGTGTACGTAAAATGCTCATTAGGCTTATTTTTCTCTTATGGTATTTATAAAATCATTAAAAAACAAGATATTCGATATTTTTCAATTTTAGTATTCTTGTTTTATTCCATATACATGACAATCATTACAGGCGTATCTTTTGACATCAGATATCATGTGACATACCTTCCACTTTTTTTCATTGTCGCCATGAATTTTGTCAAGAAAAAACCTGCATTAGATTATTCTTATTTAGCATTTGCCGTTATTCTCATTTTCATTTATTCCACCAGAAATCTCAGATGATGGTATGACAGCAAAAAAAAGAAGAATATTGTTCATTGGACCTTCTCCAAACAATATTGGAGGAGTGAGCATTCATCTCAAGCGACTCATTTACTTGCTCAAAGATGACTATATAATAGACTTTATCGACGAAGGGCGCATTCGGCAAAATGAGATATACAATGTGAGGAGTTTAAATCCTTTTCCATATTTTAAAAAGATAGTACAATCACATCTTGTTCACATTCACAGTGGCATTCCCATATTACGAATGTTCCACATCGTGATTTGTCGTCTTTTGTTGCGAAAAAAAACAATCGTGACCATTCATCGCGACATTACGATAGAAAGACACGTGAAAACGACAAGATGGTTCTTGCGACGATGCTCACACGTCATTACCGTTAATCAACGTTCGTATGATTTTATTTCTGAAGGTATGAAATTTGAGAAATGCAGCATTATTCCTGCGTTTCTACCTCCAATTTCAGAACAAGAGCCCGAACTTCCCCAAGAAGTTTCCAACTGGATTAACGTCCGAAAAACTCACGACAGCATATTGATAATCTCAAACGCCGGCAATTTGGTAATGAAAAATGGAGAAGATCTATATGGGGTAGATTTGTGCATCGAAGCGATGCAACACTTAGTTAACCAATTGGGTGAAACCAAATTTTTCTTTATCTTTGTTATTGCAACTTGCGACAGAGAACAATTGCGATTGGAGAAATATAAACAATTAGTCGCTTCATATGGGCTTACAAATCATTTCTTGATATGGGATAATGGTTTGTCATTCATCAAATTGATAGAGCATGCCCAACTCGTGTTGCGCACCACCAACACTGATGGTGACGCTCTTACTGTGAGAGAAGCATTGCACATGGGGCGCAATGTGATAGCAAGCGATGTTGTAGAACGTCCGCAAGGAACAATTTTGTTTAAAAACAGAGATGTAAAAGATTTAGTGAAAAAAATCATGAAATTCAAGTCAAGAATTTGCGACTACAACACCGGCTCAAATTCAGAAGATGACTATAAAATAATTTACAGAAAGATTTACAGTTGAAAAGCAAAGATATTGTACATGAAGAAAAAGCGATGAAAATGACAGCAAAAATGTCATTCGCATTATTACGCACCTATTGCGAGCAAGAGCAGTTCAAAGGTTGGGATCCATACGATGGATTAAACTCTAAACTGTTTCAGACACTGCCTTTCTTGCAAAAATCTGCTATATGCCGCTTAATTGTTATTCAAGGCTTTAAAAGAAGTCCCATCAATTTAAGACCATTGTTTCTTGTTCCCAAAGCATATAACGCCAAGGGGATTGCACTCTTGCTGCAAGGCTATTGCAACATTCATGAAACAGCCCCTTGTCAAGAAGTTATCAACCGCATCAATCAGCTTGCACAGTTGCTCATTTCGATGCAATCAAGCGGATACAGCGGAGCTTGCTGGGGCTATAATTTCGACTGGCAAGCTCGCAGGTTGTTTTTGTTTCCCAAACACACCCCTACAGTTGTCGCAACACATTTTTGTGCAACAGCTCTCTTTGCCGCATACGAAGCGACAGGTGAGGAACAATACCTACATACGGCACTGTCATCGGCCGGCTTTATTATCAAAGATCTTCATCGCACACCTTTTCACGATGGTTTTTTGTTTTCATATAGCCCATTACAAGGCAACAATACAGTTTTCAATGCATCGCTGCTGGGAGCACGGCTATTGCTCTATTGCTACAAATATACCGCAAAAGAAGAATACAGAAATTTAGCAGAAACAACCATTAAAGCATGCTGTAAGGCTCAAAATGCCGACGGTTCATGGCCGTACGGCTTGTTGGCTGTGCAATCGTGGATCGATAGCTTTCACACTGGCTACAATCTTGATGCGTTGCAAGCCTATCAAGAAATAACAGGAGACTTCTCTTTTAAATCCAATATTGAAAAGGGATTTTCTTTCTATCTGCACACTTTTTTTGAACCGGACGGTTGTCCCAAATATTATCATAAAAAAAAATATCCCATCGACATTCATTGTCCAGCACAGTTGCTCGTGACTCTGGCAAGATTGCACAAATATAAAGAACATGACGCTCTTGCCACAAAAGTGCTTAACTGGACAATCGCCAACATGCAAGACCGTAAAGGATATTTTTATTATCAGCTTAAAAAAGGATTAAGTTCTAAAATTCCATACATGCGCTGGAGCAATGCATTCATGTTTTATGCCATGAGTTATTATCTCAAGCATCACACATCATTCATGAGCGACAAAGCAACAGATCTTCAATAATGTTTTAAGCATGAAAGCAATGGAGCAACAAAGACGATCAGAAAAATTTTTCAAAGATTTTGGAATATATTCTATTGGTATTCTGGGCACAAGGATTATCACATTCTTGATGGTGCCGGTGTACACCTATTTTATAGAAAAGCCCAGCGACTATGGATACTATGACCTGTGTTTGAACGTTTGCATGCTTTTAATTCCCATCGCCACGTTGCAGATGCGTGAAGCCGCATTAAGATTTTTGCTCAACAACGACAAAGAACAACAACGCCAACAAATAGTTACTTTCATCTACAAAACGTTGTTGGGCAATTTATTGCTCATGAGTTTACTGGCAGCCCTTGCGACGACGTTCACCCACATCGGCTACTTGTGGCACACCTTTGCATTGCTACTGTCCATGTCGGTCTACGATGTGTCGTGTCAAGTGGCAAGAGGCTTGGGGCGAAACGATATCTACGTGCAATGCAACATCATTAACGCCATGTTAATAGGTCTGTTGAGTGTAGTTTTTCTTGTTGTGTTCAACAGCGGTATTGAAGGCATTTTTGGAGCCAACATTATTTCTCGTGCCTTAGCCTTGCTTTACATGGAAATCAGGTTGCACATCTGTTCACGCTATTTTTGCTTCAAAATACCAACCAAAGATGTGGCACGCCACATTTTAAGGTATGCGTTGCCACTTATTCCCGCAACACTGTGCTGGCTAATTACAACACTTAGCGATCGCTTTTTCATTCGTTATTTTATTTCTCTTGAAATGAACGGCATATATGCTGTGGCAATCAGGTTTACCATGATTTTGCACACCATGGTTCTCATCTTTTATCAAGCATGGCAAGAAACAGCAATCACCCAATATCACAGCAAGGATCGTGATCAGTTTTTTTCAAAGATTTTCAACTACTATGTGTTTGCATTGAGCGCATTGCTCATCACGTTTGCCTTCGTTGTAAAAATGAATTATGGCTGGCTTGTCGATCATCAATACTATGAGGGGGGGAAATTCATTTATTTAATGGGCACGATGATTGCACTCAGTGCATTATCTTCGTCATACTTTGAGCTGGCCTATCAGTGTGCAAAGGAAACCAAGCGCACCATTCTTGCAACAGTCCTTACCATGCTCATCAACATTTCGTTAAACTTCGTGCTTGCTCCTCGTTTAGGCGTTTATGGCATTATCATCACCAATCTCGTTTCATATTCTTTCTTGAGTATTTACCGATATTTCGACACGAAACGATATTTTAATCTGCACATTTACAACAACAGCTTGTTTCTCATTCCCATTGTGCTGACAGGCGGTTTTATGTATTCGCTCGAAACCACTTGGGTTGTTGATGCACTTGTACTCATGGTATTGTTGGGAGCTATTGCAACAGCTCTTCCTGCTCAATTGAGAACATGGATTATTGCAAAAACCGGCGACTTTTTAAAACGATAACTGAAAACATGAACAAAATATCACTTAACGGAGTTGATGTGTTTCCTTTTCAATCAGAGGAAGAACTGTTGAATTATGCCGAACGGCACAAGGGCATTCTTGTGGCGATCAATGCCGAAAAAATACTGCATGCCACCAAAGAAACTCGTTCCATCATCAACCGCAACATTGGCTACTGCGATGGAGCAGGGGCAATGATGGCGTTGAAACGCAAGGGCTTTAAAAATGCAATTAAGTTGCCGGGCTGTGAACTGTGGTTGAAAATTGTAGAAAAATTCTATCGTTCAAAATCTTTCTATTTGCTGGGTAGCAAACAAGCGGTTATTGCAGAAACGGTGTCGAAAATGCAACAGGAATATACCGGCATCAACATTGTGGGCTATCACGACGGCTATCTCACAACCGATGCCGTGCACAAGCAAGTGATTGACGAAATTGTAGGGTTGAAACCCGATGTCGTGTTTGTGGCTATGGGGTCGCCCAAGCAAGAATTGGTGATGGAAGAAATTCAGGCACGCCACAATGCCATTTTTCAAGGATTAGGGGGCAGTTTCGATGTCTACACCGGTCATGTGCAACGTGCCCCCAAATGGTGGGTTGAGCATAACATGGAGTTTGCCTATCGTCTGTTGCGTGAACCCAAGCGCATCAAGCGTCAAATTCATTTGGTGAAATTTGCGTGGTGGCTCATTGCCAATAAATTGTAGACAATGTGCAACCCTCGGCAGTGGCTTCGGGTTGCGTCAAGAAAAACGGCAACCAAGGTGTCGCTCTGCCTAAAAAGCATGCGAGAAGTCACACAATGAGCCGAAAAATGTAAACCTTAGCGGTCTTAGACCGATTTGGTTTTAATTAATCGAGTTTCAAGACTGCAAGGAATGCCTTTTGCGGCACTTGAACCGAGCCTATCTGCTTCATGCGCTTTTTGCCGGCTTTTTGTTTTTCAAGCAATTTGCGCTTGCGACTCACATCGCCACCATAGCACTTGGCTGTAACGTCTTTGCGCACTTGTTTCACCGTTTCACGTGCAACGATTTTGGCTCCGATTGCGGCTTGAATTGCAATATCGTATTGCTGACGCGGAATGAGTTCTTTGAGTTTTTCACACATGCGACGCCCCAGCGAAACCGCATTGTCGGCATGGGTGAGACTGCTCAATGCATCTACCGGTTGCCCATTGAGCAAGATGTCGAGTTTTATCAAATTAGAATCTCTATAATTACTTATGTAATAGTCAAATGAAGCATATCCTTTAGAGATACTCTTTAACTTATCGTAAAAATCAATCACAATTTCTCCAAGCGGAATATCAAAAGACAATTCAAGCCTGTTGCCGGTAATATATTCTTGCTTGGTGAGCGTGCCTCGCTTGTTGAGACACAAGGTGATGATTGGCCCCATAAAGTCGCTCAGCGTGATGATAGAGGCATGTATATAGGGTTCTTGAATGTGATCGATCAATGTGGCATCGGGCAACCCAGCCGGATTGTGCACTTCTGACATATTGCCTTTTTTGTCATAGACCTTATAAGACACATTGGGAACGGTGGTGATAACTTCCATGTTAAACTCACGGCTCAATCGCTCCTGCACAATCTCCATGTGTAACAGTCCCAAGAAACCACAGCGAAATCCAAAACCCAAAGCAACAGAAGACTCCGGAGTAAAGGTGAGAGCCGCATCGTTGAGTTGCAATTTTTCCAATGACGCTCTCAGGTTTTCAAAATCTTCGGGATCAATGGGATAGACGCCGGCAAAAACCATAGGTTTCACTTCCTGAAAACCGGCAATGGCTTGCTCACATGGCCTACTCACATGGGTGATAGTATCGCCAACTCGCACTTCGGTTGAGTTTTTAATGCCACTGATGATGTATCCTACATTGCCGGCACTGATTTGTGCCTGCGGAGAGAGCTTGAGTTTGAGCACTCCAAGTTCATCGGCGTTATATTGCTGCCCCGTATTCACAAATTTCACTAAGTCGCCTTTGCATATCGTGCCATTCACGACCTTAAAATAAACGATAATGCCTCGGAAAGGATTAAACACCGAGTCGAAAATAAGAGCCTGCAACGGAGCCTCGGCATCGCCCTTAGGGGCAGGAATGCGCTCAACTATCGCTTCAAGAATTTCTTGAATGCCTTCTCCTGTGCGAGCACTTGCACGCAACACTTCATCGGGATCGCAGCCCAATAGTTCCACAATCTCGTCTTCAACCTCATCGGGATGGGCACTATCCATGTCAATCTTGTTGATAACAGGAATTATTTCAAGACTATTGTCTAATGCCAAATACAGGTTGGAGATGGTTTGCGCCTGAACGCCTTGAGTGGCATCAACAATGAGCAGACAACCCTCGCACGCCGCAATGGAGCGCGATACTTCGTAGGAAAAATCAACGTGTCCCGGAGTGTCGATTAAGTTCAACGTGTATTGCTGTCCGTCTTTCACATAATTCATTTGAATTGCGTGACTTTTGATTGTTATGCCGCGCTCTCGTTCAAGGTCCATATTGTCGAGCACTTGATTTTGCATTTCTTTTGCTTCTACCGTCTTGGTAAATTCGAGCAAACGGTCGGCCAAAGTGCTTTTGCCATGATCAATGTGGGCGATGATACAAAAGTTTCTTAAATTCTTCATTCGATATATTACATGATTTAGGTGCAAAATTACGAAATAATTTCTAAAACAGAAAGAGGAATATCTTGGTTGCAAACAGATGAAACATTTGCTCCAGTAGGCTCAAACTTTCATTCAAACTTCATTGTTGCAGTAGGTCTGATCGTTGAAATGATGTGACTCGGAGCTATTAAAGTAATATAAGAAATAACAATAAGTCCGATATTCAAGCCGATAATGGCAGGTATGCTGATTTCAACGGGCACATAAGACATATAGTAAGCCTCGGGATTCAAATGAACGAAGTGAAAATGCTCTTGCAACAAAGCAAGGCCGATGCCAATTATATTTCCCCACAACACAGCCTTGAAAATGAGCTTGGCTGTGAGATACAAAAACACCTTGCGTATCGACTTGTTGGAAGCTCCCAAAGCTTTGAGCATACCGATCATTTTAATTCGTTCAAGCACAATCATCAACAATGCCGCAATTAAAGTGAAAGATGAAACAATAAACATCAGCACCAATATGATGATCACATTCATGTCAAGCATACTCAACCAAGCAAAGTATGACGAATTGTTATCTTCAATTTGTGAAACTCTGTACAGAGTGGGGGAGTTGTTGACAAACGACGACATGGCAAGCGTTGAATAAAGCTTATAGGCATTTGCATCGAGATTGTCGATTTCTTTAAGATTAACTCCCACATAGCTTCCCACCGTCGTAGTCCAACCATTTACGCTTTGGAGCAAACCGATGTTTCCTAAAATGTATGTTTTGTCAAAAGTCTCAAAATCGGTGTTATAAATTCCAACGATAATCGAGCGACGCACTTTCACCTTACTGTCGATGAAATAAGTGTAGATTTTATCGCTCACTTTAAGCATCAATTGATCGGCCATCTGCTTTGAAACCACGATTTCGCGTTCATCGCCCATGCCACCAATATTCGGAACTCTGCCGGCAAACATGTTTTCTTTGATAAACGACCAATCAAAGCCATCGTCAACACCACGATAAACAACTCCTCTGAAATCGCTGTCGGTCTTCAATATGGCAGGTTTCTCGGCAATAAGACTCATGCTCGACATGTGGCTTTTAAAAGCCGAATCGGCCAAAACTCCCTTAAAAACCTCCATGCTGTTGACCGTGGAGTAATTGTTGTCAAGCCCCAATGCCGCATTGGTGATTTTGAGGTGCGAGTCGAGCGAATAAATCTTACGAGAAATTTCAGCCTTAAAGCCGGTTACAATTACAACCGACAAAAGCATGATTATCATGGCCAAAACAATGCCCATGAGAGCCACATTCAGGCTTGGAGAACCTGATTTAGAGCTATTACCGAGTTTAAGCCTGCGTGCTATGAATAATTCCACATTCATTTCAAGCACAAAAATAGCAAAAAATGACGAAGGATTTCGTTTATTGGGGCAATAATATTAATTTTGCACTACTTTTCAGATCAACAAGAACAGAATGAGCCTTGCCAAAAACATAGCATTAGTCATCATTTCGCCCAAAATAGGGTGGGAGGAAATCAATTTATCGGGTTTCTCCACCCAAAAGGTATTGCAAGGAGCATTCTACCCTTTGCTGGCATTGCTTGCCATCTCGGCATTTGCATTAATGCTCTTTGAACCTACCGAATGGCCTTTGACCAAAACAATCATGTATGCCATCATAGAGTTTTCCAGTTTTTTTGCAACCTATTTTTTGTCGAGTTATCTGCTTGGAGGATTTTATCCGGAGATTGTAAAGACGGCATCGGCCAACACGCGCCTGAACAACTTTATCATTTACAATCTCATCTATTTGATATTTCTTGAAATATTCAACAACCTGCTTGGCGAAGGTTTTCCTCCCTTGTTCTTCATGGCTCTGTACACGGCCGTTTTAACTCACAAAGGCACAGAGTTCATCGGCATGAACGACAAAAAGAAAATTCCCAAGTTTGTTGCCATTGCGTCGTCTATGTTTATCCTGTTGCCATTGGTCATCAAAGAATTACTCAAAATAATGATTATCAAATAAATGCGTATATCATGCCCGAAGCAAATGTAAATATAAAAAACAGACGAGCAACTTTCGACTATGAAATCATTGAGACTTTCACGGCAGGTATTGTATTGACCGGAACTGAAATTAAATCAATCAGGCAAGGCAAAGCCGGATTGACCGACACCTATTGCATGATGGACAATAAAGAGCTGTGGGTTAAAAACATGTATATTGCCGAGTATGCCATGGGCTCATATAACAATCACGCAACACATCGTGACCGCAAACTGTTGCTCAACAGAAAGGAAATATTGAAAATAGCTAAAGCGAGCGAACAGCCGGGGTTCTCAATTATTCCATTGCGCATTTTCATCAACGAACGCGGATTGGCCAAAATGGTGATTTCGATTGCACGAGGCAAAAAACAATACGACAAACGTCAGGCAATCAAGGAACGAGAGGACAAGCGTGCCATGGATAGAATGTTCAAGCACTAAAATTGCGTAACAAGCGACACAACTTAAAAATCAACTGATTTACAGTTAATCATAAATCAAGGAAGATAAAACAACAATAAAAAAAAGTATAATTTTTCTTATAAAAACAAAATTAATTTTTCACACACATTAAAATCTATTGCACCCATTCTCGTGCTTCTTTAATTTCAATAAAATTGTTTCATAATTGATATTATGTTAAATAAATCCTTTTTAAACCTCTTATTGAAAAAGTTTAGCGTGCGATCATAAAATCTAAAATCTTATGGAGCCAGAGATTCCCTATTTATTTTGAAACAAAATATCCAAAACTAATCCAATTTTGCATTTCTTCTGTAACCTTTGATAAAACACACAATGCTAACAGCGTGCCACTATATCTCAAACCATCTAACCCTACGTTGTGCAACGTGTTCAACAAGCAATTTTCTCCAATCGGTTGTTAGAAAATAAATAAACAATTTGCAGATAATGGCTTGTGCTTGATTCTTTCTTGCAAAACTCATCAATAACACAAAAAATCTCTGTAACTTTGTCATTGAAAAAATCATCACTTATTTTTTTCTATAACAAACACATGGCAATGGCAGAAAATCAATTGTTCCACGATTTGCAACCAATTACGTTAGGCGGAGTAATTTCAAGCACCCCTCTCGTAATTTCGGGACCATGCAGTGCCGAGACCGAACGACAAGTGCTCGACACAGCACACGCTTTGGCAAAGATTGGGATTAAGATTTTCAGGGCCGGAATTTGGAAACCGCGCACAAAACCCGGTTGCTTTGAAGGCGTTGGAGCAAAGGGATTGCTGTGGTTGAAAAAAGTGAAAGAAGAAACCGGCATGTTCACTGCAACCGAAGTAGCCAACCGTGAACACGTTAAAGTCTGCCTCGATGCCGGAGTTGACATGCTGTGGCTCGGAGCACGCACAAGCGCAAATCCTTTTGCAGTCCAAGACATTGCCGACGCTCTAATGGAGCACAAAGAAGATGTGACAGTGCTCATTAAAAATCCTGTCAATCCCGATATTGAACTTTGGATTGGAGCTTTGCAACGCATCTACAACGCCGGCATACGCCACTTGGGTGCAATTCACCGTGGTTTTTGTTTCGATGGCAAACACCTCTATCGCAACATTCCACAATGGCACATTCCAATAGAACTTCATCGCCGTTGCCCCACCCTACCCATGATATGCGATCCTTCACACATTGGCGGCAAACGCGAGTTTATTGCTCCCCTTGCCCAACAGTCGCTGGACATGGGATTTAGAGGACTTATCATTGAATCTCATTGCAATCCGGAGTGTGCGCTGAGCGATGCACAACAGCAGGTAACGCCTCACGCTCTCGATCTCATATTAAAGTCGTTGATTATCAGAGAAAACAAGCAACACACAGAATTGTTGTCAATGATGCGACAAGACATTGACCAATGCGACACCGAAATCATAGAATTGCTCAACAAGCGCATGGAATTGTCACGCAAAATAGGTCGACTTAAAATAGAACATAACATGCAGGTTGTGCAAACAAGTCGCTATGACGAAATTTTGAGCAACAGCATGAAACAAGCTATTGAGCTTGGCATGAATCCTCTGTTCATGAAAAAAGTGATGGAAACCATTCACGAAGAATCGGTAAGACAACAACTTGAAGTTTTCAAAAATAAAAATTAAAACGAGAAACAAAAGTTATAACAGAGAAAAATATAGAGAAAAAATAATCAAGATTGGTCTATTTTTCTTCGAACACTTGCTTAAATCGCTATTTTTTCGGAAATTTGCAGATTAATACATTTATCTGAAAAAGAAGAAACAACTATATGGAAATAACCGTAAAGCAATTGGCCGAAATGGTTCACGGAACTGTCGAAGGCGATGAGGCAATTGTTATCAACAACTATTCAAAAATAGAAGAAGGTCAAAAAGGTTGCATCACGTTTTTAGCTAATCCAAAATATACACACTATATCTATACCACCGAGGCATCGGCAGTATTGGTGAGTAAAGACTTTCAACCGGAACACCCGGTAAAAGCCACTTTAATCAGGGTTGAAAACCCATACGAGACCATTGCCGAGTTGCTAAACATTGCAAACAGCATGCGGCCTCAGAAAATGGGTATAGAACAACCATGCTACATTGCCGAAGGAGTTGAAATTCCTAAGGGAGCCTACGTTGGAGCTTTTGCTTACATCGGAAAAAATGTTAAACTCGGGAAAAACGTTAAAATATATCCAAACGTGTATGTGGGCGAAGATGTTACACTGGGTGACAATGTTGTGCTTTACCCCGGTGTGAAAATTTATCACGGTTGCAAAATTGGCAACCGGTGCATTGTGCAGGCAGGAGCCACCATTGGCAGCGACGGCTTTGGCTTTGCTCCACGAGCCGACGGAACCTACGAGAAAATATCTCAAATGGGGATCGTCATTCTCGAAGCCGACGTTGAAGTGGGAGCCAACACAGCAATAGACCGCGCAACAATGGGGGCAACAATCATTCGCAAGGGTGTTAAGCTCGACAATCTCATCCAAGTAGCTCACAATGTTGAAATAGGCGAAAGCACTGTGATGGCTGCTCAAGTGGGCGTTGCCGGTTCAACCAAAATTGGGAAATATAACCAAATTGGAGGACAAGTGGGCTTTGCCGGTCACATCACAATTGGCGACAACAACGGCATTGGCGCACAATCGGGCATACCCAACAATGTGGGGTCAAAACAACGCTTGCTTGGCTACCCTGCCATCAACGCTATTGAATATGCTCGTCAACAAGTTTATTTCAAGCGACTTCCCGAGATGTACAGCGAACTGCAAAAGCTGAAACAGGAACTCGAACAAATCAAGAAAAAAAATCAATAAATAACATAACGTCTGCCATGAGCAGGCAAAACCTACACTAAATGAAGCAATGTACACTTAAAAATGCTTTCACCGTAACCGGCAAAGGTTTGCACACCGGTCTTGAAGTCACCGCAACATTCAAGCCAAGTGATGCAGGAACCGGCTATGTAATCAAACGCATTGATATAGAAGGAGAACCCACCATCGACGCTCTCGCCGAAAACGTTGTGGAAACCACTCGCGGAACAGTGATTGCCAGCAGGAGCAACAAAGACATCAAGGTGAGCACCATCGAACATGCGCTTGCCGCCCTTTATGCCTCGGGCATTGACAATTGCCTGATTGAGGTAAACGCCCCGGAGCTTCCTATTCTCGACGGTAGCGCAATCGTATACTGCAACAACATAGACGAAGTTGGCATTCAAGAGCAAGAGGCCGAAAAAGAATTCTATGTGGTAAAACAGCGCATCAAGGTTGTAGACCCACAAACCGGCTCTTCGCTTATTGTACTCCCCGATGACGAATTTTCAATCGACACCATGATTGAGTTTGACTCGCCGGTGTTGTCCAATCAGTTTGCATCGCTTAACGATATCAAAAAATTCAAAGAAGAAATCGCCGCCAGTCGCACATTTGTGTTTGTGAGAGAAGTTCTGCCACTTGTGCAAATGAACCTTATCAAAGGCGGTGACCTCGATAACGCCATTGTCATCTACGACACTCCCATGGAGCAGGAAGCTCTTGACAAACTGGCCGACTTGATGCACGTTGAACACAAGCACATGAGCCAACTTGGATATCTCAACAACAAGCCGCTCGAATTCATCAACGAACCTGCCCGCCACAAGTTGCTTGACGTGATTGGCGACTTGGCTTTGATCGGACGCCCTCTCAAAGGACGCATTGTTGCCACTCGTCCGGGACACAAAATCAATACCACTTTGGCTATGAAAATTCGTCAAGAATTGCGTTACCAAAGTGTTCAGGCACCCAATTACAACCCCAACAAAGAACCTCTTTTCGACAACAAAGACATTAGGCATATGTTGCCTCATCGCTACCCCATGCAACTTGTTGACAAGATTATCGACATGGGCAAAGATTTTGTTGTTGGCGTGAAGAACATCACTGCAAACGAGCCATTTTTTCAAGGACACTTCCCCGACGAACCGGTAATGCCCGGTGTGTTGCAAGTTGAAGCAATGGCGCAGGTTGGTGGCATTTTGGTTCTTTCAAAAGTTGAAAATCCGGAATCCTACTCCACCTATTTCATGAAAATAGAAAATGTAAAATTCCGCCAAAAAGTAGTTCCCGGCGACACGCTCATTTTCCATCTGTCGCTCATGACTCCCATTCGTCGAGGCTGTGCTGTCATGAAGGGTTATGCATTTGTGGGCGAAAAAATCGTTTCTGAAGCAGAATTCATGGCACAAATCATTAAGAACAAGTAAAAAGACAAGATATATGCAAAACTATCCTAATGCCGCAATTGACCCCGGCGCAAAAATTGGCGAAGGCGTTAAAATCGGCCCATTCGTGACCATCGACGGCAATGTAGAAATTGGCGATGGCACAATCATCGACAGCAATGCGACCATTCACTCGGGCGCAAGAATTGGGCGCAACTGCCACATTCACTCGGGTGCTGTCGTTTGCGACATACCGCAAGACTTGAAATTTCAAGGCGAAGAAACCTTGGCATACATTGGCGACAACACCAGCATCAGAGAGTTTGTAACCATTCACCGTGGCACAGCCTCAAAAGGTAAAACCGTGATTGGCAATAATTGCTTGATTATGGCATATTGTCATGTCGCTCACGATTGCGAAGTTGGCAACAATGTAATCATGTCCAATCAAGTTCAACTTGCCGGTGAGGTTGTTGTTGGTGATTGGGCTGTGCTTGGCGGTGGTGCACTCGTGCATCAATTCACCCACATTGGTCCTCATGTTATGGTTCAGGGAGGTTCTTTGGTCAATAAAGACATTCCCCCCTATGCCATGGCAGGTCGCTACCCTATCTCATACGAAGGGGTTAACTCAGTGGGGTTGCATCGTCGTGGCTTCAGCGAAGCGCAAATCAACTGCATTTCTTCAATCTACCGCATGCTATATCTTTCAAAACTGAATGTGCGCGACGCCATTGCAAAGATTGAGGACGAAATACCATGCTCGGCAGAGCGTGACACTATTATAGAATTTGTGCGCAATTCAAAACGTGGCATTATAAGACAAGGCATTTAAAACCAAATCTGTCGTAAATACACGTCTCGCCCCCAAACAGTTTATTTGCCTGTTTAGGGGCGAGACTTTTTTCAACATTCCTTTTCTTCTTTTTGGTGTAAAACTTCTACAAATGAAATTTCTGCACAAATATATTCATCACAACATATCGTAGTGTTTCATGGCTTCGAAACGACCGGCATTGATTAGAGCTGGATTGTGAGCATCGCTGTTGAAAACAACCGGTGCTTTGTACTTTTTGAGCATTCCAAAATACTTTAAATGCGGGAAAAAGCGATTATTCTTAATCCAAGCCTTTGTGTTGATTTCCACAATTAAATGATGATCCATTATTGCTTGAAACAAGTCGAACACCAGTTCGTCGTACCAAGGAGCTTCATCAATCCCCTCACAATACATGCCGGCATTGTAACCGATTTTGTCGAAATGGCCAATGATGTCAAAACCGCCACTCTCTATCATGTCAAAACTTTGTTTGTAAAACGATCTTACCACTGCCTCAATATCGTGGTTGAAATATTTAGCCATTTTAATTTTGAAAGCATCTACCGACCCATCAATATCAACATAGGTGCCCGGCATGTCGAACGCAGGAATGAAATGTACCGACCCTATGCGATAGTCCAACGGCATAGACTGAAAATAGGGAGAACTCGGGCCGAAATCGTCGATATAATCGATTTCCATAGAGGAATAGATATTGATTTTGTCGCCATATTCCTTTCTCAGGCGGTTGATTTCGTCAAAATAATCGGGAACCGCGACTCTCGACATGTTGCACGGCGACTCAACCATGATGGGTGCATGAGGGCTGAAACCATAGTGAAGAAAATTCATCGAAACTGCCTCCTTAACAAAGTCTTCCATTTTGGAATGACCGTCACAAAACTGTGTATGCCCATGAAAGTTATACAACGGAGTTTCTGCAGTTATCTTTTTGAAATCAATCATATACTGCCTTCAATCGGAGAAACCAAACGTCTTTTTAAACTAATCTTAAAAAACACATAACACAGCATCGCCACTACCACAGAAATGGCAACAGACAGATAGTAGTCGAATGTGTGTGCATCGCCAAGCGATGGATAGTTCTCACAAATCCACCGAGAGAACACATTGTCGAAAGAGAAGCCTTCGGGCGCAAAAATGATATAGGCAACACACACCATAGTCATGAACATTGCAGGAATCAACGACACGATATATGCCTTTTTCTTTCGAGCCAAAAACATGGTTACAGCCCAAAGTGTGAATACCGACAGCGTTTGATTGCTCCAACCGAAATACCGCCATAACACGTCTAAATCAACTTTCATTACAACATAGCAACAAATGAATATGGGCAATGAAACCATGAGACGTTTAACAACAGTATCTTGCTTGAACTTGAAAAAATCTGAAACCATGAGACGGGCAGCCCTCAATGCAGTGTCGCCCGATGTGATGGGAGCAGCAACAACCCCCAAAACAGCCAGCACTCCGCCAAACAGTCCTAACCATTTTATTGACAAATCGTTGACAAGAACCGAAGCCCCATTGCTTGTTAAAAAACCGCCAAGACTAACAAAGTCTCCCTTAAAATAAGCAATTGCGGCTGCAGCCCAAATCAAGGCAACAATGCCCTCGGTGACCATCGCACCATAGAACACTACCCTGCCCCTTTTTTCGTTTTTCAAGCAACGTGCCATCAGGGGCGACTGAGTTGCATGAAATCCCGAAATAGCTCCACATGCAATAGAAACAAACATCATGGGGAAAATTTGATAAGTTTCGGGCTTGGGGTGACGATTGTGCAACCCATCGGTGAACTCCGGCACAAAAGAGCCAAAATGTGTCACAAGCATGAAAAATATTGCAACAGCCATAAACAGCAACACAAAGCCAAACAAAGGGTAGATGTTGCCAATAATTTTGTCGATGGGCAACAATGTGGCAAGAATATAATATACAAAAACCGCAATAATCCAAAAATCGAGCGAGAACACTTCACCACCGGCAGCTCCGGCCGTGAGTTGTGCCAACAGTTGAGCAGGATTGATGACAAACACTGCTCCCACCATTATCAACAGCACAACAGCAAAAATTCGCATTACCAGCTTAATTTTGCCACCAAGCTCAAAACCCACAACCTCTGACAAAGATGCTCCCTTGTACTTCAACGAAAGCATACCCGACAAATAATCGTGAACAGCTCCGCCAAAGATTGTTCCCAATGCTATCCACAAAAAAGCGGCAGGGCCATACATAATTCCCATGATTGCTCCAAAAATGGGACCAAGGCCGGCAATGTTTAAAAATTGAATGAGAAAAACTTTCCATGTGGGCATAGGAATATAGTCTACTCCATCGTTGATGTCATAGGCCGGAGTTTTGCGATCGGCTTTAATTCCAAAAACCTTTTCTATGAAAACTCCATAGAAAAAATAGCCCAAAATCAAAACAGTTAAAGAAACGAAAAAGGATACCATAAAAGTTTTTTTGATGTCAACAAAAAGTTGAGTCAGAACATTTTGTCGAGTTGTTCACAAGATAACATTGAAATAATCTTTTTGCCATCGGGCGTGTAGCCGGGAGCCGGCAATTGCAATAGACGAGAAACCAAAGTTTCCATTTCTTGTCGCGACAACTCTTTGCCCGCAGGCGTAGCCGCCGATCGTGCAACAGTCAAGGCAATGCGTTCATAGACCTTCTCGGCAATCGACTGCCCCCCCTTGACAACCGATTCAATCACTTGCAAAATAATGTCTTTCACATCAACATTCTCCATGCCGCATGGAATAGCGTTGATAGCCCAATCGTTGCCACTCAATTGCGACAAGTTGAAACCAATTTTTTCCATTTCGGGTTCCAGCTCCTTTAAAATGATGTTTTGAGAAGCCGAAAGTTGAAGCACATCGGGAAACAGAACACTTTGTGACGTGATGTCTTTGCCGTCGATTTGCTTCATATATTTTTCATACAGCACCTTCACATGTGCCCTGTGCTGATCGATAATCATCAACCCCGACTTCACGGGCGACACAATGTAACGTCCCTTGACTTGCAAACACGTTGCCACAACATCGGTATTGAGCAAAGTTCCTTGAACTTTGTCGGGAGCATCAGGCACATGCTCGATAGTTGCTTGCTCCAAGGGAGTGGTTACTCCTTCAACCTGCGCTTCATCGAAACTTCCATTGATTTTCTTTTCAAAATTTTGATAAAGAAGTTCCCAATTTGTTGTCGAAGGTTGAGATGTCGCAACAGGATTATAGGCCGTGGAAGCATGTCCACGACCACCAGATGCTGTCGATTTAAACGGATTGTAGGTGAGGTCAATTCCCTGCTCGGGAGGAGCAACCACCGTGTGCTTGTTAAATGCCGGCAATTCGGGCGCATCTTCGGTGTTAAAGTCAATTTGTGGCACAGCAATGAAACGCCCCAACGATTCTTTTACCGCAGCGGCAAGAATCTGCCAAATGGGCATTTCGTTTTCAAACTTAATTTCTGTTTTTGTCGGGTGTATATTAACATCGATTGACTCGGGATCGACATTGAAATCCAAGAAATAATTAGGTTGTTCGTCATCGGGGATCAATTGCCCATAACTCGTCATTACCGCTTTGTGAAAATAGGGGTGGCGCATATATCTGCCATTCACAAAAAAATATTGCAGACTGTTGCGTTTGCGTGCAAACTCCGGCTTACTGATAAAGCCTGAAATCTTAACCAAAGATGTGTCGATGTTGAGCGGTATGAGTTGCTGGTCGAGATTGCGCCCCAGCAGCGCAACAATGCGTTGTTTGAAATTACCCGTCATGAGCTTAAACATGATATTGTCATTATTGATGAGCGTGAACTCTACTGTGTGGTTAACCAATGCCAACTTTTCAAACTCCTTGACAATATTGCTCAATTCCACTTGATTGCTCTTTAAAAACTTGCGACGTGCAGGCACATTAAAAAAGATATTCTTAATCATGAAATTAGAGCCTTCGGCACAGACATCGGGCTCTTGCAACTCACACTTCGAGGCATTGATAATCAATTTTGTGCCAAGTTGAGCACCCTTGGCCCGTGTTCGCAATTCCACTTGCGAAATGGCGGCAATCGATGCCAACGCTTCGCCTCGAAATCCCATGGTGTGCAATGAAAATAAATCTTCGGCCTTAGAAATCTTTGATGTGCTGTGACGTTCAAATGCCAAGCGTGCATCGGTTTCGGTCATACCTTTGCCGTTATCAATCACTTGAATTAAGGTGCGTCCGGCATCTTTCAAGATAACTTCAACACTCGTAGCACCGGCATCAATTGAATTTTCAACAAGCTCCTTGATAACAGAAGCCGGGCGTTGTATTACTTCTCCGGCAGCAATTTGGTTGGCAACAGAATCGGGCAACAGTTTGATTACATCACTCATTAGCTTTCTCCTTTCTCATTTCGATCATTGTCGGAACGGCATCTTCTTTCACTTGCGGTTCAACTGCAACTTCGACAATAGTATATGGCTGGTTGATTAATTGCTTCATTTCTTCGGGAAATCTCATGACATCTATCGGCTCCCGGGGACGCAACTCTTCAAACCACCGGAAATTGTCGATAAACAGCTGATTTCGTTTTGCAATAAACAACGGAATGGCAGTTCCTGTGACCTCCGGCCACATTTTTATTTTCTCAACCTCCTGATTGGCTTTTAAATCAACAGAAAGAAAACCGCTCTCGGTTTTGATGCACTTATTATAAGTAGAATCATTCTCCATGGGATAGAATGCCGTTTTCACATTCTTCTCCACATCGACGTGGCGCAACTCGGTTTTGTTTTCATTGCTTGCCACATCAAATCTCTTTTCAAAATAAGCCACAATTTTCTTGCCACTCAATTGATTGTAGTATATGTCGTCCAAATGCTCAATCAACAATCCTTCATTGGGAATTTTTGCCCAATCGACCGAAGAGCTGTCTCTCATGTGAACATTGATTTCATTGGGACTGTAAACTTGTCGCTCTCCATTCCACAACACGGGGTGATTATAGAGATTGAGAATAGAATCTTTTTCGGAGAATTTCAAAAATCCGCAAAGTCCTTGCACATCTTTTCTGAAAAAACGCGCTCCATTAACAGCTTCGAGCACTCGCAACGAATCTTTTTTTACAACTTCCACATAGGTCTTCAACGTATCGGCATGAAAATACAGCGTGTCGACACGAGTGTCGGCTTTCGCTTTGTCCCACACCTTTGCCAAAGCACTGTCGGTTGCAAACGAAACATGAGTGTTCTCATTGTGATAGCCATAACCGCCGGTGAGTATGGCACGATGTTTTTCATCGGTGAGCACAACATCGCCTTCGGCATAACCTTCGTTTCCATTGCGATCATAGTGGATTTTGTCGCCGGACAAAGTGCGACCGTCTTTTGCAAAAAGTTTCGGTTGCTGTCCGTTCTTTTTATATAATGTTGCCTGTTCGGCCTCGGTATTGTAATTGCCACTGTTGGTTACAATCTTGTTTTCTTTTGACGTGATGGTCGTGGGCACAACAAGCGTGACAATCTTGGAACGTGAGTCGTAGTTCATTTGCTCGGTTTTCATGGTGTAGTTATCGGTGTTGTTTACCAAAACCACTTCCTTGGAAAACACAGCTTTATCCGAATTAAAATTATAGGTTCCCACGCGAGAGGTCAAAATGTTTTTTTCATCTTCCAGTTTTCCACCGGTGCGATATTCACCGGTATTGGAAAGCACATAGTAGTCGATGGCATCAGAAGTCAAGGTTTTGGAATCCTTAGACAAATCAACATTTCCTCTGAGGTTTACAATCTCGGAGTTGCCATTATAATGCAAGTCGTCGGCACGACCGCTCAACCTGTCGGCACGTTCCATGCGCACATTACCATAAGCATCGATAGAGTTGGCCTTGTCGTAGAAATGAGCACTGTCGCAATAAAGATGCATATCTCCTCGCGAGAACTCAATATTGCCCTTTAAAATGATATAAGAATCATTAAATCCTGCCGGTCCCGAGACCATGGAGTCGGCACGCTCAAGAAACACTTTGTTTTTTTGATAGCGGTTGGCTCCGGGTATAGTGGGCTTGATTGCCTGCCCGTGTGACAATGATGGAAAGTAGAAACAGCCAACAAACAGAAGCAAAAGGCATAAGATGCTTTTAGCAGCCTTATGCCCCCCCCTCTGTGAACTGTGATGTGGGATAAAATCTTTCACTAAAAATTTATTTCTTCAACCAGTTATAACGAAATTCGCAATTTCTCCAACCGTCCTCAATATAAACGTAGGTTTTCTTTTGCTTTTCGGCAACCCACTGTTCGATGATTTCAGATTTGCGTTTTTCTTCATACATGTCTTTCAACTTTTGATAATCTTCGGCAAGGTCGGCCTTGTGTCCATCGATGCGCTTGGTCAACTTCACAATCGCAACTTGCTGTCGATTGGTACCGGCATTCATCATGATGAACGGTTCTGACACTTCGCCTACATTCATCTTGTCGACAACTTTGGCAATTTCGGCCGGTAAATCTTCCATTTGAAAAAGATTGGTGTGAGTTTTTGCATTCAACATCAAACCATTATTGTTTTTAGAATCCTTATCTTGCGATAAGAACATGGCTGCTTCTTCAAATGTGTATTTTTTGTTCATGACATCGACTTTGAGACTGTCGAGCTTAACGAGGGCCGAGTCAAGATCCTTTTGGTTCACCTTGGGACGAAGCAAAATGTGGCGTGTGTTGATGCGATCGCCACGTTTTTCGATCAACTGAATAATGTGATAGCCAAACTCGGTTTCAACAATTTTGCTTGCTTTCTTAGTATCGTTGAGGTTAAATGCCACATTGGCATATTCAGAAACCAGCTCACTGCGTCCCTTAAATCCGATTTCACCTCCATAGACCGAAGAACCGTCTTCGGAATAAAGAATTGCCAAGGTAGAAAAGTCGCTTTCGCCGTCATTCACCTTTTGGGCATAATCGCGCAACCGCGATTTCACCTCATCAATTTCTTGTTGCGGAATAACAGGGTTAATTGTTACGATTTCCACTTCCACTTGCTTGGGCACGAATGGGAGAGAATCGGTTGGCAGACTGTTGAAGAACTTCCTCACATCGGCAGGTGTTGCCTTCACATTCTTGGTCAAGCTGCTTTGCACCTGCTGAATCATATATTGTTCTCTGATGTTGTTCATGAGTTGCTCACGCAAAGCAGGAATGGGCTTGCGGAAGTATTCCTCTACTTTTTCTTTTGAGCCTAAATTCGAAATAAAAAAATTGATGCGCGCATCAACATTTTGCATGATCATGGTTTCTTGAACTTCAACCGTGTCGATGCGAGCTTGATGCAAGAACAGTTTGTTAATCGCAATTTGCTCCGGAATAATGCAATAGGGATTGCCCTTTAAGTCGACATGCTCGTAAATCGATTGCTGATATTGTTCTTCAATCTCTGACTTGAAAATAGGCTCGTCGCCCACAACCCAAGCCACTTCCTCGGCCACATTGTTCTGTGCAGTCGCAAGAATGCCTATCATGCTCATCAACATGCAAATCGTTAAGAATTTAAGCTTCACTTTGTAGAATAATTAATATTGAATTATAAAAACTTTTATCTAAATCCGGAAAATAAAGTTGCACTTAGGGCAAACTATATTCCTACTGCAAATTTCTTGCTTTTTTATCATTTGACAAAATCCTAAGGCCATTAAATATGTTTATTTCTATTAATATAACCAAAAGCAAAATAACTCTCCCTTGCCGAAACGCAAAAGAGAGTTATTAAACAAAAATTATTTTTATGAGAAATTTTACTTTATTTTCTTGAGAACCTTCTTAAAAATTTTTACCGGATATTTTTTCTTGAGTTGTTCAACCCAGTTTTTTTCTCTAACATCTTGATAATCAGAGGTAACAAGACCTTTCACATCGGCAAGGTCTTCCGGTTGTTCAATGATGCCGCCATCAATCACAAAACTTACTGCATATTTTGATTTATTTTCCTTGTCGACACCAAACACAGTTCTGTCGGCAACATCATTTTCGCCTTTTGCAACGAGCATACGTTCCATTTTGATGGCAGACTTAAGGGTTTCATGAAGGTTGGTTGTGAGAGAATCGAGAGAAACCTTGCCGGAGAGGCGACCGATGATTTCTCGAGCAACTGTGGCTGTTGAGTCATTGGTTGCCGATAAAATAATACCCTTGAAATGAGGAGAGTCCCAATTATATTTGCTGCGATTTGCTTCAAAATAGTTTTTCAAGCCAACGGTGTCTTTGCTGGCACCTTCCCACACATTACGGTTGCTCATCTCAAACAAAAGCATGCCGTCGCGGTATTCGTTGATGAGATTGCGATAATCGGCATTGTCCTCAATAATATTATCGATATAATGAGACATCAATTCATGTTTAGCAAAAGGCTCAACTTGTGATACCAAATAGTCGACAGCAGCCACATTGTCGAGCTTCGCATTAGGATTTACACGCTTTGCGAGTTCCGATGCAGGAACACTGACATTCTTGGCATAGGTAAACAGAGGAACATCAGCCTTGGCAAGAACTCCGGCAACGAAAGCAGAGTCGTATTGTCCATGGCTTGCAAGCGATTTTTCGACAAAGTTCTTGAAATCTGCATTTTCTTTATAGCCATAATATTTCTTGAGTTCTTCAATCTTAGCATCACGAGCCATTGTCGAACGAGAATCACGAGCCATTTGCTGTTCAATTAATCCACGACTTTCTTCCAGTGTGGGCACACCTTTATGGCTTAATTTTTTCACAATGTGATAGCCATAGACGGTTTCAAACGGTTCTGAAATCTCTCCGTCATTCAGTCGAAAAGCAGTTTCTTCAAACTCTTTCACCATTTGATTAATGCCAAAGAAAGGAAGTCTTCCGCCTTTAACCGCCGAACTCTTATCTTCTGATTTCGCTTTTGCCAATTCTTCAAAATTGGCACCGCCTTTGATTGCAGCATAAATCGAATCGATGCGCTGCTTAACAGCCATTTTTTCTTCGTCGGTTGGAGTTCCTTTTCTTTGAGCAACACTCGGGAAAAGAATGAGAATGTGCTCTACCTCAACCTTACCCAAATCGCCTCGGTGTGCATTGGTGCGCAACAGGTGGTTGCCAAAGTCGGTGCGGAAAGGTTGGCACATTTGACCATCGGGCGTGTTGTAGGCATTATATTCCCAAACGTAGGGAAACATTCCTGCACCAATAAAGCCATAGTGACCTCCATTTTTTTTCACCGAAGGGTCAATTGAAAATTTCTTGGCAAGTTCAGAGAAATCTTCACCATTGAGCACGCAATTGCGAATGCTGTCGAGACGTTCCAATATTTTGTCGTTTTCCTTCTTGTCCTTTCCCACCGGGAGCATGATGTGATCCACATCAACATTTTTAATCATTCGATCGTAGGCTTCGGCCACAAGACGATTATTGACATTGGTATCAACAAGGAAAGGTTTAACCAAATCGGCTTTATATCCTTCAAATTCTGCCTTGAACGCAGCCGAGGTGTCGATTTTGGCAGCCTCAGCATCGGCAACTTTCAATTTATAGGTCACAAAACGGTCAACATATTGTTCAAGCGATTCCTGCTGAATTTGCTGTTGGCTGTTTTTCTTGTAAAGATATTCAAACTCCGAAAGACGAATATCCTTACCGTTGATGTTCATTAATACAGGATCCTTTGCTGCCAGTGCCACAAGGGCGGTGCCAACGAAAGCACCTACAAGAAACTTATTCTTCATCATTTCGTTTTTATTTCATTAAATTTCTGTTTCGTTTTATACACTTAGATATAACGGAAAAAATCACAGAATATTATAATAACGGAAAAATATTTATACAGCGCGATTAACTGCGGCTATAGTTTGGAGCTTCGCTCGTGATGGTCACATCGTGCGGATGGCTCTCGGCAACACCGGCGTTCGTAATCTTCACAAACCGAGCATGATGCAAGTCGTTGATTGTTGCCGCACCGCAATAGCCCATGCCGGCACGCAATCCGCCAAGCATTTGATAAGCAACTTCAAAGAGAGTGCCTTTATAAGGCACACGTGCGGCGATACCTTCGGGAACAAGTTTCTTGGCATCGGTCACATTATTTTGGAAATAACGGTCTTTTGAGCCTTTTTCCATTGCTTCAAGAGAACCCATGCCTCGATAAGTCTTGAACTTGCGACCATTGAAAATGATGGTATCACCGGGTGATTCTTCAACTCCGGCAAACATGCCACCAAGCATCACCGAGTAGGAACCTGCGGCAAGAGCTTTTACGATGTCACCCGAATAGCGGATGCCACCATCGGCAATCAATGGCACTCCCGTGCCTTCAAGTGCCTGAGCAACATCATAAACGGCACTCAGTTGGGGCATACCGATACCGGCAATAATGCGAGTGGTGCAAATCGAACCGGGGCCTATGCCCACCTTTACTGCGTCGGCTCCGTTTTCTACCAAATATTTTGCGGCTTCTCCTGTGGCAATGTTACCCACAACAACATCGATTTGCGAATACTTTTTCTTGATTTGCTGCAACACATTCACAACGCCCTTAGAGTGGCCATGGGCAGTGTCGATCACAATGGCATCAACTCCTGCATTCACCAATGCCTCGGCACGTTGCAGGCTGTCGGCAGTAACTCCAATGCCGGCGGCAACACGCAAGCGACCAAGTTCATCTTTACAAGCGTTTGGTTTATCTTTGGCCTTTGTGATGTCTTTGTAGGTTACAAGCCCTATCAGTTTACCATTTTTGTCAACGACGGGCAGTTTTTCAATCTTGTGAGTTTGCAGAATTTTTGCCGCTTCATCAAGATTGGTCGATGAAGATGTTGTTACAAGGTTTTCCTTTGTCATGACTTCATCAATTGCTCGTTCCATGTTCATTTCAAAGCGCAAATCACGGTTTGTCACAATGCCCACGAGTTTCTTGTCTTCGTCAACCACCGGAATGCCGCCAATGTGGTAGTCTCTCATCATGTTCAGAGCATCGAGCACCCGAGAACCGCGCATGATGGTCACCGGATCATAGATCATGCCGTTTTCGGCACGCTTCACGGTGTGCACCTGTCGCGCCTGCTCATCGATCGACATGTTTTTGTGAATAACTCCAATGCCACCTTCACGCGCAATGGCAATAGCCATCTGCGATTCGGTCACAGTGTCCATTGCTGCTGAAATGAGGGGCACATTCATGGTGATGTTTCTTGAAAACTTTGTTTTCAAGCTAACGTCTTTTGGCAATACTTCAGAATAAGCAGGAATTAAAAGGACATCATCAAAAGTGAGGCCTTCCATCTTTACACGATCTGCAATAAATGATGACATAATGATATAATATATTATTGTTTAAGTTGATTTTCAACGAGTACGCCAGGCTGAACCTGCTTCATTTATTGCGTACAAAATTATGTATTTTCAGCGGAACAGCAACT
Source organism: Sodaliphilus sp. (assembly GCA_041815985.1). Taxonomy (GTDB): domain Bacteria; phylum Bacteroidota; class Bacteroidia; order Bacteroidales; family Muribaculaceae; genus Sodaliphilus. The sequence continues at coordinate 7,340 of JBGYAB010000034.1, read as the reverse complement.
AAAAAATGGGCAAAAAATGAAAAGATACAATCACTTTTTTTGTGCAACAACTGTTGCACTTTTATCGCTATTTTGCACAATCGCATTGCACATTGTCTGCCAATTTTCGCCAACAGACTATCAATTACCCATTTCGCTCAAAAATCTTATGCGCACAAGTCGAATGTCTTCTTCGTTATAGTTCACTCCCAACTCTTCCTGAGCCAAGGCAATGTCGTCACTCTCGCTGGTCTTGAAATAGTCGAAAATGTCCTCTTGATAATCTTCGTCCATCACTTCATCGAGATAATACTTGATGTTGATGCGAGTGCCGGAATAGACAATGGCTTCGATTTCATCGAGCAATTCATCAAATTCAAGCCTTTGTCCAATGGCAAGGGCGTCGAGCGAAACCTTGCGGTCGATGCCTTGAATTAAATTGATTTTTAATTTACTCTTATTGGCCACTGTGCGAACACGCAAATCTTCGGGACGCACAATTTCATTTTCTTCAACATGTTTTTTGATGATTTCAACAAACTTGTTGCCATAGCGTTTGGCTTTGCCCTCTCCCACGCCCGGAATGTTTTTAAGTTCTTCCAAGCTGACGGGATAAGTGGTAGACATCGCCTCCAATGAAGGATCTTGAAAAATAACATAGGCAGGCAAATTGTGTTCATGAGCGATTTTTTTGCGCAAATCCTTTAAAATGCCATACAGCTCAGGGTCGACTACCGCCGAATTTCCTCCGCGTCCGTCCAAATCGTCGGTTTCAGAGAAATCGCGATCTTCAACAATTTGAAACGAATGAGGTTTATCTAAAAAATCTTTGCCAAGTTTACTGATTTTCAACAGTCCGTAATTTTCAATATCACGATTGATGTAGCCCGAAATCACACCTTGATTAATGACGGCATTGAGAAATGAAGCATTGCGTTCATGCACACAGCCAAATTCTTCAATCTGATCGTGTTGATAGGACTTAATTTCGGTTGTGGCTTCACCCAACATCACATTAATCACATAGTTGGCCTTGAACTTTTCTTTCAACGCCAAAATTGTTTCGATTGCGGCACACAGCTCGTCTCTTGCCTCAATTCGCTTGCGAGGATAAAGGCAGTTGTCGCAATTTCCGCAATTGTCTTCGCAATATTCCTCTCCAAAATAATGCAGTAACGATCTGCGCCGACACACTGCCGACTCGGCATAGGAAGCTGTTTCTTGAAGTAGTTGCTTGCCAATTTCCTGCTCGGCAAGCGGCTTGCTTTGCATGAATTTTTGGAGTTTCAACAAGTCTTTTTTTGCATAGTAAGTGATGCATCGCCCTTCGCCACCATCACGCCCTGCCCTGCCGGTCTCTTGATAGTAGCCTTCGAGGCTCTTGGGAATATCGTAATGAATGACAAACCGCACATCGGGTTTATCGATACCCATTCCAAAGGCTATTGTAGCTACAATCACATCGACATCTTGATTCAAAAACAAGTCTTGATTTTCAGAACGTGTGGGAGCGTCCATACCGGCATGATAGGCAAGTGCCTTAATGTCGTTAATCTTCAAAGTTTCGGCCAATTCTTCAACCTTTTTACGGCTCAAACAATAAATAATGCCCGACTTGCCTGCCATCGACTTGATGTAGCGAATGATTTCCTTGTCGACATCATTGGTCTTAGGTCGCACTTCGTAGTAAAGATTGGGACGATTGAAAGAAGACTTAAAGACCTTTGCATCTGATATGCCCAAATTTTTCATGATGTCGTGCTGAACCTTGGGAGTAGCCGTTGCCGTCAAAGCAATAATAGGTCGGTTTCCTATCACATCGATAATTGGGCGTATTTTGCGGTATTCTGGTCTGAAATCATGCCCCCATTCCGAAATGCAATGAGCTTCATCAATTGCGTAGAATGATATTTTCACACTCTGAAGAAATTCAACGTTTTCGGGCTTGGTGAGTGATTCCGGAGCGACATAAAGCAATTTTGTTTTTCCATTCAAGATGTCTTCTTTCACTTGGTCAATCGCCTGACGGTTTAACGAAGAGTTCAAGAAGTGAGCAATTCCCTCCTCTCCATCAGAACAATAGCTGCGCATGGCATCAACTTGGTTTTTCATCAAAGCAATGAGGGGAGAAATCACAATAGCCGTGCCTTCCATCAGCAACGATGGCAGTTGATAACACAACGACTTGCCGCCTCCGGTGGGCATCAGCACAAATGTATCGTTCTCATCAAGAAGGTTTAATATGATTTGCTCCTGATTGCCTTTAAACACATCGAAGCCAAAATATTTTTTCAGTTTTGCCGTTATTACTTTCTTGTCAATCATAGATCCTTGAAGTTAAAAAGGTCTTTCAGAACACAAATATAAAAAAACAGAATGAAACAAACAAATAAAATCTTGTTTTGCTCCATTCTATTCTAAATATGTTCTTCTTTTTACTTGTTCCTCCCTACCATTAAGGAAGAAAAGCAGCTAAGGTACATCAATTGGCATTTTTGAGCATTTCCATATTAGATTTTTCTAACTGCTCTTGAGCATAATCGAGTGTTACCTCATATCTGCGTTTCTTGGTTGACGGCACATTATACATTGCCTCCATCATGATGGTTTCAAAAATCGACCTTAACCCACGTGCACCCAATTTATATTCTATCGCTTTGTCGACAACATAGTCGAGAACTTTGTCTTGAATCGCAAGTGTCACCCCGTCCATTTTAAAGAGTTTGGTGTATTGGCGCACAATGGCATTCTTTGGCTCGGTCAAAATGTTGCGCAAAGCATCGCGGTCAAGCGGTTCCAAGTTGGTAAGCACCGGTAAACGACCAATGATTTCAGGAATCAAGCCAAACGAACGCAAGTCCTGAGGTGCAACAAAGTGCAAGAGTTTCTCTTGCTCATGTTTGCGTATTTTGCTGTCAACACCATAGCCCACGACATGAGTGTTGAGACGCAAGGCAATTTTGCGTTCAATACCTTCAAATGCTCCTCCACAAACAAACAAAATGTTCTTGGTGTCAACCGGAATCATCTTCTGGTCGGGGTGCTTGCGTCCTCCTTGTGGTGGCACATTCACTATTGAGCCTTCAAGCAATTTTAACAACCCCTGCTGAACTCCCTCGCCACTCACGTCGCGCGTGATAGAAGGATTGTCGCCTTTGCGGGCAATTTTATCGATTTCATCAATAAAGACGATACCGCGTTCTGCTTCCTTAACATTGTAGTCACAGGCCTGAAGCAACCGAGTGAGCAAACTTTCAATATCTTCGCCCACATAGCCGGCCTCAGTGAGCACTGTGGCATCTACAATGGCAAAAGGCACTTTCAGCATCTTGGCAATTGTTTTGGCCAACAAAGTTTTGCCGGTTCCGGTGGGACCAACCATGATGATGTTGGACTTTTCGATCTCAACATCGTCTTCATCTTTTTGTTGAACAAGACGCTTGTAGTGATTGTAAACTGCTACCGACAAATATTTTTTGGCATTGTCCTGCCCTATCACATATTCATCGAGATATTCCTTGATTTGCGAAGGTTTGGGCAAAGTGGCTATGTCTAAATCTTCTACCGAACTGCTTTCGACAACTCCAAGAAATTCTTGGGCAATCTCATTGGCACGCTCGGCACATTCGTTGCATATACAACCATTCAAGCCCGGCATTAACAGCCTCACCTCATGCTCGCCACGGCCGCAAAAACTGCATTTCGCTTCATTCTTTTTTGCCATAACGATTATTTCGCTCTTTCAAGCACTTTATCAATCATTCCATAATTCAAAGCTTCTTCCGAAGTCATCCAATAATCACGATCACTGTCGGTATACACCTTGTCGTATGGTTGTCCCGAATGTTCGCTGATGATTGTATATAACTCTTTCTTGAGTTTGAGAATTTCACGAGAAGTAATTTCGATGTCCGAAGCCTGACCTTGAATGCCACCCATGGGCTGATGAATCATCACGCGCGAATGTTTTAGGGCAAATCGCTTGTCCTTTTGTCCGGCAACCAGCAATACTGCTGCCATCGAAGCCGCCATGCCCGTGCAGATGGTAGACACATCGCTCTGAATATATTGCATCGTGTCGTAAATGCCCAAGCCGGCATACACCGACCCTCCGGGCGAATTAATGTAGATAGAGACATCTTTACCCGGATCGGCCGAATCGAGATAAAGCAATTGCGCTTGAATGACGTTGGCAGTATAATCGTCGACTTGCGTGCCCAAAAAAATGATGCGGTCCATCATCAACCGTGAGAACACGTCCATTTGGGCAACATTCAGCTTTCGTTCCTCTATAATTGTGGGCGAAATATAGCTGTCAGAAATTTGACTTGTGTATTCGTCCAGTGCCAATCCGTTCATACCAAGATGATGAACGGCAAATTTTCTAAAATCGTTGTTCATGTTGTTTCCTAAATATTTTGATTTACTAAGTTGATTATCCGCAAAAACCTTGCCAATGTCAAACGCTAAATGCTTAAAATCAACTACAGAGAGAGCGGCAAACAAAAATCAGGTGCCGCTCTCAACTCTTGATGTTTTTTAATCGCAATTACTTATCAGCTTCAAAGAGCTTGTTAAACTCATCGACAGTAACAGTTTTCGCATCAATGCCAACAGCCTCTTTTATGGCAGCAAACACCTTGTCTTCAAAAGCGCGATTCTGAATGTCTTCGCGATATTCCTTCTTTTCGAGAAGTTCACGACCATATTTTTCGATGATGTCATCTGGCAAGTTCGACATACCATATTGTGCAAACTGCTGAGCGGCATAGAAGCGACTGAGGCGGAGCAAATCTTCTTCCTCTACTTTTAATTCAAGATTTCGTGCAACTTTTTCTTTGATGAGTTGCCACACGATTTGCTCTCTGGTGCGAGGATACTCTTCTTCAATTTTCTTTTCATCGGCATCTTTTGTACGAATGGCCAAGAAACGTTTCAAGAAATCATCGGGAAGCTCCATTGCACCGACTTTCTTGCGCAACACACGCTCGGCATCTATCGTGAAGCGATAGTTGCTGTCGTTTTTGAGTTGGTTGGCAATCATCTCTTTGAGTTTGGCGATATATTCTTCTTCGCTTTTAGCAACATCGCGGCCAAGCACGTTATCAAAGAGTTCTTGATTCATTTCGGCTTCCTCGTTGACGAGAATTTCGGTAACGGTCATTTTAAAATCACTCTCCACGTTGGCTTGTTCTTTGTCGAGGTTGAGCATTGCAGCAAGTTCGGTAACGTTGCCGTTGGCTCCTGCATGAGGATTGAAGACAACAGTGTCATTAACCTTGATGCCAATGAACTTGTTCTTTTCTTCCTCTTTTTTGAGATACATGGGAGAAACAATGGTCTTTTCAACCTTAATACCATCTTCCTTCTCCGAACCATCTTCGTTAAGTTCAACCATAGAACCTTTCACAAGAGAATCTTCGGCAGCAATCTCGCCGGGAACTTGCTTGCCAAAACGTTTCTTGAACACAGAGTTCTGCTTGTCGATCATTTCTTGGCTCACTTCAATCTCGTAATATGGAATTTTAACACGTTTATCGAGCTTGATGTCAAATTCAGGCGCAATGCCAATTTCAAATTTGAATTCAAATTCTGTGTCTTTTTTCAAGTCAATTTTAGTGTCTTGCGACATCACGGGTTCACCCAAGAGGTCAATTTTATTGTCAACGATATAGTTTGAAAGTGCCTTGCTCACCTTGCTGTCAATCACGTTTCCAAGCACTTCTGTACCATAGAACTTCTTCAACAATCCTGCTGGCACATGTCCGGGGCGAAAGCCCTTCAAAGGACGCTTTTGACCAAGTGCGGTCAATTCTTTTTTTACGTCTGCCTGATAATCTTCTTCTTTCAACGATATGGCAATAACACCATTCACATTACCGTTTTTCTCTAATGTTACGTTCATCTTTTGTGATAAAGTATTTTGTGATATTAATATTATGAGTCAGTTTGATTTTCAAATGAATTGCAAAATTACACCTAATCTATGCCATTAACAAATTTCGTTCCATTTTTTTGAACATTTTAATTAAAACAATCATCGTCAAACAAACTTTGAAATAAACTCTTCATCAAAAATTTGAACAAGAGACATTCCTCAAATATTTTCATCAAGATTTCTCGAACAAACTCCCAAGCCTCCTCTCTATACGGTAGGATATTTCCGAACGGATCATAGCAAGTTTAATCACACTTTCCCATAAACCATGAATTGGTTACTCGAAAAGGAATTTGTTTCAGTCTCAATACACTGAAATGCTCACGAGTGTTGATTTCTATTTTCAGCCGCAAGTCGATAACCGGAGGAAACTCCGATTCAAAGCGATAAATGACCATATTGTTGTGGAGATGCTGCCAGATTGTCCGTTTCGTGCCCAAGAATGCGAGCCTCTCACGTATTTCCTTCAATATCGGGTTATTGAGATTTGACGACATTGCTTGCGAAAGAAACGCGCATTTTTTTACATGGTGAGAATGATGTTGTTTTCCTCAGCCATGCGACGCATGTTCAAAATCGCATAACGCATGCGCCCCAACGCGGTGTTGATGCTCACTTGCGTGTGATCGGCAATTTCCTTGAAGCTCATGTTCTTGTAATAGCGCATGAGCAACACTTCACGCTGATTGGCCGGCAAAGCCTGTATCAGGCGATGAATGTCTTGCACAATTTGCGAAGAAATCATATTGTCTTCAATAGTCGACTCGCTCAATTCCTTGCGGTTGAGAATGTCGATGTCGGTAGAATCGGTTGATTGCAGATTTTCGGATTTTTCTTGCCGAAAGTGGTCTATAATCAAGTTGTGGGCGATACATGTGATCCACGCCGAAAACTTGCCATTTTCAACATAACGTCCCTGACGAATTGTCATAATTGCTTTGACAAATGTTTCTTGGAAAATGTCATCGGCAAGCTCTTCATTTTTTACAGAATGATAGATGTAGGAAAATACACGATTCTTGTGACGTTCTATCAAAACGTCAAAAGCATCATTACACCCATTGACATACAATGAAATCAAGCGTTCATCGCTCTCTTCTTTCAATACTTTCATCACATTATGTTTTAAAGTCAAAAAAGTAAAATACTGGTCAATAGGCAGATACTTTAATAAATTAATAAATAAAAAGTTTGTTGAGTTAAAATTTATCTTGCAAATATAGTTGAAAATTTTGAAAACACTAATAATATTAACAAAAAATCCAATTTTTCACATTAAAATCTTCACATTAAACGTAAACGTAAATTCAATTAGCAAATGCAACTATTAGTGAAATATTAAAGAAATGATTTTATCGGACAAAGGAAGAGAAAAAAAATCTCTATCCTTTGTTCCGAAAGGATAAAATCTCTATCTTGGCCT
>JBGYAB010000033.1:0-32136 GCA_041815985.1 Sodaliphilus sp. | reverse complement strand
TACAGAAAATTTCTATAACTTTGTCTTTGGTAATCATCACTTGATTGTTTTGTAACGTATTGACTTTCACCTATAAAGATACAAAATATCAGTGAGATTACCAACTTTTATAAGACTTTTCTTATCCCGAACTCACGTAATGAAATGGATTAACTTTGTGTAAAATAAGTAAGAATTCAACTTAAAGTCAAAAGATGCTTGAAGAGATTGTAAAAACAATAAAAAAAGAATTTTATGCCTATCGAAACGGCATTGTTGCCGACGCTTTGAGAGCATCGGGCGATCCGCATCAATACATCATGGGGTGCCAGTTGGTTGACGTGATGGAAATTGCTCGCCACTCGGCACCTGCACCCGACTTGGCTGTTGCCATGTGGAGCGACAAGAAGCATCGAGAATGTCGCATGATAGCCCCCATGCTTTACCCTGCCGGACAATTCTCGCAAGAAACCGCCCTGCAATGGTGTTTAGACATTGAAAGTACAGAGATTGCCGATGTGCTTTGCCACAGCTTGTTGCGCAAACTCGACTTTGCACAAAACTTGTTTAAACAACTGCTGAGCCATGAAGCGCAATTGGTGCGTTATACAGCTTTTAGACTGTTATTGAATTTGTTGATGACAGGCAACGTTGAGCCTAACGATAATCTTAAAGTTATTGTTGAAAACGAGTTAACCGTTGCACCGGCCAAGTTGCAACCGGTGTTGGGGAGTATTTTAGAAGAACTTTAAACAAAAAGAGAAAAAATATGGAAATAGGATTAACTCACACCAGCAAATTGATTGTTTCCGAGGATAAGACCGCACGTGTTGTTGGCTCCGGCGATATGGAAGTTTTGGCAACGCCGGTGATGTTGGCATTGATGGAAAATGCCGCTATGCTTGCCGTAAATGACGTTTTGCCCGAAGGCTCTACAACTGTGGGCGGCCATATCGATTCTTCTCATCTCAAACCGTCGAAGCCGGGTGCCGAAATTTCGGCGAAAGCCACATTGATTAAAATCGATGGTCGCAAATTATTTTTCAAAATTGAAGCCTTTGATGGTGAAACGTTGATAGGCGAAGGCATGCACCTCCGTTTTATCGTCGATCGCAACCGCTTTCTTTCAAAACTGTAAAGCTTTGCAAAATTATTAATCGAACTTTGCCGATAGTAGCTTTTGAGAGTTTTTTATAGATAAGGATTGTATTGACGTTCGTTGCCAACGCTTGTGGGTTGGCCGTGTCCGGGAGCAAGCGTGGTGTCGTCGGGCAATGTCATGATTTTGTCGTTGATGCTTTTGAGTAACTGTTGCATGTTACCACCGGGCAGGTCGGTGCGTCCTATGCTACTCTGAAAAATGGTATCGCCGGTGATGGCAAGCGACAAACCCGGTATGTAGAATGTTAAGCCTCCGGGAGTGTGTCCCGGAGTTTCCAATACATATATTTTTTCGTCATCAAGGGCAATAACATCACCTTCTTTCAAGGCATGGTCGATTGTCAGTGGCTCTGCATCAATTTTGAGATGAAACATTTGGGCTTGTTGGAGCATGGCTTGCGCTACGGGGAGGTCGGCTTCGCATGCTTCGACCTGTACACCATAACGTTTTGCCACCCATCGAGCCGAAGCTGCATGGTCTACATGGCAATGAGTGAGCAACACGCGCTGAATGTTCAACCCTTTTTCTTCAACAAACTGCGCAATCATTTTCCTTTCATGCTCCTGCATCATGCCCGGGTCTATAATGATAGCGTTGTGGCTGTCTTCGTTCCACAAAATGTAGATGTTTTCGACAAAAGGATTGTTCTCTATTCGGGTAACGTTCATCGTGCAATATATATTTATTGTGTTGTTTTCTTTATAAAGGAAGATAAACAACTTTTTTGGTCTTAAAAAACTCTTCTTTAAAGTGATTGCCTAAATCGTCAATCAGAATTTCTTTTTTGAATTTCTTGATTTCTTCGTTCAAATCGCCACCTTTCAAGCATATCAATCCATTGGGGATTGCGTTGTGTTGCTTTTGACTAATCAAGCGTCTCACCAAGGGTATAATGTCGCCCAAGTTCATTACAGCTCGGCTGACAACAAAGTCAAATGCGCCTTTCACCTCTTTCACGTCGCCATGTTGAAAAGTTAAGTTGTCCAACCTTGCTTTCTCTGCAATGTCTTGTGCGACTTTCAGTTTCTTGCCAATTCTGTCGATTAAATGAAATTGAACGTCAGGAAAAATAATTGCCAAAGGCAATCCGGGCAAACCTCCACCGGTGCCTAAATCCAAAATGTGGGAATTGGGAGAGAATTTCACAAATTTTGCAATGCTCAAAGAGTGCAATAAGTGATTAATTTCAAGATTTTCAATATCTTTTCTCGAAATTACATTGATCTTGGCATTCCATTCAGGATACAGCTTTATCAAGACTTCAAATTGTTGTTTCTGTGCATCTGAAAGCTCGGGGAAGTATTTAATGATTTTCTCCATATCCAAATTTAAAATCTTTTTAAAACCGATTTCTCACTTGCAAATTGCATCAAGTTGCGATAGCTGAGTGAAATTTTAGGCTCAAGGTTGGCATCGGCCGCAAGCTCTTGTGGCAGATAGCTCCAAGTGATTCCGTCTTCTTCAAAACTGAAATTGGTTGTTACCGAGAGATTATCGATATTGAAATAACCAAGATCGTTAAGCTCATCACCGGTGTTAACTTGGTTTTGCTCCATCAGTTTGTTTTTGAGCAATGAACAAATGTCGTTGATGGCATCGTCTCTGAACATGCTCAAGTCTATTAACTTCATGGTTTCTAAATCGAAGTTGTAGTATTTGTGATTTTTTGCGGCAACGTCGTTTTTCCTTATTGTTTCTTCTTTGCAGAATGTGACGACATTGTTTTGATGATATGCCACGGTGATGTTTACTGTGATAACGAATTTATCTATTTCGTTTTCATAGTTTTCCTCGTTTTCTCCATCGACATCGCTACCGTTGTTGCCCAAAGCGTTTTGTTGCGACAGGTTTAAGGTAAATTCTTTGATTGCATCGGCAATTCTTAGGCTGTCGTTTCCATTAAGAATGGCTGTGATGTAGAGTTTTTGCAATTTTTGAGTGGTGGTTTTGTCCTTGAAAAATGCAGGGTAGGTGGCCGAAACGTCAACCAACTCTTTGCATATTTCTCCATCGCTTTTGGTAAAACTTGTGGTGTCGCCCATTTTCAGGCTTGTAAATGATATGGAGTCGGCCGACACTTTCGATGATTTTTTCTCATCGTGTGTACAACTTGTGGCCATCATGCCGATTAGAATGCAGGCAAGAGCAAAAATCGTTAAACTCTTTTTCATTTTATGCTTTTTGAGGTCTTTACTGTTTGCTTTCATCACATAAAGATAGTGGTTTTTCTTGAAATTTGAGCAATTTTGTTTTACATTTTTTTAGAAATGAAGAAAAATAATGATCGTTGATTTTATGTTGTTTTGTAATACATTAAAAATTAGTCCTTTAATTCCAAAACATCATTTGTGAAATGGCAATGATTTTTGACAATTCATTTATTTTTCGTATATTTCGAAACAATTTACTGACCAATTTACAGTTCCTGAAAACCAATTAATTGTTTATGAAAATTTCCTTCATTAAAAGAAGTATCTTATTTGCTGTGTTCATGAGCTTGTTGTGCATGTCTCATGCACAAACGCCTCATGCGTCTTTCAAGTTTGCCAACAGTGCCGGATATGATTTTGCAATTCTCTTGTTTGGTGCCGAGAAAGGCGAAGCCACGCTTGACTGGGGCAACGGACAAACACAGACAATTACAATTGAACCGCAAAAGGGGAGTTACATCAAGGGAAAAACTTTGAGTGAAGAACTTACTATTTCGGGTAAAATTTCGGCAATAGAATGCTCGGGAAATGAAATGACCGACATCGACGTGAAATCGTTGCCTATGCTTTCGGCGTTCATTTCGCGCAAGAATTTCACCAAAAACATCGACTTTTCGGGCAATCCTGTGCTCAAACTTCTATGTATCGAAAATTCTTTTCTTGAAAATCTCGATCTCACCCACAATGTTGAGCTTGACACGCTATTGCTGACCGGCAACAAAATCGAAACCTTGAAATTGCCACAATCGGCTTCCAAACTCAAAGTTTTGGATTGTAGCAGTAACTTCAAGTTGGCTAATCTTGATTTGTCGCGATGCCAAAATCTGATTCGGTTACAAGCTCATCAAACTTCAATCACAAAATTCCCTCTTTCCAACCATCGGCACTTGCGCTACCTATCGGCAGGACTTATGCGCCCAATCACTCAACTCGATCTTCCGAACAATAACGTCATCGACACGCTGTTCTTGCCGGCAGCCGGATTGAAATCTATCGATCTTTCGGGGTGCAATGAACTTAAAGTGCTGGTTGTCGACAACAACTATTCACTTGGCAACATCAATTGTTCCAATTTAACGAAGCTGGTTTCTCTCGACTGTATTGGCACGGCAATATCTTCTCTCGATGTAAGCAATTGCAAGAACCTCGAAGTGCTCAATTGCAACAACTGTGCACTTGAAAGCCTTGACTTGTCGAATAACAAGAAATTGAAGGTATTGGCGTGTTTTGAGAATGCGCTCACAAAGCTGACAATAAGTAACACCATACTTGAAAATCTCGATTGCTCCTATAATGGTGAATTAAAAAATTTAACCTTGCCACCAACGGTCAAAGACTTGAATTGCAGTGCATGCGGTTTAAAGGAACTGACGTTTGCCAATCCTGCAATTATGGAGTCGCTCGTGTGTAGCGAAAACGAAATAAGTCGTCTTGATGTAAGCCAAATGACCGAACTTTCGGCACTGACATGCAATGACAATAAAATAGAAACATTAAACACCGGTAAACTCAACAAATTGTTGAACATCAATGTCGCCGCCAATCCCATCACAAGCCTCAATATGTCGGCATCACCCGGTTTGAGCTATGTGAAGATAGATGGCTCGCAACTCGATGCGTGTGCGCTCAATGGTTTGTATCGCTCTCTGCGTGCAATTGACAAAGCCTCTCAAAGCACAGGAGTTTATTATGTCGAAAACAATGTACCCGATGCTTCTATCAGCGCAACTTCAATCGCCACCGATAAGGGTTGGACGGTGACTGTGCCCGGCGACGGTAGTGGTTGTCCGGCAAGTATCAACAATATTGAACAAGCAAACAACGCCATTTCTGTATGCTTTAATGGAGCCGGATGGACCGTAACCGGACTTCCCGTGCAGGCAAAAGCCATTAAGCTCTATAATATGAATGGTTCTCCGGTTGGTAGCTATCGGTGTACGTCTTCTTTGGCAAATATCCCCTCTTCGGTTGAAAGTGGCATTTATGTTATAGTAACCAATGGTGTTGCAAGAACTATCTTGCTCAAAAAATAGTCTGTTCCAAACTCTTGCTTGTCAGCTAAAAGTAGTACCGGTTCTAATGACCGATTAGAGTTAAGTTTTTTCAACTACCCATATAAAAAGTGTTGGTTATCACCTCTGATAGCCAACACTTTATTTTTTTGCTTTGGAGCAGAATGTTATGCTTCGGGAGCCGTTTCTTCGGCAGGAGCTTCAGGGGTGGCTTCTGTTGCTTCGGTGGCTTGTGCTTCGGCAGCAGCTTCGGCCTCGGCAGTAGCCTTAGCTGCTGCAATTTCTGCTTTCTTTTTTGCAACGGCTTCAGCCTTTGCTTCATTCTTCTTGGCTTCTTCGTCTTGACGAGTTTTGCGGTCGGCTTTCTTGGCTTCGCGTTCTTCGTTGCGAATGGCTTCAATTTTAGCCACTTTCTCTGCCTTCCAAGCATCGAAACGCTTTTGAGCCTCAACTTCGTCAAATGCACCTTTTTTTACACCGCCTTGAAGATGCTTCATGAGCATAACGCCTTCACGCGAAAGAATGTTGCGAACGGTGTCGGTGGGAATTGCACCAACGTTTATCCAGTAGAGTGCTCTCTCGAAATTTAAACTTATTGTAGCAGGATTAGTATTAGGGTTATAAGAACCAATCCTTTCAATAAATCTACCATCTCGTGGTGCCCTGCTATCGGCTACGACAATTGGATAGAACGCATAGTCTTTGTGACCGTGGCGTTGTAATCTGATTTTTGTTGCCATAAATAAATAAAAAATTTAAGTTTAAATTGTTTTTAAAAATAAAAGTGACCATTTTTTCAAGGGTCACTCTCTTTGTTGTCCTGGAAGGATTCGAACCCTCGCAAGCGGAACCAGAATCCGATGTGCTACCATTACACCACAGGACAATTCCTTAATTGCAATGCAAAGGTAATACTTTTTCCATAATCTGCAAAACTCAACTCATGCTTTTTTCAAACCCTCCTTAAAAATCAGCTGAAATCAACTGAAAAATATTCCTAAAATTGATTGCATGGGATAACTTCAAATAGGCTGTTGACAAGAAAGAGAAGAAGGAGTATTTTAAGTTTCTTGTTGCGATTGTTCTTGTGGCAATGCTGATGCGATAGTGTCGAAACACATCTTTGACAGGGTGTGTGCATCATGTCCGTTTTCTCCCGGCATGATGGGTGTGTGCATGGTTATGGTAATGGTGCCCGGCGTGATGTTGAATGTAGAACGTGGCATCACCTGATAGCTACCATCGATGGTAATGGGAACAACGGGCAGATTAAATTCAACCGCCAACTTAAATGCACCGCTTTTGAATGTCCCCATTTTGCCGGTATCGGTGCGGCGACCTTCGGGAAACACGACGATAGACATGCCGTTGCGTAGGCGTTTCTCGGCATCGGCCATTGTTTTTTTTACCGTGTGGGCATTGCGATGGTCAACCATGATGTGCCCAGCCATTTGGCAAGCTGTGCCAACAAATGGAATGTTGGTCAGTCCCTTGCGCATCATCCACCTGAAGTTGTGCCCGATGTAGCCATAAATGGAGAAAATGTCGAATGCTCCTTGATGATTGGCAACAAAGACATAGCTGGTGCGACGATTTATTTTTTCTCGACCAATGACTTTAATTTTCACAAACATGAGGGCACACCATAATCGTCCCCACCACTTAGGCACATAGTAACCGAAGTAGGAACGATCGAAAGGAGACAATATTACAGTGAAAACAGATGTGAGAATTGTGGCAATGATGATGATGGGGGTAGCAATGCACCATTGATATGCTCTGAACAGGTATTTCATGCCTTGTTTCTTTCCGGATTTATAGATAATTGAATGTTCAAAATCGTTTAGTTTGGGCAAAGTTAATAAAAAATCGTGACAACTTTGAATTGTTGCCACGATTTTTTGTCATCAAGTTACGGTTGTATAAGCATCATGACACCGTTTAAACTATTGAGCTTCAGCATCGGGAGCAATGAGCTTGTAGCCCTTGCCGTGGATGTTGATAATTTCAATTGTGGGGTCGTCTTTCAAGTGCTTGCGTAATTTAGTGATGTAAACGTCCATGGAGCGAGCGTTGAAATAGTTGTCGTCGATCCAAATGGTTTTAAGGGCAAAGTTTCGTTCAAGAATTTCGTTGGCATGTGCACACAGCAAGCTCAACAACTCGCTTTCCTTGGTGGTGAGTTTAGTGGGCTTGTCATCGGCAATGAGCACTTGTTTTTGTGTGTCAAATGTGAATTTGCCAATCTTGTACATGGTTATTTCTTTGCCTTTTTTGCCTTTCACCCGACGCAGGATAGCCTCGATGCGCAACACCAGCTCTTCCATGCTGAACGGCTTGGTAATGTAGTCATCGGCACCAATCTTGAAACCTTCGAGAATGTCTTCTTTGAGTGATTTGGCTGTTAAGAAGATAACCGGAATTTCGCTGTTCACGGTGCGTATTTCTTGCGCCAGTTGGAAGCCGTCTTTCTTGGGCATCATGATGTCGAGCACGCAGATGTCGTATTTCCCCTTCAAGAAAGCTTTATAGCCACTTTCACCGTCGGCATAGAGGTCGGCGTTGTAACCCTTTGCTTGCAGGTATTCTCTCAAAAGCATGCCAAGATTTTCATCATCTTCGCATAACAGAATTCTTAATTTTTCTTCCATAATCTTATTATTTTAAAAGTGGTAATGTTATTATAAATGTTGAACCTTTATTCACTTCGCTTTCGGCCTTGATTGTGCCTTTAAACAGTTCTATCATTTTGCTCACGTATGCAAGCCCCAATCCGAAGCCTTTTACGTCGTGCCTGTTGCCGGTCGAAACGCGATAGAATTTTTCAAATATTTTCTTTAAATCGTCTTTTTTAATGCCAATGCCATTGTCGCAAATTTTGATTTGCAAACTATCTTCTCCTATGTTGCGAGTGCTTATTTTCAGCTCCGGAGCAACATCTTCGCGACGATATTTTATGGCATTGTCGAGCAAGTTAAATATCACGTTGGTAAAGTGCATTTCGTCTACATTCACAATCGAGTCTTCGGCATTGAGTGCGGTGGTGATGTGTCCGCCAAATTTTTCAACCTTAATTTTGTAGGTGCTCACAACGCTATCGATAATGGCGTTGGCATCAACATCGGTCAGACGCATTGTTGCACTCTTGCGGTCGAACATTGACATTTGCAACACCTTTTCCACTTGAAATCTCAATCGCTTGGTTTCGTCGTTAATCACCGTCGATGCGTGTTTGAGCAGAGCAGGGCTTTTTTGCACGCTGTCGTCTTTGAGCATTTGGGCTGCAAGCGAAATGGTGGAAATGGGGGTTTTGAACTCATGGGTCATGTTGTTGATGAAATCATTCTTCATTTCGCTGAGTTTCTTCTGTTTAAATGCCATCACAATGGAATAAATGAAAATAAACATCAGAATGAACGTGAAGGCAAATGACGGAATTAAGAACTTGATTGAAGAAAAGATAAAATCATTCTTAGTGGGAAAAGTAACCCGCAGTTCGTTTTGTTTGCCACTTGGGTCGTTTGGAAACAACACCTGTGTGTAGATATTGCTTGGGTTGTCGTTAGAGAAATTGGCACTCTGATAAATCGTGCCGTTTATTTGGCTCACGACGGCATATTCAAAAGGCACTTTCAAGCCGTTGCCTTCCAATTCTTGTTTGAGGTATCGATTTACCGTCATGGAGTCGGCTCGCTCGATAATGGGGCGGTCGCTTGCTTGGTTGAGGATTGTCAAAATCACCTCATTGAGCAAACCGCGCTGATACAAGTATTGCCCTTTGAGCGTGTTCTGCATGCTCTCATTTGAAGCGTCTATATCAAACTTGGTTGCCGCACCGCTACTCTCCGTTATGTTTCCTCCCGAAATAGAGTAGTTGCCATTAACGCCCGACAGGTCATAATCGTCGCCGGCATTAAAGTTGTTCATGCTACCCGGCATGTTGGCATAGCTTTTCGATTCTTTGAGGTCTTTTTCAAGAAAATATCGGGTTTCATCTTGTTCTAAATTAGATGAAACGGCATAGAGACTTCGCATCACGCTTTCAGAAAATTGCTCGTTGCGCATTTGAATCATGTTTTCCATATACATGATTTGCACAAACAGCAAGCCTATAATCGTGCATGCCATCACTACCGTTAAAAGCCATATCGTTGATTTTTTCATTATCTTCTTGTTTTTAAAACAATGACCTAATAGAACTTTGTTTTAACATTCGGCTCCAAAATTAACAATTAAGTGTGAAATTAAAAAATATTTGAACTATTATTTTTAAAAAATTTTCATTTTTCTTTTTAACATTGTTCAAATTGCTAATTCAATAATCGCGAAAAATGCCGAATGACAGTTTTTTTATCGTGTAGAGTATGAACTCTTGCAAGAGCTTTTTATAATGTTTATAACGTTGTGCAATAAACGATTATTGTTCCCGATAAGGGTCTTTACATGGTCAAGGTGATTTTGAAGTGTTTTTTAATGGACGATGATGTTGTGTTACTCTTTTGCTTTAATTTGCTCTGTAATAGGAGGTACAGTAACGTCTTGTGCGAGCCGTTCGAGATACTTTTGAAAAAAGAAATCAATAACTTCTGTTTTTTTATTTTTTTTCATTCCGGTATATCTTGAATACAAATCGTGATATGGCACCAACAACTGTTCTAAAAGATTGTGATTTAATTTCTTGATTGTGCTTTGCACAAAATCTATAATATAAAACCGACTCTCTCCGTAATGAAGTTGCACTGCGTAAACAATTTTTTCGCCGTTTTCATCTTGCGTTGAGCGAGACAGGTAGGTGTCGGGATAGTCTTCCCAGTAGTGTACAAATGCAGTTTTTTCGTTAAAGAAAATCGGAACGAAGTTTGTGAACCCGGTGTACGTTGTTTCAAAATTATTGACAAGATAATTGGCATTAATTAGCCACAAGCTGTCACCCACCTCAATGGCAAGGGCTTGTGTGTCGATGATTGCTTGTGCTTGTGCGTTGCGAGTGTATATTTTATATTCCAGTTCATTGTTTTGATATAAAATGTGTCCTGTCATGGAGAATGCAGGTTGTTGTGCAAGAATGTCGTCCCAGTTGCGGTAAATGGTTATGGTATCGAGCCGGTCAGAATTATTATTGCCAACCCTTTGTGCCAACGTTGGAACTGTACAGGCTAAGCAGGTCGCAATGGCGAGAAATAGTTGATGTGCAACAGTCATTTGTTTTTGGATTTTAGAAAAGGTATTGAACTGTGGGATCTTGGGTGAGGCGATCGACCAATTGCAAGAAAAACTCGTTGACAATATGAGTTTCTTCACGATTTTTCATCGACTCATATCGCCTTTGCAGGTCGGAGTAGGGGCTTAATAGCTGCATGAGCAACTTTTGATTTACTTCCTTAACCCTTTTGTCGCCAAAGTCAAGCAAGTATAGTTTGGGAGTTTTATTGTTATATCCGTCTCCAAGCCCTATGCCGGTGTCTGTCCCCGTCAGCACGTCAACAAAAAGATTGAGCAACGCACCTCCCACGGTTGGGTTGTTTCTTTGGAACTGCACAAAGGCTATCTTTGCCGAGAAGTAGAGAGGCACATATCTTGAAAAATGGCTGCAATCGCCATCAAAACTTCTCTTAATCCAGTCACTGTTGATGAGAAATATGGAGTCGCCGATAGAAACGGCCACAGTGCTTTTTTTCAACATTTTCTTGGTAATCTTGTCTTTCTTGGCGACTTTTATCTCATAGTCGTAGGGAGAACGTACCCTTATGCCGGCATTGAGCAACAGCGTGTCGGGCGTGGCGTTGAACATGCTTGTCCATGAGGTGTAAACATTGAGCGTGTCGGGACTAAGCTGCATGTTGCCTGTGGTTGTTACAACGTCATTAAACGTTGAGTAGTCGGGCTCATCGTTGGCAAGCGTGTTTAACGCAAGCATGGTGGCGAGTAGTACGGCAATTGCTCTTGACAGGAATGTTTTATTTGAAATAATCGTTTTACACATTGTTTTCATTACGTTCCTTTAAACGATGTCATTGCAAAGTTAGCTATTTTTTCATGTCAATGCAAGTGCAGGTTTGGTCGAATTGGCGTGTGTATATTGTGGCACAAAAAGTTGCAGATGCTTGATTTTATAGCTAATTTTGAACCAAACTTTTTGACTTGCACTCGACATGAGGTATTTTTGTATTATTGCACTAAACATTCTGTTGCTTTCTTCTTGTGGCAAGCAAGAAGATGCGTTGTCGCTCGTCACAAATGACAACTCGCAGACAGAACAATTTAAAATAATTGGGACAGATTTGGGTAATGGCTATTCAACCGACAGCATTAAATATTACTACAATGCCAAGCCGATGGATATTGTGGACACATCGAGTTTTCATGTAGAGGGTGGAGGATATGCGGCCGACGACTCGGTTGCCTATTATAAAGGTGTGGCATTCAATGCAACATTTCCTAAAACACTCATTTATCTTGGAGGACAATATGCCAAAGATCGTTTCGACGTGTATTATGCCGGAAACGATGTTGCCGGTGCCCGAAGCGCAAGTTTTAAATGGCACAATGGCGACACGGCAAGAGACGATTTCGACACATATATACATGGAGTTAAAACCAATATAAACCAAACAGAAAGATGATGAAAGACTTTCAGGGGCTGCTCATGTGGCGGCGTAGCATCAGAAAATACACAGCCGAGGAGATTTTGCCCGAAGATGTAGAAAAGATTATCTCGGCCGCATTGCTTGCTCCCACATCAAAAAACAAGCGGAGTTGGGAATTTACGGTTATCGACGACAAGGAATTACTATTGCAAATGGCACAATGCAAACCCCAATTTGCCCGACCCATCGCATCGTGCAGCATGGCTGTGGTGGTGAGTGCCAATCCGATTGAGAGCGATGTGTGGATTGAAGATGCTGCCATAGCGGCAAGCTACATGCAACTGCAAGCCGAGGCCTTGGGCTTAGGGAGTTGTTGGATACAGGTGCGCAACCGTTTTCTCGACACCGAAAACACTTCGAGCGAATACTTGAAAGAGTTGCTCAATATCTCGCCCGAACAACAAGTGCTGTGTGTTCTCTCAATGGGACATAAGGCTGAATCGAAAAAGAGTGCCGACCCGGCTAAGCTCAGATGGGACAAAGTGCACTTGGGCAGATGGAAATGATTCGCATGAAACAAGGAAAGAAATAAACACCCTCATTTGCAAATAATTAATTATGAGTTCTATTAATTACGATTTAAAAAAGATTAAAGGCATTGCTTTTGATGTCGATGGTGTGCTATCGCCATCAACCATTCCTCTGTCGTCACAAGGCGAACCGTTGCGCATGGTGAGCATAAAAGATGGTTATGCGATACAACTTGCGGTAAAACGAGGACTTAAACTCGCCATCATCAGCGGTGGCAACACGCAGGCGGTGAGAGTGCGGTTTGAAGGTCTGGGAGTGCAAGACCTTTATTTGGGAGCAGCAGTGAAGTTGCCTGTTTTTGAAGAATGGCTGGCCAAGTATGGCATGACTGCCGATGAAGTAATTTTTGCCGGCGACGACATTCCCGACATTCCTGCCATGCAACAAGCCGGGCTTTCGGTGGCTCCTGCCGATGCGGCGGTGGAAGTGAAACGTGTAGCCAAGTATGTTTCGCCCCACAATGGAGGCTACGGAGTTGCACGCGATATTCTCGAACAGGTGATGAAAGCACATGGCCGGTGGATGAACGATAGTCAGGCTTTTGGCTGGTGAGAGGCAGAAGAAAGACAGAAACGATGCTGGAGAATTTGAAAAAATATGACGTTGTGCTTGCCAGTGGCTCGCCACGTCGCAAGGAGTTGCTCTCGGGCTTGGGAGTAGATTTTCGCATTGAGCTTTTAGAGGGAATTGCAGAAGAATATCCTGCCACCCTGCCTGCTGAGAAAATTCCTGAGTTTTTGGCAAACTTGAAGTCAAAAGCCTATCGATTGAATGCCGATGAACTCTTGATTACGGCCGACACGGTGGTGATTTTAAATAACGAAGTGATAGGGAAGCCTCAAGGTGCCGACCAAGCGCGACACATGCTTGCCAAGTTATCGGGCAAAGTGCACACAGTGATCACCGGTGTTACTGTTGCCACAGTTGCTCGAACGGTCTCATTCAGTTGCAAATCACAGGTAGAATTTGCCGAACTCGAAGCAGAAGAAATCGCTTTTTATGTCGATAAGTTCAATCCTCTTGACAAAGCCGGTTCCTATGGCATTCAAGAGTGGATAGGCTATATGGGCATTAAAAGCATTTCGGGCAGTTTCTACAATGTAATGGGATTGCCGGTGCAACGACTGTACACCGTGCTCAAGCAATTTTAATTCAAATCGGTCTTTAATATGACCGAACCGAGGTGCCATTGATCGGCTTTCTTTCGTCTATATCGATATAGGCACAATACTGGGTATCTTCAAAAACGGGTGTTAAGTACAGCCTGTTGGAGGCAGTTTTGTGTTTAATTCCGTCTTTACTGAAATCGATTTTAAATTTACCGGTTTTGTTTTCTTTAAACATATTGTTGCCAATAGCCGAAGTTATCACCCCCATGGTTGTGCGCAAATTCAGTTCTACGCATGGATTTAGCCTGATATGCCCTTCTTCTTCGTAGAGAAGCATGTCAATTCCTAAAAATCCTTTATAATAAGGTGTAATGATTTCGTTTAAAATTGTTGCAAGTTGTTCGACGATGAAATCCAATTGTGGGCATTGTCCGAGCAAGAGACGATGCATGTTGTCCTTGTTGCTCACATGTCCTCGAAGATATTGGCTGTGAAAATCATTGATGAAAATAGAGAAGCCATATAACTCTGCTCTCCCCCTTGTGCAATCAAACTCTATGGCAAAATCTTGAATTTTATTCAATCCTTTTTCGCACAAGACTGAACCTTGCTTTTTTAGCACTCCTCTGCACCAGTTCTGCACATAGCGATCGTTGTGGTCTATAACTCTGTATACTCCCTGTCCGCTGCCCGACCATGGCGACTTCAAAAAACAGCCGGGATTGTCGGAGGCAAATTTCATGATTTCATCAATGGACTTTAATTCAAGTGGAATGGGGGAGAAGGTGCTGTTGGTGAGCGTTCGGAGTTTTTCGTGAATGACGATGGAAATGTTGCGATGTGCGAGTTCTCTTATCTTTTCGGTTTCGGCAATGGTGGGCAACATTTCGGCAGCAACACCAAGCCTTGTGAGCCTCTTGCGCAAGGTTGTGCTCCAACCCCACGGACGAAAGGAAACATCGGTCAACGCCACCAGTTCTTTTTTTGTGACGGGGGCAACATCTTGTCCATGAGTCATCACCCATGGCTTGAATTTCTCGTGTGCAACAAGAATGCAGCTGCCCGGAGGAGCATACCACATGGGCAATACACACAAGTCTTGCGCCAGTTTGCGGGCAAACGGTGGTGCCACATAGTGATCGCCACCTTGTGCCAATGCCAAGTCGTTATCGGGGTTAAAGATGTAAACTTCGGTGTTCATTCGTTGCAAAGTTAAGCATTATGGATTAATGCGGCATGAATTAATTGGCTCAAACAAATTGTGAATTTAGATTTTATGGCTATCTTTGCAAAAAAAACAATAAAAAGATTATGAAAGCTACATTATACAGTGAAGAAGCGCAAAACATTGAGCCTGTTGACAAGCACAAACTGGCAGTTGCCGAAGAACGTCCCGAAAAGGTGGAATGTCCTCGCCAAGCCTACTACATTGTCGATTACAAGACGTTGGTGAAACCCACCCTGATTGCGTTGGCTATTTTTGCGATTTGGGCTCTTGCCACATGGTTGCTTTAAATGCTTGATGTTTCGCAAATTGCAGACTTGGTTGGAATTTTTCAAAAAAAACTTTGAAAAAACTTGACAGAAAGTTTGGCAGTTTCCGGCAAAAACACTACCTTTGCAAGCGCAAATGAGAAACAAGTGTGTTCAAAATTTGCAAGTTCTTAAAAACAATGGCCCATTAGCTCAATTGAATAGAGTGTCTGACTACGGATCAGAAGGTTACAGGTTTGAATCCTGTATGGGTCACAAAAGGAAGTTCATTAAAAGCAGGACTTCCTTTTTTTTGTTTTGCCCGATATTGAGCATTTTATATGAGGCCGGGCACATGCCAAACCAACGCTTGGTGAGAAAATTTACAAAAAAACAGCTGATATTCATGAAAATAAACAGTAAAATGTGGTGCTTATGTCAGGAATAAACAGTAACTTTGCAGTTGCGTTGTGCAGAAAAAATATTTTTTCGATCGGCGCAATGAGAATTAACATTTTATTTATTAACTATTTTATTTTTAATGAGCGAAGAATTAAAAAATTCTCCAATCGAAGATTTTGATTGGGAAGCCTTTGAAAAAGGCGAAACTCAAGGTGAGAAATCTCACGACGAACTGGAAAAAACCTACGACAAGTCGCTTGGTTCTTTCAAGGATCACGAAGTAACTGAAGGTACCGTTATCTCAATCAACAAGCGTGAGGTAGTGGTTAACATCGGTGCTAAGTCCGACGGCATTATTCCTTTTAACGAATTCCGCTACAACCCCGATTTAAAAGTAGGCGACTCAGTTGAAGTTTTCGTCGAAAATCAGGAAGACCGCAAAGGCCAGCTTGTGCTCTCTCACAAGAAAGCTCGTGCAAGCAAGAGCTGGGAACGCGTTAATCAGGCGCTTGACAACGACGAAATCATTAAGGGCTACATCAAGTGTCGCACCAAGGGTGGCATGATTGTTGATGTATTTGGCATCGAGGCTTTCTTGCCGGGCAGCCAAATCGACGTGAAACCCATTCGCGACTACGATGTTTTCGTTGACAAAACAATGGAATTCAAGGTGGTTAAAATCAACCAAGAGTTCAAGAATGTTGTTGTGTCGCACAAGGCTCTCATCGAAGCCGAACTCGAACAACAACGCAAAGAAATCATCTCCAAGCTCGAAAAGGGTCAAGTGCTCGAAGGCACTGTCAAGAACATTACCCCCTATGGCGTGTTCATCGACCTTGGTGGCGTAGATGGTCTTATCCACATCACCGACTTGTCGTGGGGACGCGTAAACAACCCTGCCGACATTGTAGAGCCTGATCAAAAACTGAACGTAGTTATTCTAAACTTCGACGAAGACAAGAAGCGCATTGCCTTGGGCTTGAAGCAACTCCAACCCCACCCATGGGACAAACTCGATGCTAATCTCAATGTTGGCGACCGTGTTAAGGGCAAAGTTGTGGTTATGACCGACTATGGTGCATTCGTTGAAGTAGCTCCCGGTGTCGAAGGGCTCATTCACGTGAGCGAAATGAGCTGGTCGCAACACTTGCGCAGTGCTCAAGACTTCATGAAAGTGGGCGACGAAGTGGAAGCTCAAATTCTCACACTCGATCGCGAAGAACGCAAAATGTCGCTTGGCATTAAGCAACTCAAGGCCGATCCTTGGGAAGCCATCGAAGAAAAATATCCGGTTGACAGCAAACATGCAGCCAAGGTGCGCAATTTCACCAATTTCGGCATCTTTGTTGAGCTTGAAGAGGGCGTAGACGGCCTCATTCACATCAGCGACCTTTCTTGGACAAAGAAAATCAAGCACCCGAGCGAGTTTACTCAAATTGGTGCCGACATCGATGTTCAAGTGCTTGAAATCGACAAGGAAAATCGTCGCTTGAGCCTCGGACACAAGCAACTCGAAGAAAATCCCTGGGACGTATTTGAAACCATCTACACCGTTGGCAGCGTGCACGAAGGCACCATCACCGAAATGCTCGACAAGGGTGCAGTAATCAGCCTACCTCACGGAGTTGAAGGTTTTGCCACTCCCAAGCACCTCACCAAGGAAGACGGCACTGTTGCCAAGAAAGATGAAAAACTTGAATTTAAGGTGATTGAATTCAACAAAGAAGCTAAGAGAATTATTCTGTCTCACAGCCGCATTTTTGAAGATGAGCAAAAGCCCGAAACTCGCAAGCCACGCAAGGCTTCGCGCCAGAGCGAAGAGCCTGCAATGAACAGTAACATCGAGAAAACAACTCTCGGCGACATCAGTTCACTCGCAGAACTTAAAGAAAAACTCGAAAAAGGTGAAAATTAATTTGTAGAAATTAATTTGTACAATATTCACGGGTGTCGATCAACCAACCGGCACTCGTGTTTTTTTTGATACCGTATTTTTTGTATCATTGCACCGGTTTGATCTAATTTTAATTTGCTGATTTCAATTAAAAGCTGTAATTTTGTGCAGAGAAAATCAACGCAAATCATTCTTTAATGAAAAAATGCAAAATATCATTATCGGTTGCTTTGATGGCTTCTTTTTCGATACTACTTGCAAGTTGCAGCAAAGAAAAAGAAAACCGGAGCATGCAAAGTGATGGAGCAGAGACTAATGCCGAGATGCAAGCCGACAAAGCCACATCGCTCGATGAGGTCGATGATGATGTGAAAACCGTTGTGGGCGTTGCCGTTGGCGGAGCACATTCGAGCATTGAGTTGCACGGAACCGATGGCAAAGACTATGAGTTTGCCTACCCCGACCTTGCACAAGAAAAGCGCGACACATGGGTAGAAGGCGACACAATGGTTGTTGAATATATTCCGACCGAAGGCGATGACCTCGACAGCGTGGTCAGCTTAAAACAAAAGAATCCGGGCAAAGATATTTCTTACTAAACTTTTTCATGCGATAGTAGCTCAGTTGGTAGAGTGGAAGCTTCCCAAGCTTCAGGTCGCGGGTTCGAACCCCGTCTATCGCTCTCTCATGACAGCATTCACGCTTTTGCGCGAATGCTGTTGTTTTATATTTATTAAACCAATAGTGCAAAATATTTGCACATATGCTTTCTACTTTTGTAATACAAACAAAATTAGAAAGTTATGTTTACATTTAATAAGATTTCAACACAAGATCAAGTTTTCGCAAAACTTGAAACCAATGGTAAAGTGATAGTTTCTATCAGCAAGAGCAATTTTTCGTGCGTTGAAGATGTTGTGCGATTTGTCAGTTCATTGGCCGGGCATTACTTGGGGCTGGCCAAGCTCACCATACGCAACAAAACTCAAGGTTGGCTCATGAACATGGCATTGGCAGCACCACTAAAGCAATAAACGATTTCGCCTTGCAAAAAAAAGAATTGAAAGAAGAGGAGGAGTGAAAGGGACGATGGTATGAAGAAAATAAGGAGTGGCAGGGAGTTAAGACAATTTTTTCAGGCTTAACAACTCCTTTAATCCCTTACTCCTTATTACTTACTTTTGCTACTTATAACTTAAATTAACGGCCTAATTGTGTGAAAAATAGTACTTTTGTGCGTTTAAAACGAATGAATGAATATTGTCAAACGTTTTTACATAGAACGGATGTCGGAACAATGGCTCCACTAAACTGCTGTGATAGTGTTCAGTACCCATAATCTGCCATCTATTTTTTTGCCACTCACCATGTCGACTTATCTCCAAGCCGATGTCCCCTTTTTTTGTGCCAATTTTTCATGTAAAGCAATAAAACATGAACAATAATAGACAGATATTGCAAAACACGATGTTTTTGTATTTAAGGATGTTGGTTGTACTAATCATATCCTTATATACTTCTCGAGTCGTTTTTAATCAATTAGGAATATCTGATTATGGTATTTACAATATAGTGGGTAGTATTATTGCTTTTTTTGTATTTATTAATAATGGATTGGCAGTTGCAAGTAAACGTTTTATTACTGCGGAAATTGGGAAAGGAACGCAAGATACAAAGCAAAAAGTTTTTAATATATGTTTACAATCCCATATTTTAATAGCCTGCATAGTTTTACTTCTTGCAGAAACGATAGGCTTATGGGGGATTAATTTTCTTTTAGATATTCCAAAAGATAGAATTTTTGCAGGCAATATTGTATATCAATTTTCTATATTTGCTGCATTAATAGGCATTTTACTTTCTCCTTTTCAAAGTGTAATAATTGCTTTCGAAAAAATGAGTGTCTATGCTTATTTTTCAATATTAGAGTCATTCCTCAAGTTGGTTATAATTTTTTTACTTCAAGCATCATCGAAAGATAAACTAATTTTATATAGCTTTTTACTCTTTCTTGTTTCTTTCTGTAATTTTTTTATCATTGTATTATATTGTTATAAGAATTTTTTACTTTGCAGATTCAAAAAAATTCGTGATAATGCAATGTTAAACAAAATTTTTAGTTTCACAGGGTGGAGTTTATTAGGTCAAGCCACTGTTGTTGGAGCTAATCAAGGAATAACAGTATTAATTAATATTTTCCACGGTGTTACTGTTAACGCTGCAATGGGAGTTTGTAATAGCGTTATGACTATTGTAAATGGATTTGTTGGTAATTTTCAAATTGCATTTAATCCACAAATTATTAAGTATTACGTGAATAATGAATATGAAAATTTACAAAATTTGCTTATTCGTTCTTGTAAAATATCAACTTTTTTGTTGATAATTTTTTTTGTTCCAATTTGGTTTGAAGCAGATAATCTTCTATCATTATGGTTAGGGGATTATCCTTTATATTCTGTTGAATTTTGTCGATGGACATTAGTTGGAATTTTTTTTGAAGCCATTTCTGCTCCCTTATGGATGACAATATATGCTCAAACAGATATTAAAAAATATCAGTTAGTTATTTCAGCTATCTATTCTTTATCTTTTTGGGGAAGTTGGATTTTATATTATTTCTTTGATTTCAAGCCATATTCTGTGATCATATTACGTTCGATTGTAATTTTCATGATGCTTTGGATACGTTTACAATACATAAAGAAAATATTTCAACAATTTGAAGTGTGGAATTGGTTAAAGAATGTTTTGTTGCGCTCCTTGCTTGTAATTACTATATCTTTTACATTTACGCAATATATTGCCTCTTTTGCATATTCCGATAAACTTTTCGAGTTTTTCTTTGTTTCTTTTTTTTCGATATTGTTTTCTTCAATTCTTTTTATTTTGATAGGTTTAAATAATCGCGAAAAAAAATCCATGTATTATTTTTTCAAGAATAAGATTGCCACATGTATCTAATGCTATTATTTTTCTTTTCCTTAATAGGCTTATGTGCTCTTATTTTTGTATTTTTTGATCTATTTTTATTTATCGATCCTATAATTAAGAGAAAAGGAATTGGAAAATGGAAGAATCGAAAAGAATGGCAAAATTGTTTAGAGAATAGAGCAAGGAAGTGGATAAAAAAAACTCCAACAGTTCGTTTAACCAATAATACTCGTTTGGTTTTATTGGATATTCTTTTACATCGTTATAGGAACAATACAATACAAAGTTGGCAAGATGCAGGATTAATAATTGCATTGACAGATGCAGACTGCATTAATTATTTAAAAAATCACAAACAAGTTTTTAATGACGCTGATTTAAAAGTAGATAATGCATTGCTGGCTTTTGCACTTAAGAAACATGCTCTATTGACAGAAGATAACAATAAGAAAATTGATAATTTATTTAATACTTATATCAAGACAAAGCAAACTATTCCTTATAGAAATAATAAGGATATTAGATATGTTGATTCTTTAGGATTAATTTGCCCTTATTTAATGCTTTGCGGATATGAGGAAATTGTGAGTTTACAATTTTCAGAATTTGATTTTGCTTGTGATAATCATGGCTTTCCTTCTCATGCTTATGATCTTTCTCAAAAAATCTCTTTAGGTCCGCATGATTGGTCGAGGGGCGTAGGCTGGTATTGTTTAGCATTAAGTTTTACAGCATCTGTTAAAGGGAATTCTTCTCGCATAATTAAATTAGCTTATTCTTTGCTTCGTTTCCAAAGAGAAAATGGTGGTTTTGGCAGTTTTATCTTTGATAAATCTTCTCAATTTGAGAGTTCCGGAACTTCAATGATTGGATTATTAATGATAGAAGCATATAAGTTGACAAAAGATGAAGTTTTCCTACGATCTGCAATAAAAGCAGAAAAAGCATTGATGGCAGCTACACGCATGAATGGAGAACTTGATTTTTGTCAAGGAGATGCAAAAGGAATTGGAAAATATTCAGAATTGTATTCTATTATGCCTTTTGCACAAGGAATAACATTATTGCTATCAAAAAAAATAGATGATTTAATATAAAGTATATGCGTATTGGAATTGCGACGCAAGGTTTGGCTTATAATTATGGGGGTATTCTTCAAAATTGGGCATTACAACAAATATTAAAAGATTTGGGCCATGAACCTATTACTATAGATGCTGGTCTTAAATATCCTTTTGAACGTTATCTGTTGGGATATTGCAATACGGTAATACACAAATTGTTTGGAAAAAAAAGAGCATTCCCAAACAAACCATATAATGGGAAATCGATTCCCAAACTGACAGGCATGTTTGTTAGTCAACATATAGAGACGACTAAACCTTTATACAATTTTTCTCCCAAAACTATTGACGAATATAGGCTTGATGCACTACTTGTGGGGAGTGATCAAGTTTGGCGACCTCGTTATAATAGTTCAATTGAAAACATGTTTTTAGATTTTGCCGTTGATAAGCATATTAAACGGATAGCTTATGCAGCATCTTTTGGTGTAGCACATTGGGAGTATTCAAAGGCACAAACCTTGCGATGTGCCCAATTGCTCAAGAAATTTAATGCCATTTCTGTAAGAGAAGTCAGTGGTGTTGACTTATGCAGAAAATATTTTGGTGTAGAAGCAAGCCATGTTCTTGACCCCACTATGCTTGTCTCGGTTGAACGTTACATGCAACTATGTAATAATGTCTCACAATGTAAAGAAAAATATTTGGCAGTATATTGCCTTGATATTACACAAGAAAAAATGCAGAAGATTAATAATCTTGCCAATAAATTAAATTTAAAAATAAAATTATTTTCGGCTCATAATGCGATAAAACTAAGTGTAGAACAATGGCTTGCAATGTTTCGCGATGCAAGTTTTGTTGTTACTGATTCTTTTCATGGCACTGTTTTTTCTTTATTATTTAACAAATCATTTATTTCTCTTAGCAATGCAGATAGGGGGAATGCTCGCATAGAATCATTGTTGAAATCTTTTGAACTTGAACAACAGAGAGCTTTTGATTGCAGTGTTAATTGGCAAAAAGTTAATGCTTCCTTGATAAAGAAAAAAAACGAAAGTATATCTTTCCTAACATCTGCATTAGCATGAAATCATCTATTATATCTGTCATAATTCCTGTTTATAATGCGGCAAACGTGATCGAGCAGTGTGTAAAAAGTACGCTTTCACAGAATCTTACATCATTTGAACTCATTCTTGTTGACGATGGGAGCGATGATGGCACAGAAATAATATGCGATGAACTTGCAAAGTCAGATGAACGCATCAGGGTTATCCATATACCTAATGGTGGAGTGTCAAATGCAAGAAATACCGGCATTGCACATGCTACCGGAAAATATATTGTCTTTATTGATGCCGACGACTATGTTACTCCTCAATATCTTTCGGCATTCAGCCTAAATGACGAGTTGGATATTCAAGTTCAGGGTTTTACATTGTGCTATGAAGACGGTAAAGCCAACAAGGTGGTAGCTCCTGTCGAAACCCAAGAATGTGGCATAGCCAACCTTATCGCCGCAATAGAACCAAATGGCTTGGTGAGAGGTCCGGTGTGCAAACTGTTTAAAAGTGCTATTATCAAAAAAGAAAAACTTTTATTTCCCTCTAATTTAACGTATGGGGAAGATGCGGTTTTCGTAAAACGATATTTATTGCATTGCAACAAGGCAAAGCTCATTGCAACGTCTAACTATTTTTATACTCACACGTCGAACGAGTCTCTCACTTCTCGATTTCATAGTGGAGAAGAATTGATGGAGGCAACACGATGTGATTTTAAATGTTTCACTGAACTTGATGAGAAAAACAACATAGATAGTGAAACATGTCGGCAATTTAAGTGGTATAAGGCAATTGATTTTTATCAAGCAATATATAACATATTGATCTCTCCCGAAAAAACAATATCTGATAAAGTACGTTTCATAAAAGATATTGACACTGATTTATATCATTTTATCAAGGATGTTAATAAACTGCCAATAAAATTCAAGATAGAGAAGTTTTGTTTGAAATATCTTTCTATAACAATTTCAGTGAGCCTGCTGACGTGGCTATTTAAAAAATGAAGAAAAAGCGTTATCTTTTTATCGACGGGCAATTGAATGGTGGAGGAGCCGAGAGAGTATTGCTCGACATTTTGAGAAATTTTGATTATGTCAACAACGAAGTCACGCTTCTTCAAGTTGTGGGAGGAGGGCTTTTGGCTTCTCAAATTCCTGCAAATGTGCAAGTCGTACACGCTTGGGACGATTATTCATTGAGTTACAAACTGATAATGCGTTTTTCCTTAAAATTGGGTTGGAACAAACCGTGGAGAAATCGTTTGAAGAAAGCTTTGAAAAACCAAGAGCGTTATGATGTGGCAATATCGTTTCTTGAAGGGATGCCACTCAAAGCTCATTCACTCATCACTGCTCTTGCGCTTCGCAACTATAGCTGGGTGCATGTTGACTTAAATAGTTTCAGATATGAAAAGAGCATGTTTAAGAGTGAACAAGATGAACTCGATTGTTATAATAAGATGGATGCAGTGATATGTGTAGCAAGGAATACTTGTAAAGCTTTTTTACAAAGATTTAAACATTGCACAACTCCTGTGAAAATGATTTATAATCCCATTGATATTAATAGTATTAGGGAAAAGGCTTATTATTTTAATAAAATTGCAAAAAAAAAGTCTTTTACAGTTATAGTCTGTGGACGTTTAACTGCTCCTAAAAAAATAGATAGAGTTTTGCGCTTGGCTTGTCAAATGCGCAATAATAATATAAATGTAAAATTTCAATTACTTGGTGATGGAGAGTTACGAAGCATGTTGATGAGAATGTGTGACGAGCTTGATATTTCTCATTTGATAGAGTTTGTTGGTTTTCAAAACAATCCCTACCCTTATATAAAAAATGCAGATTTATTGCTAAGTACTTCGATAACAGAAGGGTTTAGCCTTGTGATTTGTGAAGCGATGGCTCTTGGAACCCCGGTCGTTGCTACAAAAACAGCTGGTCCCATGGAAATTATTGATAAAAACCAATGTGGTTTGCTATGCGATCATGATGATGCCAGTATTTTTGAAGCAGTAAAACTGATGATAAATGATGCAGAATTGAGAAAAAAATGCATTGATGCAGGTTTAAAGCGCATTAATGATTTTTCTGTGCAAAATGCGATGAAGAAAATATATGATTTATGAAAAAAAGAAAAATTCTTTTTCTCATTGGTGCCCTTGACACAGGTGGTGTTGCCAAAAGTTTAATAAATACTCTTAATGCCGTTGATTTTTCGTGCTACGATGTGACTCTTTTTATTTTAAGTGGACATCAAGGAGTTTTTTCAAAATACATTCCGAAGCAAATAAATGTGTTTATTCATGAACAAGCGGTTCATGCAACATCAATAAAGGGAATTTTGTATTTTTTTAAACACATGCAATTGCATCTTGCCGTTATTGCCATGTTAAGGATACTAATGTCACGCATCGACAAGGGTTGGGCAGGTTGGTTGCTTTCCAGGTTATACCCCGGGATTGCCAACGAATGGGATATGATTGTTGATTACAATGGTCAACAGCAACTCTACTACATGATCGACAAGTTGAAAGCTCGCAGAAAAGTCACTTTTTTTCACAGCGATTATGCAAAGTGGTCCTATTATGAACACATGGATCGAAAATATTTCCCAAAAGTTGATGCAATCTTTACCATATCTCAACAATGTGTTCGATCTTTAAAGTCTTTTTTTCCTGAGGTAGAGTCTAAAATACAACTTTTTGAAAACATTACTTCTCCCGAACTCATACATCAACTTGCCTCGCAAGCCATAAACGATATGGAGTTGGAAGAACATGTTTTCACTACGATTGGTCATGTATGGAAAAATAAAGGTGTGGACTTGGCAATTGAGGCGGCCACACTGTTGAAACAAAAGGGGATTAAATTCTCTTGGCTATTCATAGGAAACGTGCTTGAACCACAATGGCTCAATGTTGTTGCAGAGCATGGCCTCGAAAAGAACATGAAGTTTTTAGGCATTCAAAGCAACCCATATCCATATATTCAAAGAGCCGATGTGTTGGTGCATCCGTCGCGCTTTGAGGGAAAGTCGATAGCTCTTGATGAAGCTAAAATTTTATGCAAGCCTGTTGTCGTTACCAATTTTTCTACGGTTCACGATCAATTTGAAGATAGAGTTAATGGTTCTATATGTGCAATGAGCGGACAAGACTTGGCTGAAAAAATAGAAGAATTGTTAAATGATGCAAAGTTAAGACAAAGCTATGTTGATACTTTAAAAAAGCAGATTGTTGACAATTCAACAGAGATATGCAAACTTTATCAAATTTGTGAATACTGATGTTCGATTTTAACGCATTCTTTTCATATACTTTGATTGCAAGGCATCTTAATGTGGCATTTTTTGCCGGCTCTTTTGCACTTGCACTAATCACTTGCATTTATGTATTGGCACCGGTTGGGGTAAATGCAAGAAAAAAAACAAATTTACCCTCTGTATTCATTTCGATACTATTGATTATTGCCTTGTCCGTTTTGATGGCTCTGTTTCCATTTGAGGAAAATACTTGGTCCGACAGAGAGGGATATTTTTACATGTTCAAAAATATTCATCAAGTCACAATGGGCGATGTTGGCTGGTATGCAATCAATCAATTAATCCACAGAATGACTGTGATAGACCAATTTTATTTTTTTGGAACGGTTGCTTTGTTATTTACAGGTTTTAGATATGCCGCCTGCTATATGTTTAACAAACGGTATAGCTTCATTTTGTTTGTGATGACAGTCACTTCTTTTCTTTTCTGGTCTTATGCAACCAATACTATTCGGGCAGGAGTTGCCTCCTCTATTCTTTTATTTGCTTTTTCGTTATACCCTTTTGGTAAAAGAGGGATAATTTGTTTTCTTTCTATCGGTCTGTGTTCAATAAGCATCCATCAGTCAATGATTTTGCCATTAACCGCATTTTTAATTTCTATTTTTTTCAGAAAACACAATGTGGTGCTGATTTTGTGGATATTTGCTTTTTTTATTTCACTGGCGTTTGGTAGCTTCTTTGAAAATATCTTGGGACAATTTGTTCTTGAAAATGCCGGAGAACAAGCCGGAGAATATATATTAAATGCCCATGAAGCTACCTATAATGTAGGTTTTCGGTTTGACTTCATTTTATATTCAGTTATTCCCATTGCAATAGGCTGGTATTACATGGAACAAAAAGGGTTTAAGGACAAACTCTACGATATCATGTATTGTGCCTATGTTCTTTCAAATATTTTTTTCTTACTCGTTATCAGAGCCTCGTTTGTCGATCGCTTTGCCTATTTGTCGTGGTTCATGATGCCCATTATTTTAATGTATCCTTTGCTCCAAAAAAGAATGTTTGTGCATCAAAATAGAGTGATTGCATTAACTTTGTTTTTAAATGCGGCATTCACAATGTTCATGTTCCTTTACAAGTAATTCAACACAAAAAAGACGATTAATGTAAAATGACTTACCCACTGACGATACTTACACCAACATACAATAGAGCAAGAATTTTGGGCAAACTCTATCATAGTTTGTGTAATCAATCAAACAAAAACTTTGAGTGGATTATTGTCGATGACGGTTCTGACGATGAAACGAGAGAGCTTGTTGTGCCGTGGATTGAAAAAAAAAGAGTGCAAACATCTTCTAAAATCACCGGTGTTTCGCAATGTGGATTTGTTGTAAAATATCTATGGCAAAACAATGGAGGAAAGCACACGGCTGTGAATAGAGGCGTTGAAGAAGCACAAGGGAAATACACATTTATTGTGGATAGCGATGATTCTTTGCCCAAATCTTCTGTTGACACAGTTATAAACATGTTGAAAACAATTCAAAAAGAAAATATGCTTGGAGGTGTGGCGGGTTTCATGGCTCATCACGATGGCAAGATCATCGGGCACGGTTATAATTTTGATATTCTTGATACCAATTCTCTTGATTTAAGATATAAATACCATATTCAAGGCGATATGGCAGAAGTTTTCAGAACCGACGTGTTAAGAGAATTTCCTTTTCCAGAATTTGCCGAAGAGAAATTTTGTCCGGAAGCCTTGGTATGGAACAGAATAGCACAAAAATATAATTTAAGATTTTTTCATGAAGTAATTTATTTTCGTGACTATCTTGCAGGAGGGTTAACTGATAAAATTACTAAAATAAGACAAAATAGTCCGTTGGGTAGCTGCACCCATTATAAGGAACTTAATGGTTACTCTGTTCCTTTTATTCAAAAGGCTAAGGCTGCTATCAACTATTGGCGTTTTCGTTGTTGTGCCACTCATGTTGCCGATTTTCCCAAACTTCCTTTTTTTTGGAATGCAGTAATGCCCATAGGCTATTTGATGCGTTTAAAGGACAAATGAAGATACTGCATGTGATTACGTCGTTGAGGACGGGTGGAGCCGAACGCTTGATGGTGGACTTACTGCCTGAGTTGCAATCGTTTGGTAACGAGGTGAACCTGTTGGTTTTTGACGGTACCCGAACCTCATTCATGGAAGAGCTTGAAAGCAAAGGCGTGAAGATACACAGTTTGGGAATAGGACGAAATGTTTATCACCCTTTGCACATTTTCAAAATGCGTCGGTTTTTTAGTGGCTATGATGTGATTCACACGCACAACACAGCCTGCCAGCTCTTTGCCCCCATAGCAAAGTGTTTGATTCGTGGAGGAGCCAAACTGGTGACAACAGAACACAATGCAACCAATCGTCGGCGAGGAAAATGGTATTTAAAGTGGATAGATATTTTGATGTATCAAAAATACAAGTTAATCATCTGTATTTCCGAGCAGACGAAATCTAATTTGGTGGACTACATTGGGAATAAATCATATATAAAAGTTGTTTATAATGGTGTAAAAATTGATCGTTTCTTGTTTCCCATTAAAAATATAGGCGATGTTAACAGAGTAATCACAATGATTGCCGCTTTCCGTGTGCAAAAGGATCAGGACACGCTCATTCGTGCGGCTGCAGAACTGCCAGAAAACTACTGCGTGCGATTAGTGGGCGATGGACCTCGGCGTGGAGAGCTGCAACAACTGGTGCATGAAATGCAGCTGGAGCATAGGGTAGATTTCCTGGGACTACGCACCGATGTTGCAGAACTTCTTGCAGAAAGTGACGTGAATGTGCTTTCCTCCCACTGGGAGGGCTTGTCGTTGTCGAGCATAGAGGGTATGGCGTCGGGGCGACCTTTTGTTGCGAGTGATGTTGATGGCTTGCGTGAAATTGTCCAAGGAAACGGGGTGCTGTTTCCTGAGGGTGACTATCGCCAACTCGCTTTTGAGTTGAAGAGGCTTTGTGAAACCCCCGATGAATACAGAAGAGTAGCAGAGCGTTGCCAAGAGAAAGCAAGGCAATACGATATCAGCGTAATGGCAAGGAAATATTATGATTTATATCAGGCTCTATGAAAAGAAATTCAAAAAAAAATAAAATCATAAGAGCATGCACTGTTCCACAATCTTTGGGATTTCTTCGTGGGATTATCACAGAATTGAAGCGTGAGGGCTATGAAGTGGTTGCTGTCTCATCTTCGAATGAAGCCGGTTTTCAGAAAAATACGTATTCCGAAGAATCGGAGTTGGAGAAATTTGGAAAATCAGAGGGAATACGCACCATTCCGGTGGCCATGGAGCGGCACATCAGTCCGGCAAAGGACTTGAAATCGCTGTGGAGCATGGTGAAGGTGTTTTGCCACGAGAAGCCCTGCATGGTGCACTCAATGACCCCGAAAGCCGGCTTGATATGCATGCTGGCGGCATGGCTCACGAGGGTGCCCGTGCGCGTGCACACGTTCACCGGGCTGGTGTGGCCCACGGCAAAGGGCATGAAACGCTACATTTTGATGTTTGCCGACCGGCTCATTTGTGCTTGTGCAACGCACATTGTTCCCGAGGGCGAAGGAGTGAAGACCGATTTGCTCAATCATAAAATCACACGTAAACCCATCAGGGTGCTCGGGCATGGCAATGTGAGGGGCGTTGACCTTGATTACTGGAAACCGATGGAGATGGTGACGAGGAACGATCGCTTTACATTTGTGTTTGTAGGGCGCATTGTGCGTGATAAAGGCATGCACGAACTGGCCGAAGCCATGCGCACACTCAACGGTCGATGCCGACTGTTGCTCGTGGGACCTTTTGAAGAAGATTTAGCCCCCATTGAACCGGAGGACAAGGCGTTTTTCATGAACAGTGCCGATGTTGAGGTGATGGGAGCACAAAGCGATGTGCGTCCGTTTTATGCCCAAGCCGATGCTTTGGTTTTCCCGAGTTATCGCGAAGGGTTTCCCAATGTGGTGCTTGAAGCCGGAGCTATGGGATTGCCCTGCATTGTAACTGACATTAACGGCAGTCGTGAAATTATAGAGCATGGGAAGAATGGTTTGATTGTGCCACCGGGCGATGCTCATGCACTGTGCGAAGCTATGAAAATGTTTATCGAACAAGCCGAATTGGTCAAAAAAACGGCTCAAAATGCTCGTTCAATGATTGCAAGCAGATTTGAGCAAAACTATGTGCGCCGGTGTTTGAAAGATTTTTACAAAGAAATTATGCCGAAAAAGGGATTGTGAGAGAAAAGGCAGTTGTAGAGCATGTATAAACGATATTTCAAAAGAGGGTTAGATTTTTGCTTGGCACTTGTAGCACTGATAGTTTTGTGCCCGCTGCTTGTTGCGGTGGCAGTGTGGTTGCACTTCGCCAACAAAGGGGCAGGCGCATTTTTTCTGCAAGAACGTCCCGGCAAGAATAACCGTATTTTTAAAATTATCAAGTTTAAGACGATGACCGACGAACGTGATGCCGGTGGAGAGTTATTGCCCGACAGTATACGCCTCACTCGTGCTGGACAGTTTGTGCGCTCAACCTCAATCGACGAACTGCCACAACTCATCAATGTGCTCAAAGGCGACATGTCGCTCATAGGGCCTCGACCACTACTGGTTCAATATTTACCTCTTTACAGCCTTGAACAGGCTCGACGACATGAAGTGCGCCCCGGTATCACCGGCTGGGCGCAGTGTCATGGACGCAATGCCATTTCGTGGAGTGAGAAATTCAAATTTGATGTGTGGTATGTTGATCATGTTTCCTTGAAAACCGATTTGAATGTAATTTTCACAACAATAAAAAGCGTTTTACGTCGTGAAGGCATTTCGCAAGATAATCATGCAACGACGGAATTCTTTGATGGAAGCAACTAAATGTATAATAAGAACAGGTCTGCACTCTTTATGTTTAAAAAAATATTGAGCAAGTAATGGATTTAGAGTCTTTTGCTCCATTATGGGGGAGGGGATAAGGAAGCTGTTTTTTAGATGAAGAGACATGAATTATCAAGATTTTACAACTCCTTGTTTTGTTTTGCACGAAGAAGAACTTGCAAAAAGTATTGTGGGTTTTCAACGTGCCTTAAATAGAAATTTTCCAAAAAGCATTGTAGGCTATTCTGTAAAGACAAATTCACTCCCTTATTGTTTGAAAATAGCTCGTGAGCATGGCTGCTATGCCGAAGTCGTGTCGAGTGATGAATTTGAATTGTCGCTGGCCTGCGGATTCAGTGTCGAACGAATCGTTTACAATGGTCCCATGAAGTCAAAACCAACTTTTTTGCAAGCAATGCAGGGAGGGGCACTGGTCAATATAGAGACTTTTCGAGAGATAGAATGGTTAAGGGAATTACCGGCCACGAAGTGCTATAAAGTGGGAATCAGGTTAAATATTGACATCAGTCAAATCTCTCCACAGGATCAAAACCATGCCGACGATAATAGCCGCTTCGGTTTCTCCTTGGAGTCCGGTGATTTTAGAAATGCTGTTGAACTGATAAGAAGTTTAGGCCATATTGAAATTGTCGGGCTTCATACTCATAGGACATCAAAAACAAGAAGCCCCTTTTTCTATCAGAATGTCATCAAATATGCACAAGAGGTTATCAAGCAATTTGGCTTTGAACTCACTTATTGGGACTTGGGAGGGGGCTATTTTGGCATGATGCCGGGAAAGCCCTCCTATGAAGATTATTCAAATGCGATATTTGCTGCATTAGATCCCCACTATCGGAATTTAGTTGTAGTTGTGGAACCCGGCAATGCTTTAGTTGCATCGGCATTTGATTATGTGGCATCTGTCATCGATGTGAAGTTCCATAGCGGTAATTACTATGTTACCATTGATGGGACACGAAATGACGTAGACCCTTTCTTTCGCAAAACTGATTATTTTAAGGATTTGATATTAACATCCAAGGGCGAGATTTCAGGCTATCCTCAAGTTGTTTCGGGAAGCACTTGCCTTGAATATGATCGACTTTTTACTATTCCATTAAAAGAAAGAAAATTAAATGTGGGCGATAAAATTCATTTTCATAGAGTAGGAGCATATACGATGTGCCTTTCTCCCTTGTTTATTAATTAT
Organism: Sodaliphilus sp.; assembly: GCA_041815985.1. Classification (GTDB taxonomy): domain Bacteria; phylum Bacteroidota; class Bacteroidia; order Bacteroidales; family Muribaculaceae; genus Sodaliphilus. The sequence goes on along the minus strand of JBGYAB010000033.1, from coordinate 241 downwards.
TTTCCAACAGTTTATTCTGTTGATAAAGAAGGAAAAACTAAAATTGTTCGTGATCGGTGGACAAAAGATGATTTCTTGATGAAATCAATTAAATAAAATTGAATAAATCAATAGTCCGTTAAATTTTTGTAGTTTGTGAAGCTTTCGCCCCAAATCCAACAGGAATTGTGTCATAAAACAAACACGATAAGGCTTTGAAAAAGAATGAGTTAGATAACAAAATATAACATAATAAAATCGG
>JBGYAB010000032.1:0-12553 GCA_041815985.1 Sodaliphilus sp. | reverse complement strand
GATATCCGATTTTATTATGTTATATTTCGTTATCTAATCCATTCTTTTTCAAAGCCTTATCGTGTTTGTTTTCTGCCACAATTTCTGTTGGATTTGGGGCGAAAGCTTCACAAACTACAAAAATTTAACGGACTATTGTAAAATAGAACTACCGATGGAGGATGGCGGCAATGCTATTGGAACGATAGTTTCCGTAGAAAAAGGATTCTATATCATTCACTTTCCTTATGCAGTTTCCCTTATCGAGAAAGAGGAACCCAAGGGTGGATGGTCTGATAATGCTTGGCCTGTTAAGGAACTTCAATTAACAGATGGAACTATTGATATGATAAATAAGGGATATTATATCGGAACGACATGCCATTATCATTTTTAGAAGATGAGCAGTAAAGAAGACATAGCATTTCGCAAGCTGTCCATGCTGATGAAAGCCGTAACGGAGGCGAATGAGCAGGATGATACGCTGGAGGAACTGAAAGCCGCAGCGTTCGAGGTGTTGCGTCTCAATCCCGGCTGTGAGCAAAGTGACTGGGCAAAGATACTCGTTGAGCAATATGGAACGGAAGTGGTGGACGCATACGGCAAAGACCCAACGGAAGCCTACGCTTCATTGCAAGACCTTTGGGTAAGCCCATACCTCGACGAGAACAGCGGACTGGAATACGACTTCAAGACATGAGCAGAAGCATTTGCAACAGATGCATCCGTCCAGATGTATTACGACCTGACAACACCACAAAGAGGATGATTTAGCATAGATTTGAGCAACCGTCTAACTCGTTTACTCTAAGGCTCGAATGTCTGTGGCGCAGGCTGCCATAACTTTCAAAGAGTTCGTAAACATCATGGAAATTGAAGAAGAAAAGCCTAACTTCCTCGTATTAGATGAAAACAACGAAAATAATTCTTACACATTGTACCAGAATAAAGGAAAAACCGTGAATGTGGAATTGAAACGCAACTTGAAAGCCAATAAGTGGAACTCGCTCAGTCTTCCATTCGCACTTACCGGCGAACAAGTAAAACAATATTTCGGAAATACCGTTATTTTGAAAGAACCTGAACGACTTGGCGATACTTCAAAAGGTGAGAATGAAAAGTCTATCGTAATGAAAGATGCAACAAGCATCGAGCCGGGAAAACCCTATTTCATCAAACCCTCTGTGAACACAGATATCATGCAATTCGAGAATGTCAAGATAGCAACCTCAGTAGGCGTTATCACAGAGATTGGAGTAGAACCTGTTCAGGCTTTATTCGTGTCAACATTCAACAAGAGCAATTTGTCGGGTAGCGGATATTACGTACTTAATGAAGACGGAAAACTCAATATCGCACCTGAAGCCTCGGGCGAAACAGACGAATATTTTGTTCCCGGATTTATTTCTTTTATCGCTGTTCCCGACAATTGGTACAGAGAAGAAGTGGAAATAATTTTCGATACGACAATAAGCGGTCTCAACAATCTTAATTACGAAAATGCAAGCACAAGCAATAAGGTTTACACAATCGACGGTCGATATGTGGGCACTTCAACACAAGGTCTTGCCGAAGGGTTGTACATCGTCAACGGCAAGAAACAGATTGTCAGGTAAATGAAACAGTTTTTACTGTGAACAATGCAGTAAAAAACTTTTTATTTGATCAATAAATCAAGGGGCTGAACTTCTCGTTTTTGAGGTTCAGCCCTTTTTTGTCACTTTTGCTTTTTTATAACGTACATTGAACGTTCTCTCACCTTACCTCGACGAAAGGAAGTTGCTACAGCGAAAACTGAGCTGAAAACAAAAACTCACGTGGACGCAATTCGTAGTGGTTGGTGAAATTGCCCACACCGCTATAAGAGGTAACAGCATAATGTTGCTTATCGAACAAATTGCGCAATTCGGCAGTAAATTTCACTTTTTTGAGCCTCCAAACGGCTTTGACATCGGCAAGCAAAGTGTTGACCGATGGCGATTTGAGAATTTCGTTGTGGTAGCACACTGTCGCCAACGTGAGGTCGACATTGCCCACCGTTGATGTGAGCGTGAAACGTTGTGTCCAATTGAAGAGGGTGTTTAACTTCATGCTTGCAATGCGAGAACGATTAAAGGAAAAATTGCCCTCGTAGTCGAAATGCAACCACAGCGGATAAAAAGAGAGCACGGGCATGAACGTGAACACTTGTCGGTCGTAGGGTTGCACTTTGCCTTGCGAATAGCTCTCGCCACGACTGAAATCGGCATTGACTGCAAGCGACGTTTTCAAATGCAGGTCATAAAACCCCTTCGATACCGAAATTTCTCCATTCACTGCCCGAGAGCCTGTGTTGTGACGTACATGAGAATAAAGGTAATTTCCGTCGACAATGGTCATGTCGAGCACTGCATTGCGCCACGAGCGATAGGCCGAAACTTTGGCATTGGCAAAGAACTCGTAGATAGGACGTTTGTAGGCCATTGATAAAGAGCCTGACAAAGAGCGACCTTTGGGCACAAAATCGGCTCCTTGAAAGAATGTGCGATAATTGTTTTGATGCTTATCGAGGGCAAAAGAGCTCCAATCGTCGGTATATTCATTGTAGCTCAAAGTTGCAAACAACTCCATGCGATTGCTTTTCTTGAAATTGGCATAGAACGACGAAGTGGGCAAAATGAATGTGCTGTGTTGACGGTGATAGTGAGCCACATGCAACATTTGATAATAGTTCAAAATCCATTTGCGACGTTCATAACGCCACGACGGCGACAGCTTGAATTCCAGCAATGTGTTGCTGTGCAGCACATTCAGGTTTTGCACTTCGACCTCGGCCAAATAGTTTTGTGTAAAATAGATGCCTTTCTTCATCCACGACACCTGATGCGCCGTGTGCCACAAATTATTGGTGAGCGACAATTGGCTCACGGTGTCGAGGCTGAGCCGGTTGCGTGAATGGTGGTAATCGGCAATAGATTTCCAAGACAAAGTGCTCTTGGCCAAAGAATAGAGTTTGTAGATCGAAGCCGACACATTGGCTTGCGGCAAGCGTGTGCGTTGCACAGTGGAGCCGTGCCCCGAGCTCTCGAGCAACGACAAGGCATCGCTTTTTTCGCCGTTCATCTTCAACGTAATGTTGCCATAGCTGTTCTCATTGTTGATTTTGTGAGTATAGTCCATGTTCAGCACATCTTGTGTGAGCGTCAAGTGGCGTTTTTCGGTTGTTGAAATGGGTTGCTCACCCAAGTAGTACAATGATGAATTGGCCGTGCGCTGTCTCATCACATTTCTCGTGTAGCTGACAGTGACCCGGTTTTCTCTTTCCTTTTTATCTTTGGTGAGGAGATTAACTCCATAGTGTTGCGATGTGTTGAACCTGAGCCATCGGGCATCGATAGGGGTAGCCAACGCAGCCATACTGTACCAAACCGGCAAACTCGCATCTTGAAGCGAACCATAGTCGGAATAAAATTGCAAGTTGCCCTGCATGATGTCTTTTCCGCTACGGTCATAGTTCAAATGATACATCATTTGCTTTTTTTTCCCTATTTGCATGGCATTGGCTGCCCCTGCCACGTGAGTGGGTTTTCCCACCATGATGTAGGGGGTAAGTGTGAACGAGAACTTGTCGCGCACCGAGTCTTTGAGCACCACGTTCATCGCCACATTATCGGTGGGCACTTTATGGCGCAACGCCTTAATGGGTTGATCGTGCTCTACCACCTCGGCTTTTTTCACGTCTTTTGCCTTGATGTTCTCGGTGAGCTGGTTGTAGCGACCGTTACTCAAGTCCAGCCCCTCGACGGTGAACCGATCGAGCCGGCGACCGTTGTAGCTGATTTCGCCACTCTTGGCCACATCAACTCCCGGCAACTTTTTCAACACGTCTTTGAGCGTGTTGTCACGGCCGTTGGCAAACTTCGTCAAGTCATAAACCACCGTGTCTTTGCGCCCTATTACAGGCCCGGAGTTCACGACCACTTCGTTGAGCTGAAAAGATTTTTCGGCAATGCAGATGCAATTTTCGCCATTGGCAACAATGGGTTGACGTTTTTTGTCATATCCCATTCTGGTCGCCTGCAACTCATCGCCATTCTTGACTGTTGGCACCACAAGACGAAATTTGCCTGCATTGTCGGATTGCGTGAACCTCACCGTTTTTCCGGCACGCATGAGCATCACATTGGCCTTAGGCACAGGTTTGCGCGTGGCAGAATCAAGCACCGAGCCACTCAACACCACTTGAGCATTGCCCAAGAGCGACCACACTACGGCAAACAACGAGACAAGAATTGCCTTGCTCATCGCTCGATGGGGTTATAAGGTTCGCGATTGTTGAGGAGTTGTTTCACATCAAGATCATTGCCATTGGCATCTTTTGCCGTAATGGTGTGATTACCTCCCATTCCTGCCAACATGTCGCCCAAAGTAGATTTTCGCTTGATGGTTGAAAATTGTTTCATGGTCACTTCCTCTCGGCTGTCGTATTCCTCTTTATAGCTGATGTCAGCCTTACCGTTCAATTGTTCCAGCCCCATGGCATCGAAGATGTATTGCTTGCTTGCATCGTGAGCGTGAAGAATGAGTCCCGGCAGTCCGCACAATTTCCACGGACCGTTGTCCAGCGGAATATCCTCGGAGTACCATGCAATCCACTGTCGACCTTTGAAATCGGTTTTTGCCATTTGACAACTATAACCCAAAATCTGCTTCATGCTGTCGGGCACAATGGTCCATTCGGGCGATTGCATGGTTTCTGAAATCCTATATTTTCCCGTGTAGCTCCTGTCAAGATACACATTTTTTCCTTGTGGGTAATTTTTATAGAGCACCCATGAAACGGTTCCTCCTTTCATTCCCGAAAAATCAAAATCGCCTCGCTCCACCATTTTGAGCATGATAGAATCTCTACGAGCAGTGAGATAGCTGTAGAAATGACTCACTAGATCGCCAATGTCGAGCCTCATTTCGTCGCCGAAATAATGGTAGCCTCCTAGCGAGTCAAGTGCCGTTGTGTCGTGAACCAACTGCATTTTATAGGTAATGCGATACTGCACTTTGTCGACGATAAGTTTTTTTTCGTCACTACCACCAAAGTTTATCATAGAAGATTGGGCAATTGCCGGCATAGAAAACACACTGCTCAACAGTGCAAAATACAAGAATAATTTTCTTTTCATCTGAATAGTTTTTAAAAAGTGAGAATTTCAAGGCATAAAATGCCTTATATATTATAGACGCAAAGAAAAGGTTTTTATAAACAATAACACTATTATTTAACACTTATTAAGATATTGTATCTTGCAGCACCGCCACGCTGTCATGGAGCATGCCTCAGTGTTCTGTTTCTCTCGTCCACAGCACGATTTCGCCGGTCTTCAACGATTGTTGCACATCAATCAAGCGTTGGTTGGTGCTGCCTCGAAAGTGAAGCGCAAGATCGCGTCGTGCTTGTACAAAAGGGCCATCGACAAGCACATCGAGTTCTTGAATGGCATTTTTCAACGTGTCGTTTTTCATGATATACTCCCATGTGTAGCCCGTGAAGCTCCACACGTTGTAGCCCAACTCTGCTTTGATGCGCCGCACGAGTCGTTGAACTCCAAGAGGTTGTTGCAAGGGATCGCCACCACTGAGCGTGACCGGCATTTCGTTATAGGCAATCACAGCCATGAGCTCATCGAGCGTGCGCTCCACTCCGCCGGCAAAGTTCCACGACTGCGGATTGTGACACCCCGGGCAATGATGAGCACAGCCTGCAAGGTAGATAGAAGTGCGAAGCCCGGGGCCGTCGACACTCGTGCCTTCGACGACCCTGAGCACACGCAATGTGTTGTTGTGCGGTTCAGTCAATTCCTGAATATTGAGAACAAACGGTACAATAGGTTTTCACTTGTGAACAATGCGATCACGCAACTCGGCCAGCTTGCCGCTGTTCCAGCGGTCGGTAGTGCCCACAAGATAGCCGGTGATGCGTTGCAACTTGTCGATGTTGCGACCGTTGCAGTGAGGGCAAGTTTCAAGATTTTCAGATGCATCTTCAAAGCCGCAATCCATGCAACGGTTGCGATTGTGATTCACCGAGCAGTAGCCAATGTTGTGTTTGTCCATGAGATCAACAATGTTGCCTATGGCCTCGGGGTTGTGAGTTGCATCACCGTCGATTTCAACATAGAAGATGTGCCCGCCACGAGTCAACTCGTGATAGGGGCCTTCGATCTCGGCCTTGTGCTTGGGACTGCAATGATAGTAAACCGGCACATGGTTGGAGTTGGTGTAATATTCCTTGTCGGTAACACCGGCAATCTTGCCAAACTCCTTTTGGTCACGACGAGTGAACTTGCCGCTCAAACCCTCGGCAGGCGTTGCCAGCACACTGTAGTTGTGATGATATTGCTCTGAAAAGCAATTCACACGATCGCGCATGTAGGTCACGATTTTCAACCCCAATTTCTGGCTCTCGGCATCCTCGCCATGATGGTGCCCGGTGAGGGCAATGAGACATTCGGCCAGCCCAATGAAACCAATGCCCAATGTGCCTTGATTGATCACACTTTCAATGGTGTCGCATGGTTGCAGGTTCTCGGCTCCATTCCACAACTTGTTCATGAGCAACGGAAATTGCTTGGCCATAGCTGTTTTTTGAAACAAGAAGCGGTCGTGCAACTGCCGTGCTGTGATGTCGAGCACATTGTCGAGCTTGGCAAAGAAGGCATTGATGCGCTCGTCCTTGTTCTTAATGCTCATGCACTCAATGGCCAGTCTCACGATATTGACGGTAGAGAACGACAAGTTGCCTCGCCCCACCGAAGTCTTAGGGCCGAAACGGTTTTCAAACACGCGCGTGCGACAACCCATTGTGGCAATCTCATAGTTATAGCGTTCGGGGTCTTGGGCATTCCATTTTTCGTGAGCGTTAAATGTGGCATCGAGGTTCACAAAGTTGGGGAAGAAACGGCGTGCAGTCACTTTGCAGGCAAGCCGGTAAAGGTCGTAGTTGCGATCATCGGGCAAATAGCTCACGCCACGCTTCTTTTTCCAAATTTGAATGGGAAATATGGCTGTACTGCCATTACCCACTCCCTCGTAGGTAGAATTGAGCAACTCACGCATCACGCAACGCCCCTCGGCACTGGTGTCGGTGCCATAGTTGATGCTGCTGAACACCACTTGATTGCCACCGCGAGAGTGAATCGTGTTCATGTTGTGAATAAATGCCTCCATGGCCTGATGCACACGGTGAACAGTGCTGTTGATGGCATGTTGGCGAATGCGTTGCTCGCCTTGCAAGAAATCGAGTGGCGTGTCGATGTAATCTTCAATCTCGGCATCATACAAGTGCTTATAGTCACTGCCGGTGAGGATTTCAAGTTTTTTCACCTCTTCGATGTAGGATCGGCGCACATAGGGAGCCAAATAGAAGTCAAAAGCCGGAATAGCCTGACCGCCGTGCATTTCGTTTTGAGCAGTTTCCATCGATATGCAGGCTATCACACTGGCTGTTTCGATGCGTTTTGCCGGTCGCGACTCGCCATGACCGGCCGTGAAGCCATACTTGAGTACACGGTCGAGCGGATGTTGCACGCACGTGAGGCTCTTGGTGGGATAATAGTCCTTGTCGTGAATGTGCACATAGTTGCGCGCAACCGCCTCGCGAGCTTCTTCAGAAAGCAGATAATCGTCGACAAAAGGCTTGGTGGTTTCACTGGCAAACTTCATCATCATGCCGGCAGGGGTGTCGGCATTCATGTTGGCGTTCTCGCGAGTGATGTCGTTCTTTTGGGCATTGATGATTTCCTGAAAAACATCGGCAGCCTTAGCCTTGCGGGCGACATTGCGCTTGTGGCGATAGTTGATATAGGCGCGAGCCACCTCTTTGCGAGGGCTCTTCATGAGTTCAAACTCAACTGAGTCTTGAATAGACTCCACACTCATTTGACTTTTGCCGTGTGCACCTATTCGGTCGGCAATTCGCTGGATTAAACTTTCGTCTTCACCAGCCTCGGTGGCAAGCATAGCCTTGCGGATGGCGGCTTTGATTTTCTCTTCGTTATAGCCCACCACGCGTCCGTCGCGTTTAACAACCGTCTGTATCATCGAAGTTACTTAATTATTGATTATTTTGTGCGTTATTCAGGTCCTATGACAGACCCACATTATTTTCATTTGCAAAGATAATCAAGCATTGAAAACTTGCAAACAATTTTCACAAAAAGTTATCAACAATTTCTATTTTGGAAAACTTTTTCCAAAAATCAAAAACCCAAAACTCCGACAATCAACTAATTACAAAAAGTTTTGGAAAACTTTATCCAATTTCTTAAACTTCAAGATTATTATTTTATGAACCAGCAAGGTTTTGCCAACATTCAAAACAAAACGTTTGAAATCGAGCAATTTGCCAATAAAAGCATCGCTGTTCGGCTGTTTTGCCGGAATGAGGCGACGCATGAAAACATTGGGTATCGCAACGCCCAAAGCAATGCAAAAAATCACCAGCGAAGCCTTAATCAAGTAATTCATTCCAATAGCAACCTCGGCTGCATTTCCCTGCATGTCGATGAAAGCAAACAATGCCCGATACATGAGCACACCGGGAATCATGGGAATTACACTGGGAATCGACAGACAATGATGCGGAGCGTGAACCCAATGCACAATGCGAGTGAGCAACACACTGATTAAAGCCGAACCGGCCAGCGAACCAATAGTCAGCCCCATGTCGAGCCCCACATTGCCATTACTCTCTCCCAAATTCACAAAATTGCGACAGCACACAGCAATCACGCCTCCCAGTGCCACCACCCACAACAAACGGGGTGGAATGTTGAATATCATAGAAAAACCCATCGCCGAAATGGCCGCCGCAATCGCATAGGTCATATAGTCGTGATGAGGCACCATGCTCAGATCACGCACAAAATTATCGATACCGCACACTTGCACCGCAAAGGCGATGCCAAAGACCATGCTCACCACCATGAGCAATGTGTTCATCGCCCGAGTAAACCCAATGTGGACATGCCCCGACAGCATGTCGCTCACAAAATTGATGAGTGGCACACCCGGCACAATAAACAGTGCACAGGCCATGAGCGGATGCCACGGAGTGCTCGAATGAAACAAACGAGGCAAGAAGGGCGACAAGGCAGAAGTTGAAGAGACAAAGGCAAAAAGCCATGCAAGCAATGTGCTCACAAAGGCTACCACCACAATACTCACATAGTGGTTGGCACCGGGTTTTGAGGCAATGAACATGCGCAAGCGCAACCCTATCGCCGCCGCTATCGAAGAATAGAGAAATGCCGTCCAGTCACCGCCAAACTGCATGCAAAAGCCACCGCAAGCCAAGCCGGCACCAAGTGCCACCTGCCACGGAGTGTAGTGACGTTCCTGTTGGCGTATCGCGGCAAGCTCTTCTTCAAATTCAGTCAAACTCATGCGCTCATCGGTGGCGCGACAAGTAAGATCACTCACTTGCGAAATGGCAGTCATGTCGATGCCGTGCTTTTTCACACGTTTGAACTTGGTGAGCACACTGTCGCCATCGCTCCAGTTCACCATGAGCATATTATAATTAATGTATATTTGCAGTTTTTCTTCGGCAAGATTTAAGAAAGCCGCCACACGCTCCATCGTGCGCATGACACGGGCGGTGTCGGCAGCACTCGCCATGAGCAATTCGCCGGTGCAAAGCAATAATTCAAGTCGACGAAGCAAGTCTTTTTGTTCGCAAGAAACAGGTTGAGCTGTTTGAAATACATTATTCATATCGTGCAAGTAACTTTATTTTTGCGCAAAGTTACTTGCTCCATCAACCGCACACCACACCTCTGCACATGCTATTTTCAATAGCATCATCGGTTCTCCCGATAGCAATGCAATTATTTTTTCTCACGAAATCCAGTCCATGGCACGCAGTTTGACCGAATCGGTGTCGCACAACATTTTAATAAACGTGCGTGCCGAGTTTTTCATGTAGCTGTCTTTGAGCACATGCACGCAACCTTCCATCGAGTTTTCGATGTCGGGCACATCGATTTTCACCGCTTTCAATCCTATTTCGCCATAGATGGTGGCTTCGCTCAACACCGTGACCATCGCACTTTGCCTGATGAGCTGAAACAAAATATTAATGCTGTTCAACTCGGCATTAACCTTAAATTCGAGCAAACTGTCCTTCACAAGCCACTCAAAGGAGTTGCGAGCCTGCATTCCCTTGGCCGGCAAAGCAAGGTCGTAGCGTTGCAACTCTTGCAACGAAATCGTGTCGCGATTAGCCAACGGATGACCTTCACTCACGATAACAGCAAGGTGATTGTCGAACAATGTGTGCGACTCAATATCGGCAAACCGATGACTGTGAGGCTTGAACGCCAACACAAAATCAACCTCACAGTGCTGCAACTTCTCCATGAGCTCTTCCATGGGTTGATAGGAAATGCCCAACTTCACTCCGGGATACTTCTTGATGAACGTGAACAGCGTTTCGGTCAAAATGGGACTGAAAGAATAGGTAACGCCAATGTTGAGCGTGCCTGCATCAAGATTTTTCAAATCTTCAATGAGCTGAGAGCAAGTTTCCGACGAATGGATTGCCTTCTCGGCATAGGGAAGCAGTTCCTCGCCACTCTCGGTGAGCGACACTCCGTGGCTGTTGCGCTCAAACAAGCGCACGCCAAACTCATCTTCCAATTGCTTGATTTGTTGCGACAATGTACTCTGTGTCACACACATGGCTCTTGCCGCTTCCGAAAAATTGAGCGTAGAGGCCGTCTTGAGAAAATACTTAAGTTGCCTTAATTCCATATTACAATAACGGCACCTCACCTCATTTTATTGAAGCAAGGTGCCGCAATCATGCGTTTTATTCAATCTGTTCAGTCATCTAACTCATCGTTGTTGCAAAAAGTGTTATCTTTGTCCCATTCTATCATTTTCATGTTTCCATAGCGATGACCAAAACGGTAAATTACACCGAGAGAGGCGGCAACGGCCAAGATTGAAATTGCATTGAGTATCATAGGTAATCCTCCTTATAAAAAAATGTGTAATGTTGAATGTATTATTTTTTCGATGGCAAAGGTAGGCTTCTCGCACAGGTGGCATCAACAGTTGGCTATGATAGTTTTCGATAGCGCATTCGTTTTTTTCGATAGTCACTCACTTTTTTTTCAACATGCACACACATGCATCTTCAAGCCACTCGCGGCAAGGGCGCACTCTCTCATATACTCAGCACGAACCTCTAATGACCGATTTGGGTTAAAAAAAACGAGAATGATGTTTGCGTATTCCTGCACATTACATTAACTTTGTCACAACAAAGAAAGCGTCAACAGCCTTTTAACAAAAAAAGGCCGTTTGCATGTGGTTTTCGACACAAGGCATGTGCCGAAATTAAAAGGGAACCGGGTGAAAATCCCGAACTGTACCCGCAGCTGTGAGTCCTCCAAGCAAAAAGAAGTTTTGCTCAATGCCACTGGTTGTAATCTCTCGTATCGACTACACATCATCACCGGGAAGGCGCAAGACTTTTGAGGACAAGTCAGAAGACCTGCCCATGTTGCCTCTACTGCAAAATCCACGCGGCAATTGGATTGAGGCACGTTTGAAAATGATGATGAATTGATGTGGTCGCCTTCGAATCACTTATATTCATTCTATTTCATGATTCACTCGTTTTACAACAAACCGGGTGAATCGACAAAGCATGGTGCTGCGCCACAGGTGCACTGTGCGCCCACGACATTATGAAGTTTAACTTTTAAAACGACACTCATGGTAGATAGAGAAAAAGCCTATGTAAGAATCTACACCGGTGATGGTCAAGGCAAAACGACTGCCGCCTTTGGCTTGCTCGTGCGCGCACTGTGCGCCGGCAAAACGGCCTATGTGGGACAATTCGTGAAAGACATGAGATATAGCGAAACCGGCATCGATCACTTTTGCAAGCATGTGAACATTGAGCAGCTGGGAGAAGGGTGCTTCATCGACCGTCAACCCACACAGCTCGACATCGAGGCCGCTCACGCCGCCTTGGATCACTGTCGCACCATCATGGCCAGCGGATACTACGATTTGGTCATTCTTGACGAACTCAACATCGCCCTGCACTACAAGTTGATCGACACCCGCAAGGTGATTCAAGCTCTCGAAGAGCGCAACCCAACCACCGAAGTGGTGATTACAGGCCGCTATGCTCCACAAGAGCTCATCGACTATGCCGACTTGGTGACCGACATGCACGAAGTGAAACACTACTTCAAGCAAGGGGTGCTTGCCCGCGACGGCTTTGACCACTAAACAAAACTACGAGTTGCACTCATTTCGCCATAAAAATTTAATTGTGAAATCTGTACTTTAAATCAAGCAAAATCTGCATTTGCGAAGAAAATGTGTAATTCGTAGTTTTTGTTTTCGTTTATCAAGAGATTCTCAAATCTTGTATATCATACGCGAGTTCGGGATAAGATTAGTATGCAAACAGTTCCAATTGCCTTGTCTTTTCCACATGCACAGGCAGGGCCTCGGGCTTGTTGTCAAAGAAGCAGTACGCTGTGAGGGCCGAGCATAGGTTCATCATAAAATTGTG
>JBGYAB010000031.1:0-21129 GCA_041815985.1 Sodaliphilus sp. | reverse complement strand
CATGTCCATAGAGATCCCAGCCATGCCCATAGCGATAGCCGTCCCAATTATAATAACCCCAACCATACCAGCCTCCATAATACGGCTCATAGATCCAAGGGTTGTTCCAGCCATACCAAGGATTGTGCCAACCCGAATACCAACCATAGTCCCAACCATAGTTCCAGCTCGGATACCACCCCCAAAGACGATACCAAGGGCGATACCAGCTATAGTACCATGGATCGTAATAGGAGCTTCCTCCCCACCCCCAAATCGGAGTCCACGAAGAACCTATCACAAGGTTGATTGTGGGTTCGGTGTCGTAATAGAGTGTGATGAGTTCTTCATCGCCCGAGCCATCGACCACTTCGGGATTATAGAAACGCTTGATGCGCTGCGTGTTTGAGAAAGTACTTTCTTCATTACCATTGGCAACAACGCTGTCGGCGGCATAGTAACTATTGCGTCCATAAGCTCCACGACGGTTATATTCATCATCGTTGCGCACGGTTGCCTGCCCGCTCACAGCAACCTTGTTGTGTCGTGCCTGCGGGTTGATTGTTCCAGACGATTTCACCATCGACGACGAATTAGACGCGGTGGCATCATAATAGATGTCATCGTAGTCTTGAGCCACGGCGTGCATGCCGATACTCAAAGCGAAAACGCCCAATAATGTCAATAATCTGTACTTCATAGTTATAACGTTTAAAATGTTTAATTTTTAATATTAGACTATACTTAGTGCAACAAAGTTTAAAAACTTTGCTAAATATAGGCAATCTTTTATAAGAGACAACATGTTTTAGGCAATAAATCCTTTGAAATTAACATTATTTACCATTAATGAACAGGGAATTGTCGCTTTGCTCTAAAAGAGAGAGGCGAACCAATAGGTGCCCCAAATAACAATTGCATAACGCAAAAACTTGCCGGAGGTCATGGCAATGAATGTGATTGTGAGATTGGCTCGCAAATAGCCCATGGCCACGGCAATCGCCGTGCCTAAAATAGGAATAAAGGCAAAAAAGGCCATCCATGCGCCCCAGCCGTTTTGCACAAAGGCTTCGGCCCGGCTCAGTTTTTCGGGAGTAACACGGGCATATCTCTTAATCAACCTCATGTTGCCCAAATGTCCCACCCAATAGCAGCTCATGCCACCGGACACGTTGCCTGCCAACGCCACCAAAAGACATATCAAAGGATCAAGTTCCAAAGGGCCGACACAAGCAATCAGCAACACTTCGCTGCTGAAAGGAATGAGACTGCCGGCTAAAAATGAGCCTAAGAAAAGCCCCACATAACCCCATTGAACAAAAAACTCGGTCAGTGCTTCCATGTACAGATAAAAAAACAGTGTTTTCCACTCAAACAAGACGGTTTCTTCTTCTCATCATCACATTATAGCAATTTGGTTTGTTCGGGTGCAAGTTCCACCAGTTTTTGTTTGTACAACAGTCCCAAGGCTTTCTTAAAATCTTTCTTACTGCAACTAAATGTTTTCATTATCGCCTGCGGATCACTTTTGTCGCCCAACTGCACAACGCCATCATGCGTTTTAAGATATTTCAAAATCACTTCGCCAAGGTCGTCTACGCGAGCTTTTTCAATCTTTTCGAGAGTGACATCGATTTTGCCATCGCTGCGCACATTTTTAACAAAAGCCGTGCGGTGGTCGCCAATGTTGAGGTCTTCAAAAATTTCATTATTGTAGAGCAGTCCCCAGTGCAATTTATCGACAATCACTTTGTAGCCCAATTCGGTGCGTTGCACAACAAGCACATCGACCCTTTGCCTGCGATAATAACGTGGCATGATGTTTCCCAAAAATTTGTCGAGCTTGGCCGAGGCCACCACACGCCTGGTGATGTCGTCGAGATAGACATACACCACGTAGCTACGATCGGCCTGCATGCGCACACGCTGCTCGCTAAAAGGCACAAGCAACTCCTTGCCCACCAGTCCCCAATCGAGAAAAGCTCCCACTTGGTTAACCTGATTAACACGCATCAGGGCAAAATCATTGACTGTAGCAAAAGGTTTTTCGGTGGTGGCTGTCAGGCGATTTTCAGAATCGTTGTACACAAACACGTGCATCTCATCGCCCTTGCGTTCTTCGCCGGTTAAATAGCGGTTGGGCAAGAGCACCTCGTTGCCGTTGTCATCGATCAAGTAAAGGCCGAACTCAACAAATCGACTTATTTTCAAGACGTTAAACTGTCCTATTTTCATCTTGGTTAAAAATTTTCACAAAGTTAGCAAAAGTTTCAATATTTTAGAAAATTAATACCGTGTGCGATTGATTTTTTTGCAAGAAGTGAAAAAGGACAACAAATTCTGTGTAAAAAAGTAGAAGGAATTAAAACAAATTTTCTTGTCTCAATTCCTTCAATCCCAATTGGTGATTAACGCCTGTGTCGAAAAAAGTAAACAGAAACTGTCGTCTCTTTCCTAATTTTAATTGCTGTAACCTCTCAGTTGGGGGCGGCATCCAATTTTCCAATAACAACAATTAAATTGCCATCGGTAATTTGAGGAGAAATCACATTTCTTTCTTTTGTATTGAAAATTGGAATGAGAGTTGCATAGGAGTTAATCTCTCTTTCTTTCACAAAGTCGATGGTTTCTTGCAAAGTACCCAACCGGATAAGTCCGGAACCTTGCAAAGGAAAAACAAAAGCTTCCTGAAATGTTCCAAAATTGTCAACTACGTCGTTGTTTTCTACAAGCGAAAGCCAAGCCGCTTTCACCTTGTCGGCATTGTCTTTGGTGCTCTGATAGCTTATTTCAATGCGTTCTATGGGCGAAGAAACCTTTGCAAAGAACACGGCATTGAAAAGATTGCCACGCCGGTCGACGCCCGGCAACATAAACAGCTGTTCGGCAGGAGGAATGATGCCCGTAGACGAAACTTGATAATACAAGTCGAGGAGCGTTCGGTTAAAATCCTGCCCTAAAAAACGTTGATACCATTTATAGGTGTCGTGGGTGTTCTTGGGGCGCAAAACAATGCTTTCAACACCTTTGTCGCATCTCAATTCAACACTCATTCCATCGCCGATTTTATAGCCAACAGTCACAAAGTCGGCATTCCAGTCTATCGACGACATTGCAGCCTCAAAAGCGGCCAAAGTAGAATAGTTTTTTTGAGTTGCACTCGGCATCATGCCTTGCGCATCATATTTTGCGATTGATGCCAAGTAAAATTCTGCCTCGGGAATTGCATTCACAAGCGGAATAAATTTCTTGAACGTTTCTTGCCTGTCGACATTGCCCGGCCACAACTTGAAGTCAACATTGGCGTTGCCTATTCGCTCTTGATACAAGTTCATTTTAACTCCTTCCACCGAAACTCTGAACTTCGATTGCATCGAATAGGGCAAAGACTCGGTTTTACAAAGACTTTTCCCAAACTCAACATTGGCTTGGTCGGCATCTTTTTTGAAAATTTCAACCAGTCGGTTCATCGTAATTTCTCTGTATGGAATTGTCACGTCAACAGAGATTTCTTTGACCTGCTTAGCTCGCACATCTTCAACCTTAATCACGGTTTTTCCCGTGTCAATGGCCATAATGGCAATCACGGCGGTACCCTTCAACTCGGCTTTGGCAATTGCAGCCTCTTGCACGTTAATTCGATATTCTCCATTGCCACTGACGATTTTAACTTCGGCAACTTCGTCTACTGCCATGTTGATTTCATTCTTCTCCAATTCCAATGGAGCAAATTTCTCGTCGTCACTACAACCGGTTAAGCATAACAAAGCCGTTGTTAACACAAGCGACAGTTTTGTAAAGGTTTTTATCATAATTATTTTTACTTAGGTTTATATTCCAAATATATTTTAAAAAACAGTCATCAAAAAAACGCATAAACTAAGTTTAACGCATTCAATCACATGCAAAAATATATAAAATCAGCTAAAAATCAAATTTTCAAGTAAAAAAGAAGTTTTTTGTCGTTTCTATATTATAGGTAAATAAATCAAGCTTTAAAATATTTTTGTTTGATTAACAAATAAACACATTCTTTTTAAAGTAGAAAAATACGAAACAACAGTGGATTGTCAACACTTAATCCTCATTGTGAAGAGAGTAGTAAGACTCGTGTGTCATAACTCATCAACGAGCGACATTGAGAATAGGTGACACTAAAACAAGAAGGTGGTCATGCAATAAAGTTCTTAATAATCAAGCACACTCAAAAAGGCTGTTTCACATGCGAGAAGTGAATACAGCCTTTTTTAGCTCTGTTCTAATCGGGCATGAGAACATAAAATTTCTCGCCCGATAGGAGTGGAGAATGAGCATTAATAAAGACTTTCAAGGATTATTGGCTAATTTAAACCAGCGTCCCGAGGGGGAAAAAAGACGGTCGAGCCATGCTTGCATGTTGCATGTGCGAACAGCCAAATCGAGGATTGTGAAACGACGGCGAATGTACTGGGCACGCACATAGCTGCGACGCAAATAATCGCGGCTCACACCAATTTCTTCAGGCTCAACGGGAGCACCAACCAGTTGCAATCGTCGCCTTAGTTCATCAAACGGTACAAGCTGTTTTTCAAGCCTTTGCTTAATCAACGGCCATTTTGATTGTAACAAGCTCAATTGCTTGCGCAAGCCTTCTTTGTCGACATATTTTGCGGTCGTTTCTTCAACTCCTATCATGGGAAAATCGGTGCCTCGAAACATGTCGATTGCCTCGATTTTCAATGCGTCGAGGGTTGGCCATGCGTCCACACACTTGTCAACATCAAGTTGGGTGAAATCGGTGTTTAGTGCGCACTCATAGAGAGCGGCAGAACTCAACGTGCCTATTGCGACTTGAAAGCCATGCGAAATGCTCTTGCCATGATTGGTGTGATGATCCATGTTCCAAAGGTGGCTAAACAAATGGTCGGCTCCACTGGAAGGACGGCTCGAACGATGAATTTGCATGGCAAATCCACTCAACAGCAAGCCCTCAATGAGATTGCCTATTGCTTGCGGATCGTGTGCCCTGATGGCTTGCGGATGAGCCAGCGAGTAGCGAAGGCTGCTCTGCACAATACCCCATGGCTCGGGATTGATGGCGTCTACCCCAAGCTCTTCGCCCAAAATCCAATCGGCTCCGGCTACGATTTTGGCTGTCAGGTCGGCATAGCCCGAAGCCGTCATGCTGCATGGCGCATTGCAAATGATGCCGGTATCGCCAAGCCATGCAAGTGGGGCCAGACAGTCGAAAGTTTGCTTGGCTCCATCTTTGATAATCGATGCGCCATAGCTTGTGTAGCCATCCATTGAGGCGGCAGTACCCACTCCCATGTAACGACGACCGGTGAGGTATGAGGCGAGTTTGCACAAATCGTTGACTGTGCCCGAGCCAACTGCAATGGGAATGGCCGTAGTGCTCTTCAACATTTCAACCAACTCTTCGACAAAAGTCCATTCCGCAAAGAAATCACGGCAAGAAAAAATGTGCGGAGGATTCTGCTTCACGCCGCCACTTGCCAAAGAGCGACAAATGGCCTCGCCTGCAAACACATAGGTGTCGGTATCGGTCACAACAACCGCTTTCTTGCCGGGAAACAGCTTCTTGAACAAATCGGCAACTTGATCGAGCACGCCATTGCCCAATATCACAGCCTTAGTATCGCTACAGTGCCGCAGCACCTCATTGAAGTTAATCATCGCAGAAATAAAATTTCAACAAAATTACTAATAAATCTCCTCATATCTATAAAAGAAGAGAGAAATCTTCGTTTCATGCAGTTTCGGCCGGCATAATAAAAAACCAATCGGTCATTAGCTCCCATACTGATTTTGGGCTCTAATGACCGAATTGGAATAATGTTAACTTCGTGTCGCAAACAACTTGCGCTCACACGGCTTTATTCCCTCCAAGCGAGCTTACTGTTCAACGCCCAAATCGGGCAAAGTGCGAGGTGCCGGAGTGGTGGGCAATGGTTTGCGATTTTTGAGTTCATCGAGAATTACTTCAATGGCCTTGTCGAGTTGTTCATCTGTGCCATTAAACTCCTTAATAGGATCATTGTCGACGAGAATGTCGGGGTCAACTCCATGGTTTTCCACAAACCACTGCCCTGTTTTGGCATCGTAGTTGGTGAAGAATGGCGTGGTAATGCTTGTGCCATCGATGTAGTCGAGCGACCCATTGATGCCAATGATGCCCCCCCAAGTGCGCGTGCCAATGACCTTGCCAAGCTTATTGGCCTTGAAACTCCATGGAAACAGGTCGCCATCGCTGGCCGAATATTTGTTGATGAGCAACACCTTGGGGCCATAAAGTGTTTTGTCGGGGATTGTGCCGTTGTAGTTCGACCCACGAAACATGGTCATGCGATAGGGCTGGCGAAGCAGGCGTTCGATAATCATGGGCGATATGTTGCCACCTCCGTTGCCACGATCGTCGATGATGATGGCTTCTTTGTCGATTTGCGCAAAGAAATAGCGTGCAAACTCCTTGAGTCCCTCGGGTCCCATGTCGGGAATATATACATAGCCCACTCGTCCGCCGGTTTTCTCGCTCACATGCTTGATGTTGTTCATCACCCATTCGAAGTGACGCAAAGCGTGTTCGCTTTGAATGGGTTCAACAACCACCTTGCGAGCACTCGCACCGCTCGCATTGCTTGCCACAGTGAGTTCAACCAGCACGCCGGCCTTCCATTGCAAGAGCTTGTAGAGATTGTTGACCGAATCGGTGGGCACTCCGTCAACTGCAGTAATGTAGTCTCCAACCTTAATGTTCATGCCCGGCTGTGCAAGCGGACTGCGCAATTCCTTGCGCTCGGGAACTCCTTGGAAAATCTTGGTAATTTTAAAGGCTTTGCCTTCTTGTACCACTTCGGCACCCAGCATACCCGTTTCTTTGCTCACGGGCACCTTGTGGTCGCCACCGTCAACATAGGCATGTCCACATGCCAACTCGCCAATCATGCCACCGATCACATAGGTGAGGTCAAGCCTGTTTTTAACATAAGGGAGGAAAACAGCATACTTGTCGTGCACCTTTTTCCAGTCAATTCCGTGCATGTTTTTCAAGTAGAAACCATCACGATAGTTGCGCCATGCCTCATCGTAGATGTTTCTCCATTCTGCCTCGAAGTTCACGTTGGCCTTCAATTCTGCGAGTTCAACAGCGTCTTCAAGCTTTATTTTTCCTTTGGGCATAGGCACCACATAGATTTCTCCTCTGCTGAAGAAACCAGCCTTGCTCATGTCGGCCGATGCCACCATGCTTGCTCTCGGTGCAATCATTTCATCTTTTTGTTCGCTCAAATTATAGACGTGTGTGCCACCGTTTCCGTAATACCACAGGTTCACGCCATCGCAATAGAAATTGCCATAGTGATCGGCACTCACCGGCACCTTGATGATGCGATCGCCAATGCCCTCAACATCTATATTTGTCTTATTGGCATCATCAGCTTTTTTCTTATTCTCTGCTTTGCCATCGGTTGTTTTTTTACTGTCGGCAACTTTGTCGTCGGTTGGCAAAAACGGCGATGGAGTGTCTTTTGAAAGCATCACAAGATAGATGCCCTCCATGTTGCGGTAAGCAAAGTTCCACTCCACTTCGCTGTAAATGGGATTGAAATCTCGTCCCGAGGCAAAAATCAAATATTTGCCATCGGCAGAGAACACCGGTGAATTGCTGTCATACCAGCCATCGGTCACAGGATATTCTTTGCGTGCGGCAATATTGTAGAGATAAACCACGTTGTGCTGATTTTTCAGCATTTGATTGTAGGTGAGCCAACGTCCGTCAGGTGAAAATCGAGGCGTATCGTACATGCCGATTGAGTCTTGCCGAAGCTGCACAGAAGTTTTTGAAGCCACTGTGAGCAACATGATGCGGTTGTCGCGATCGACATAAACAATTTGACTGCCATCGGGGCTCCACCCAAAGCCGGCAATGCGAGTTTTGCTGCCAAATGTGAGTTGCACGGGTTCTCCACCGGCAATGGGACGCAACCAAATTTCGGTTTCACCGGTTTTGTCGCTGATGTAGGCAATGTTCTTACCATCGGGGCTCCAAGCGACATTCGACTCATGCACTCCGGGAGTGTGTGTAATGTTGCGCACAACACCCTTGCTTGAAGGCACATCGAACACTTCTCCTCGAGCAGTGAGCACAATTCTGTTGCCGTCGGGCGACAAATTGCCGTCGGTGATGAAATCTTTCACCGACATCAACTCCTGACGAGCAAAATTGTTCTCACTATTGAGTGTGATGTCGATTTTACTATATTGCTTGGTTGCAGGATCGAGCTGATAGATGTAACCGGCATTCTCAAACACGATTTTACCTCCACCACAACTTGGAAATTTCACATCATAATCGGTGAAATCGGTTACTTTGCGAGTCGTGCCGGTAACTGTGTTGTAAACAAACACATTCATGGTCTTGTCGCGGTCGGAGATGAAATAAATTTCGTCGCCAATCCACATGGGAACAATGTCTTGGGCAACATTGTTGGTCACATTGGTTACTTTCTTGTTTTTCTCATCATAGATCCAAATGTCATCGGCCATGCCACCCTTGTAATATTTCCAAGTGCGAAACTCCCGAAACACACGGTTATAGGCCATCTTGGTGCCATCGGGCGAAAAGGAGCAAAAGCCCCCTTCGGGGAGCGGAAGTTGCGCCGGCATGCCACCATCGAGCGGAGCTTTCCAAAGCTGTCCGGTGAAACCATCGCCCACTCGGTTGCGATAGACAACCTGTTTGCCATCGGGTGTCCATGCCATCGCAATGTTGTTTGGCCCCATGCGATCGCCCACATCATCGCGCGGATTGCTTGCCGTGAAAGTGATGCGCTTGGGTTCTCCGCCAGCACTTGGCATCACATAGACCTCAGTGTTGCCATCGTATTGCCCGGTAAAGGCAATTTGAGTGCCATCGGGCGAATAGCGTGAAAACAATTCATATCCCTCATGAGAGGTCAACTTGGTGGCTGTGCCACCATGAATTGAAACGGTGTAGATGTCACCGGCATAGGAAAATGCCACATCGGTTCCATTGGTTGCAGGAAAACGCAACAAGCGTCCTTCACCTGCATGGCCATTGTGTGCCAACATTGACATTGCAACGGCTAAAACAAGAAATCTCTTCATGTTACTAATTGTTATAATCTTATTTTTTTATAATTCTAATGTATTCTATCAACACCCGAGCATCGTTTCCTCTCACTTGTGAACGCTCTAAACTGATGATATTGTCGCCTTTGAGCAACTCTACGGGCAACAAATTGGACCAACCCACATTCAACCACTCGCCATATCCGCGCATCGGCATGAGCAAGGTGCCTTGCCAATGCCCGTTGGCTATCAATGAAAATAAGGGTACAACTTGCGAAAAAGAGCCATTGGCATAGCGCACGTCGACAAAATAGGTTCCGGCTTCATCGGTACGATAGGGCAAATCAATTGTTGCAGTTCCGGATAACTCCACAAAGCGCAACAAACTATCGGGCAAGAGCTTGGGCACATTGCTTGCAACATGCAACAATGTACCACATTTGGCAGGAATACTGTAATGAGGCTTAGATACATAACTAAACGCATAGTCTCCCATGCCATACATCGCATTTACCGTGAAACGTGCAAGATCAGGAACGTGGGCAAACAAAGAGTCGCTCACCCTGTAGCGGAGCTTACCGTTAATAACCATGCGATAACTGTTGTTGTCGTCAAAATTGAAAACTTGAGCCGAATCGGCATACCATCGCACCGATGGTGTGGGCGGAATGACGAAATCCGCTTTTGTAATGGTGACCTGCTGCGCAACATCGGTTTTGCCATCTCGCATGGTGATGTGAATGGAATGACGGCCTGTCAATGCCGCCGAAATGAAATTGTCGTTGCCGGGTTTGCCGTCAATCTCTATTGCCGCAATGTCGTTGCCTGTGCCATCGATGATGATGTCGATGACAGCATTGCGATAGCGAAATCCCATGATGCGCTTGGTGCCGGCCATGAAAACGGGAATAAATGGGTTTAATTCAATGCCATTGGGCAAAAATGTCATTCCGGCAAACACACGATAGACCATTGCGACACCGGCGCATGCACTACCCAAATCGTGGTTGTCGGTGCCAATAGCATTTCCTGTGAAAGCATCGCAAGCAGGCCTGTTGGCACAGAACATGGCTTGCGCCCGATACATGGCACCCAATCCACGACGCAACATGTTTTCATTGTCAACCTTTGCCGCCGCCATGTTCCACAATGCTTGAAGCACCGGCGAAACGGTTTCTCCTAAATTCACTTCGTCGGTAGTAGAATAGCGGGGAGCAAGCAAAGGAACACCAAAGTGAGAAACTGGCGTTTTAGCAATGAGCAATTCGGCTCTGTCGTCGTCGGCAACGTTCCAAAGCACACTCAACGCCTGCCCCAAGTTGTCGATACCGGGAGAACGCAGCGGATAGGCATTCATGTAGGTATATGGACTATAATTGCCACGATTTTCTGCCCATAGCGACTCGTTGACAGCCTCTTTGAGATTAAACGCCATTTCGCCATAGTCGCTTTCTTCGCTCAACTCATCGCTCATATCGTTAAGAATTTCAAAAGCTCGCTCGTAGAGCAGATTGTTGGTCAACGCACAAGTTTCATACACGTCTTTCGCCTCCATCCAGTAGGGGTAAAACTGTGAATCGGCAAAGGGATAGCGCACCGCTCCATGCACAAGCATGGAAACCTGGTCGTGTTTCGGCTCATATTCCTCATCGACCGTATTTTTAATTACCGAATAGGCATACCTGAGCCAATCGCGGTCGCCGGTTACAACAAAAACTTCCCATGCCGCCATTGCCCAAGAGAGGTCGGCTCCGGTAATGGGCCATGCCTGCTCTTGCCTGATGTCACGCCTAATCCTGCCGTTTTCAACAGCCGAGCGCAAAGCTTTTTTAGCACCCGGAGGGTCGAGATAGGCCAAGGAAAGCAATATGGACAAATTCACATTAAAACTTCCTTGTAAATTAAAATAGCCTGTTCCATAAGCCTTTTGCCGATTTTTGGCAATATCTTCAATCGACATATTATAAAGTGCATCAATCAAAGTTTGACCGGTGTTTATTACAGGAAATTCGGGATTGGGAACAATCGCTTTCCATTCATGCCTATAAGATGAAGACGTTTTTTGAGACGACAAGCCGAGCTTAATTTCGTAAATTCCGTCATGAGAAGTGCGATGCAGCTTGAAGGCAGGATTGGCACGCAAATTCTTAAAATCCCATGTCAACGGCTTGAAGTCGCCGGCAAGCCACACGCCATGAAATTCTTTTTGAAAAATGGTGTCGCCGGTGGCCGTGACAAAGTAACCGTTTTTCTTGAAAGCCAATTCCATTGCCGAGAGGTCGACACGCACTCTCAAAGTGTCTATATATCCTGACACCGTGCCCAGAGCAGGAGCAAAGTTGGCTTGTCCCGGAATAACCGTTGTTGTGTCTTTGCCTGCAAGGGCATAGTGGTAGCAACCATGTTGCAACTCGTTGTCGTGTCCGTTGAAAGCAAGCTTGAATTTCACAACACTTGCCTTGCTGTCGGGTTGTTGTTCCGGCTCGAAATTGCTCACAAGATGAGTTGCCGAGAGAGCTTCGGCCCTAAAATTGCCTTGAATGACAGCATTGCCACTCACCGAAAAAATGGGATTTTGGGCAATGACATCGCTACTCATTTCATCTCTCTTGCACGATGAAACGAGTAAAAGCATTAACACGCTGCAAATCAACGACACATAGCCAATTTTCATATCGGTAGTCAAGTAACATTGTTTTTCTTATGCAAATTAAATAAAAAATTGCCTATTTATGAAAAATTTAGGTAAATGATATCGCCAGAAGAACTTAAAAGTTTTGTTTTTAAAAAACTTTAAAAGAGACTCACACACATTTTCACGAAAAAAAATTTGGTGCAGTAGCGCAAAATTGCGACCTTTGCAGTCCAAAAACACGCATCGTCAAAGAAATGTAACATAAAATTCACTTTTTTTCAAAATGGAAATGATAGAATATGAGAATTTCAGATGTTAACCGATATGCCCGTTGCAGCCAAGAACTGCCATCGCATGCATATCACCCCAATGCTTCGATGAGGCTAAAAACGTGTCGGGGTTATATTGCCCGCCCCGGACAAATGAAACAAATTTCTAAAGAAAGCACCAACATATTGATGCAACAATCAGAAATTTGACAAACAACAAATCTTTCGCCACTCACACATGGCCATACAGAATTTCGCACAAGTGTAGGACGAATGATTTTAAACGAATTTCTTGAAACTCCTCACCTTCAAAAGGAGTAAAACATAAAAAATAGTTAACCTTTAATACTTCATTTTTTTCATACTATTTTTCCTATGGCACCACGAAGTGATTTCGGGGTGCTTTATTTTTTACTCCCAATTTCAAGCATGAAAAAATATTGAAAAAACACTAACCACAGTTCAGCAAGTTTTTTGCGCAAAAAACTTGATTGTTTTGAAATTTCAGTTATATTTGTAAAATCAAACAAACCATAAAAGTATAGTATTCTAAATCATTTTTTAACATGAAAAATCCTGACTCTAATCAATCAAAGCTTATAAAACCTTTAATGAACATTGCATTTTGTTCAATGCTCACAGCTCTTGCAGGAATGTACACGCCGACGGTAGTAGCTCAAACGAACGACAACACTCAAACGGTGGAAGTGAAAGTTGCAGGCACATTGCGGCAACTCATTAGCGATAGCGATAAATTTAAAATCAAACGCCTGAAAGTGAGCGGAACTCTCAACGGCAACGATGTGAAAATGCTGCGTGAAATGGCCGGTAAAGATAGCGAAGGAAATGCGACAGAAGGAACATTGACGGAACTTGACTTGACCGATGTTCAACTGACCGATGGTGGTGATGCGTATTATGCCGACTCGTGGGGAAGCTATTACACCGCCTCGTCATACGAAGTCGATGATGAGGAGCAAAAATATTTTTGTACCGATCTTTCTTATGCTTTCAGTGAAACCAATCTTGAAAAAATGATGTGGCCGGCAACCATGTGGGAAGTAGGCACCTATGCACTATATCGCTGTTCGGCTTTGCACAGCTTTACTTTGGGCAGTGAAACCAACGAAATCAAGGAACATGCCTTTGAATACTGTACATCACTCTCTCATATTGCCCTCACTGAGAAAATTCTATATATCAACAGCAATGCATTTGCCAACAGTGGTTTAACAGAGGTAGTCATTCCAAATGCTGTTGAAAAAATCGACAAATGCGCTTTTCAAAAGTGTCAACAGCTCACACAGTTAAATTTGGGCAACGGAGTGACCGAAATTAAAGAAGAGGCATTCAATTACTGCACCGCTTTGCAAAACATTACATTTTCAAAAAACCTCCAAACGCTGGGCAAAGGTGCTTTTTCAGACTGTTCGGCATTGACATCAATAACTCTGCCTCAAAATCTCTCCTCAATTGGCGAAGGGGCATTCAGTGCCTGCACTGCGTTGAAAAGTATTCATGTGGCAGCCGGCAACAGCACATTCACATCGATTGACGGTGTGCTGTTCAGTAGCGATGCCAAAGGCCTGCTCATTTATCCGAATGCCAAAGGCTCAAGCTATCAAGTGCCTCACGGAACGCAACTTATCGCTCCCTCGGCATTCAGCGAATGTAAGCTGCTTGCTGACATTCAATTTGCAAGCACTTTGCAAGAAATTGGCAAAGAAGCGTTTTACCATTGCACCTCACTGCACAGCATTAGTATTCCCGATCATGTAACTCAAATAGGCGAAAGCGCATTCTACTCTTGCGATCAACTGGAAAATGCGACATTGAGCAACGGCCTCACTTCCATTGCCGAAGGGCTGTTTACAAAATGTAAAGCTCTGAAAACGATAGAAATTCCAAACGGCGTAACACAAATAGGTTACCAAGCATTTAAAGATTGTGCCAAACTGACAAGCGTTATCATTCCTGCCACTGTCAATAACATAGAATCATCGGCATTCAAAAAATGTGCGATACTTCAAGAAATATACTGCCACATTACCACTCCTTTGCTCATCGATGAAGATGTGTTTTCGGGCGTGAATATATCGGCTTGCAATCTCTACGTGCCACAACAAAGCATAGCAGAATACAACGCCACCAATGTGTGGAAAGAGTTCTTGGTTAAGGAAATGCCTGTAATTTCAGGAGTTACACAATCCTTGCAGAAAAAAATCAAGATTAACATTCATGATGGAAACATAGAAATCCAAAATGCTCCCGACAGTGTAGTAGTAACAGTGTATGACAGCTTGGGGGCAAGCGTGTATCAAGGGCGCAAACGTATCATCAACATGAACTCTCACGGCCTTTATATCGTAAAAGTTGGTCAAGAGACCATTAAGGTGACACTGTAAACACTCCTCGCATCTTCCTTGAAACCGATAGTACATTACGAAAAAAAACCACAACTCGAAAATATGCGGTTGTGGTTTTTTTACCTGTGAGAAAAAAATCTCTCTTTAATTACTTGCGGATACCGAGTTCTTTCTTTGCGATGATAGCACGGTAGCGGTTGATGTCTTTCTTGATCAAATAATCAAGAAGACGGCGACGCTTACCTACAAGCATTTTAAGAGCACGTTGAGTAGTATAATCCTTTTTGTTGACCTTCAAATGCTCGGTCAAATGGGCGATACGGACTGAGAATAATGCAATCTGAGCCTCTGGAGACCCAGTATCAGTATTGCTTTTGCCGTAGGTGCCGAAGATTTCTTGCTTTTTCTCTGAATCTAAGTACATTCTTCGTAAAAATTTATATTATTATTAATTTTAGCAGTGCAAAGGTACATGAAATTTATTGAATCACAAAACTTTTCTTAATAAAATGTTAAAGCGTAATATTACCCCGAAATCGACTCAAAATTGTGTGATACAAGCATAAAAAACACTAACTTTGCCTACATGAAAACAATTACACTACTATTAATCATGTGCATGTCGGCAGCAATATGCGCGTCGGCACAAGTAAAAATCGACAGTCTGCGTGATGGCGATCTCATTTTTTTTGTAAATCCCAAAGGCAATGCCATCACCAAGGTAACAACAAGCGGAAATGAACATCCCATCGACCATGTGGCTATTTTCAACTGGGGAAAAGACCACACACCACAAGTGATTGAAGCCGTGCATCGTGGAGTGTGCCTCACGCCGGTTGACAGTCTATTGAAAGATGCCAAAGAATTTAACTCCCCAACACTGCTGGTGGGGCGTGTGAACGTGCCTGTGGACATCAGCACCACTTTGACAAGGGCCTTTACACATTTGGGGAAACCGTATGACTTCACATTTGAACCCGATGATGAAAAAATTTATTGCAGTGAACTGGTGCAAAAAAGTTTTGTTGACAATAACGGTCAACTCATCTTTAGCACAATTCCGCTCACATTTTGCACCAAAGACGGTAAAGTGCTCCCCTACTGGCACGAATACTACGCTAAACGTGGGCTTGAAGTGCCCGAGGGCATGCCGGGCACAAGTCCCGGAGGACAGTCAAGAGATTCACACGTTACTATCTTGGGGTTTATCGAAGAAAACAAGTAAATAGACCAAAATATTTTTCGCATTAACAAGAAAATTGCTTGCAACAACCACATGCAGGCAATTTTCTTTTTTTACACGAGTACGATAAACCCAAATCGTTCATCAAATCGCTGAGGGTTACAATTTTAGGTTCATTGTGTTGCTTTACGGCATCTTGGTTACCGAGGGGGCTTTATGCAACTCGCTACGTCTCCGAACAAACGGCAATCAACCTGCTCAACATGCAAATAAAATCAGTGCAAACTCTATAATGATCGATTTGGGACAGAAGAGTGCAATGAAAGCAACAGACATCGGGTTAATACCATGTCACACCATTGCTGTAACTCGAATGTTTGTCATACTTCACATCGCTCAATATCGACGACTTGACGGCAATGTGGAAACTATAAGACTTATATGGCCCTACCGGCACAAAACTTGCGCTCATGTTGAAACAGTGCATTTCGCGCGAAATGGAGCAATTCATATAAGCGATTTTGTGAGTATCGAAATTGTAGCTGGCCGAGAAACTAAAATTCCAGTTCTTCGTGGGACGTATGTTTCCGTTGAAACTCAAGTTTTGTGTCCACTTGCCATTGTATTCCAACTTTTTGGTATTGAATGTTCCATAGCCATAGTTCAGCGAATAGCTAAAACTCAAACTCCATGGACAATCCCATTTCATGTAACCATCGGGGGTAAACTGCATGTCGCCTTGCTGCTCTTCTTGGCGACTATCGGCATTGAGGTTGCCGGTGGTATAATCATTGGAGGCTTCTCCTTTCTCATTCTTTTTAGATTTGTCTTTGCCACGCCCAAAAAGTTTCTTGAATGTGTCGTTGTTAAACGTGTAGGAAAACGAGGTGCCTGTGCTTGAAAGTCTGCCCCAACCACCGCCGTTAAAAAGGCGGAGCTTGTTGATGCGAATCGGTGTTCCCGAAGGACTCAAACCATATTTATACACGTCCCAGGTCGCACTCAAATTGAGGTTAAATCCTCGGGTGAGACGAAGCAATATCGATGTGTTTAAGTTGCTCCATCTCAAAGAGTCGGCGGCTAGGTTATAAGACTGACTCAAGCTGAGATTTTCAATGATAGAAACCTTCTTGAAACCGGTGCTGTCTTGGTCGCTCCTAACCTTGGCTTCAATATTATTGGAAATGTTAAAGGATATCATGCCCGATTTGCCTGCCGGGGCATTGCCAAACAAGCCATGTTGAAAATAGGAATACTTCACTTGCTCAACCTCTCCTGCGGCATTGGTGCGGTTGTAACGACCATAATAGCCCCAAAACGGCTCGCTGAAATCGGGAGCTGCCGAAAATGAGATTGTGGGGGTGATCACATGCCTGATGTTGTCGATTTTCTTGCCAAGGAAACCAAGAGGCTTAAAGAAGCCATAGAGTTTGGTTGTGAATGAAAGCGCAAAATTAAAATCAAAAACATTGTAGAAATTATAGGTAGTGTCGAGCAACTCTGAACTGGCGTTCGGATTCCATTGGCGACGTATCTTGCTCGAATACATGCGATCGTTGAGTGTCATCGATGGAGTTACGTTAATGTACTTGAACAAAGAGAATGTGGCCGAAATGGGCACTGTGTGCTGTATTCCGTTTCGCCAATCCTTTATCAGGTTCTTATGCAAAAAATCATTTTGTTTGGCCGTGAGAGAATTTTGAAAACGTCCGGAATATGAAAGTTTGATTTTTTCATACCACCGTTCGCTCCCCACTGCATGCTTGCGCTTGAATGGAGCCACCTGCGAGAGAGAGAGTGTGAAGTTTGGAAACGAAACCGAGAGGGTAGAGTCGGCAGTGCGTTGCGACACACTTGCCGTTGTCGATAGCATCCACTTGCTGTTGGGAAATTTATAGGTCAAGTTCACTGTGCTGCTCTTGGTGTTCTCGGTGAATGAACTGCTATAATAATCATCAAGGTTGTTGCGAGAATATCCGCTGGTTGCAAAGTTCACGCTGGCCGAGAAACTCATGTTAGGATTGGCCTTTGCATCTTGCGAATGGGTCCATTGCAAGCGAAAGTTGCGAACGCTGGAATAATCGGGTTCTCCCCTATCGCCGGTAACCGAGGTTAGGTAGCTCACATTGAAGTTGCCCCGAAAACGGTAACGCTTGGCATAGTTGGACTGTGCCGTTATTCCCCACGAACCACGTGTGTAGATTTCGCCTGTGAGAGCAAGGTCGGCATATTCGCTCAATGCAAAATAGTAGCCTCCATTGCGCAAATAGAAACCGCGATTATAGTCTTCGCCAAAAGTCGGCACAAGCACACCGCTTGAAAATTTGTCGGTGAATGGAAAGAACCCAAACGGCACAGCAATGGGCAATGGCAAATCTTCAAGCACCATGTAGGCAGGTCCCATGACAATGTTTTTCTTTGGGCGAACTTTGCCTTTGGTGAGCTGGAAATAAAAGTGCGGATGGTCGTGATTGTTGCAAGTGGTGTATTTCCCGTCTTTGATATAAAAATCACCATTATCCATCTTTTTAGTCACGCCACCGGTAAGAAAGCCATCGCCTTGCTCAGTGACAATGTCGGTAATCAAGCCCTTTTGTGTCTTAAAATTATAGGTCATGAGTCTCGATTCATAGGCTCCACTGTTGTCTTTGTAAACAGGATTGCCCACAACCTCTGTTGTAGAATCGGTTTCGAGGGTATCGCCACGAGCATAGACAATGTTTTTGTCCATGTCCATGTGAAGTCGCTGGGCAGTTAAATTGATGTCGCCATACTTGATGTTGCTCGAACCAAACATCTTCACATCTTGCTTGCCATACATCACGATGGAATCTTTGGCCGAAAAATCTACCTGATTGTCAAGATCGACTTTCACTTTTTTGAAACGTGTTGTGTCTTTTTCCGTCGGTTTCGGCACAACAGAGTCGGTAACAACAGGTGCACTACCGGGCATTTCAGAAACACGCAATTGGGCAGAAGCTGAGAAACAAAGCTCCAACATCAGCAACAAGATGAAAAACGGCAATATGTATCTACCTCTTGATTTCAAATATTTTCATTCATGCAATGTGACTACAAAAGTAAGCATTTCTACCTATTTAAGCGCAAAAAGACGATATTTATTGTCAAGGCAACATGCCACAAGCAAGTTTTTTGCACATGAGAGCCATTGGCATGAATTTATTTAAAAGTCGGTATCCAACGAGGCATAATCGGGAATTCCAAACCGCTTTGTCATGTCGTCGAAACGGGCAATTGTGCCTTCGCCATATTTACTCAACGACTTGCGCACCTTTTCGATGGCTTTTGCTGGAGCTATCCGAGACTTGCTATAAAACTTATCGGCATAACACACAACTTGTTCCTCTAAGCTGATTGGGAGCATGTCGCGATGAGGCAATGGCAAATTCTGACAAATGATTTCTTGCATTGAAAGTCCGGATCCGGTGTGCCGTTCACACACCATGGCATGGCGAAACAAGCCCATTTCTTCAAGAATTTCACGCCCAATAATGCCATGTCGGATATAAGGTTCCTTGCCAAAGCAAAAGATTCCCGGTGCATTGGTCTTGAAAATGCCGATGTCGTGAAGCATTGCCGCCTCATATACAAAATCCACATCGATCGACTGCTTGTCGGCAATCAATCGCCTGCACAGTTGCATCGCAAGTTCGGCAACTTGTGTACTGTGCCTGATGAGCAAGTCACAATCTCCATCACCGGGAGTATAATAACGCAGCAAAATAGAATAATAGTCAATCATGCTCTTTTATTTCGTGTAAAAAAGCGGAACCACAAGAGGTGATTCCGCCTTCAAAGTTATGATTTCTTTTTGGTTTCAAAAAGTTTATCGGCAATTACATGTCAACGATTGTCACCCAATTGTGAGTATCGGGTGCATCGCCCATCTGAATAGCCTGCAAACGATGATACAGTTCGGTAACCACCGGACCCGGCTTGCCATCTTTAGAAACCACATATTTCTTGCCGGTGTCAATGTCGTGAATTTCGCTCAAAGGAGAGCACACAGCAGCAGTTCCACACTCCGCAGCCTCGTCGAAGGTAGCAAGTTCTTCAAGTTCCACAGGACGGCATTCTACTTTGAGTCCCATGTCTTTGGCAATTTGTTGCAAGCTCATGTTGGTGATTGAGGGCAAAATTGAACCCGACTTCGGAGTAATATAAGTATCACCCTTAATTGCAAAGAAATTGGCAGGGCCACACTCATCGATATACTTTTTCTCCTTAGGATCGAGGAAGAGCACAGTAGAGAAGCCCAAGCCCTTAGCACGCTCAATTGCAGCGAGACTGCCGGCATAATTACCACCTACTTTGAAACGACCGGTTCCGCAAGGAGCAGCACGGTCATATTCACGGAAGATGCACACCTTGGTAGTATTAAAACCTTCTTTGAAATAGGGTCCTACCGGAGTTACAAAGATAAGGAACAGATAATCATCAGCAGGATTTACACCAACACGTGCAGTTGTACCGATTTCTACAGGACGCAAATACAAAGAGCTGCCACAGCCGTATGGAGGAATGAAACGCTCGTTTTTCTTAACAACGAGTTTCGACATTTCAACAAATTTTTCAA
The DNA here is from genome assembly GCA_041815985.1 of Sodaliphilus sp. Taxonomy (GTDB): domain Bacteria; phylum Bacteroidota; class Bacteroidia; order Bacteroidales; family Muribaculaceae; genus Sodaliphilus. Next base: position 1,010 of record JBGYAB010000031.1, on the reverse strand, counting down.
TAGGCAGTGGAGCCATCTTAATGCCTTCGGCACTACGTTGCAAACGCTTTGCATTTTCATCGATGCGGAAAAGACGCACTTTGCCATCTTTACCTCGGAAAGCCTTTTGACCTTCAAAAATTTCCTGTCCATAGTGCAAGCAAGTTGCAGCCATGTGCATGTTGATGTACTCAGAATCTGTTACTTCGATATCGCCCCATTGACCATTGTGGAAAGCGCAGCGCACGTTGTAGTCTGTTTTCATGTAACTAAACGACAGTTTAGTCCAATCCATGTTTTCAAGTTCGTTCATGTTAAATAAAGTTTTATAGATAAAATAGAATTAATTTCGTTATAGTTGTGATAGTGAAAGATTTTTTACAAAGCAACCTTTTGAGTAACATGCTCGGTCTTCACGATATATATTCCTCGTGAACCAATTTTGAGTTCCGAAACTCCGGGATTTAATGTGGCCTGCGAAACGAGTTGCCCCAAAATCGTGAAAACTCGCACCTGAATGCGCCGTTGGGTTCTAATGGTAATCACACCATCTTTGCCAAAAATTTCAACACCATCGCTATAGCCGGGATCGACGAGACTTCTACCAACAATCTTGCGTGTCACCTCTTTCCACTGTAATTGAGCAAATATCGGCTCACAGACTGAAAGAGATAATAAAACAATCAATATGGTCCACAATCTCTTCATGCAATCATCAGCTTATTATATATGCAAAGATACACTTATTTTCAAATAAAAGGAAATGAATACAGTTAAAAATACATCTGCATGAAAAGGATTTCAAAGTTTTCTCGGCCATTTTCTTGGTCGGCAGTGTGACTGCTGAACAGCAAGGAAGTGCCTGCACCGAAAATCGAACAATTCCAATCCAAACAAAACAAATCAAACAAAACAAATCAAACGAACTACCTGAAAACGAACTACAAGAAAACAAAAAGAGGATTTGATGAATTTGATAAACTTTGTTGGATTTATTCCGATTTATTGGATTTGTTTGATTTGTTCCGATT
>JBGYAB010000030.1:0-39491 GCA_041815985.1 Sodaliphilus sp. | reverse complement strand
TTTTTGCCAGTTCGGCATTCAAATTCTTGTCAAACTCATCGATAATACAGAAAATTTCTATAACTTTGTCTTTGGTAATCATCACTTGATTGTTTTGTAACGTATTGACTTTCACCTATAAAGATACAAAATATCAGTGAAATTACCAACTTTTATAAGACTTTTCTTATCCCGAACTCACGTATTTTAAATTCCGGAGCGATTTCGGGCAACCGCTTCTTGAGTGAGGGATATTGTTTCAGCAAGTCTTTGAGACGAGTTTCAGGCGTAATATCCTCAACATTGACGTTGATTGCCGATTTACTTTCTTCAACCGCATTTTGCTGCAGCTCGGTTTCAACAATTTGTTCCTGTTCTTGTCCCGACCAAGTGAGCAAAGTTTGCGAACCGACGAGACTGCGTATGTGCGTGCAATCTTGCATCATTTCAAGCACCCCCCTAAATCGACCTTCACCATCACGCACTGCTACATAAACAATATAGATGAACAATCCCGGCTTATTGAGCCAAAACTCTGCGCGTTCCTGCTCGCCACTGCGAAACTTGTCGATAATCTCTCTCACCACATGCACACTCTTGCGAGGATGGCAATTTTCTACCATGCGTCCTATCACATTTTTGCTGCGTGGAAACACACGATGATCGGTATCGGAATAGAAGCACACCAATTCATTTTCATCGACAAACGACAAATCAACAGGCATGTGCTTGTAAATGAGATTGATTTGCTCCAATGTAAGTTTTCCCGTAGCAACATCTAATGGCGTTCCGGCCGAAGTGGCATAACCGTATTTTGCCAACAGAGCTTGCAAATCGCCGGCAAAGCCATCATGGGCAATACTGTGAGGGGCTGTGGCAGGTTGTTTTGCTTCGTCGGCAACAGTGATGAAGGCAAAGCCTATTTCTCGGTCGCCGTTCTTCATGTCTTCAAATTCCTCGGCAGTGATCATTGCCTCGGCAGTGGGATAGAGAATTTTCTCTTCCTTGTCCATGAGATCGCGCGCAATGTCTAGCAATCGTTGCTGCCTTACAAGGAACTCATCGTCCTTGTCGGCTTCAAGCAGGCGACGATTGTCGCGAATTTCGTCACGCACCATGTCGTCGAATGTCCACATGGTGGTGGTAGGGCGGTCAAACCCTTTTTTTTCGAGTAGCGGATAAAGCTGATTTTGCTTGCGCACAAAGTGGGTGACATATTGTTTGAGTTCATCATAGAGTTCCAGCCACTGATTTTTGATGAGCGGATATTGCACCAAATCTTCAACCGCCAGCAACACTTTGCGCATGGCATCATTTTCTTGATAATAGCGCATGAGCGGATGAGTGGCAGGCAATGATGGACGTGAGTAGTCCATAAAACCCTCCAACACCATCATGGCACGCTTCATGTCGACACGAAAGCATTCGTCTTCATCGGTTTGCTTGAGAGTCTGCTCAATGTAGGCGATGTGATAGGGACGAATTTTCCCCACTTTTTCATTCATCAACTGCCGAGCCTGTTCAAGCGAGATTTGACCTGTTTCAAACTTCTCTTCAATGTCGAAGAGAATTTCCATTTTCTCCTGTTCAACCTTGGGCAGGTTGTTTCTCATTTCACTATTCATTGCGATGTAATTTAAGTTGTTTTGATGCAAAAGTAAGCAGTAGCCAACATTTAAAAGGTAACAAATGTGACCAAGACAGCATTAAACCTTAGCGGTCTAATGACCGATTTGAGTTAAACCTAAGTTAAACCAACTCTTTTTTATCAGACTACACAAAATTATACCGTTTAATACATTATTTAAAATATATTTTACTAAATTTGCGATTAATATTAACCAAATTGTCTAAAAAATAACAGTGCTTGAATAACAAGCATCTTCAATAAAAAACATTTTTTAATTGCAAAAACATTAATGCTTATGAAACGAAAAAAGTTCTTTTCCATCATGTTTGCAACCATGTTGTCTACATCGGCAATTCTGCAAGCCCAAGACACTACCACGGTCACTCCGCTTGGATTAGCCAAAGATGCATTCAAGGGGTGCACAAAACTTGTCGAAATCACCTTGCCGGCCAATACTCAAATTGTGGGAGATAATGCCTTTGCAGCGTGCCCATTGCTCGCGAAAGTTGTACTTGCTCCCGGAAAGCTCTCTACACTCACCGACACTCCTTTTCCCGACCAAGACGGATTGAAAATATATGTAACCGATGCTGCCGAAAAGGACAAACTGGATCAAAAATACGGATTTACCAAAACAGTAGTACTCGTCGCTGAGCCTACCGCCGTTGAACAAATAAACACCAATACAGATTTTCGCATTGCATTGAGCAATGGCAAAGTGAGCGTGACATTGGACAAAAAAGCCGTCAACATCGGAGTCTACAACATGAACGGAATGTGCATAGCGCAACAATGTGCATCAAAAGGACAAACCACGACATTCAACCTTGCGCAAGGCGTTTATGCAGTGCGCATCGGTCAAAAATCAATCAGAGTTCTCATCAAATAAAACGACAACAACATGAAAAAACTATACAGTCTATTGGCAATGTGCCTCTTGATAAATATTTCAATTGCAGCACAAGACAAAACTATCAACATTGCAACGGCAGGAGCTTTGGGAAAAATGCTCACCGAAACCGAAATGCAGTCAATCACATCAATCAAAGTCACCGGCAACATCAATGCCGCCGATGCCGCGACTTTGGCTAAAATGAGCCGTGAAAACAAGTTGGCAGGCATTGATCTCTCTGAAGCTCTGTGGGTAGCCGAAACCAAGGATCCCGTTCTGGATAATCCCGAAGAATACTTCCTGCCCATGATCGCCATTTTGGGCAAACCAATGGATCCCGATGGGTTCACATACGAAGAAGAAACAATGGGACACACAAGAGACCCCAAATCGGTACCGGGTTTTTGGATGTTCCAAACTCACAAAACCCTTTTCCCGCTCACCGGTTACATGAATGGCTGGGAAGGCACCATCGACGAGGCCGTTCTCAAAAGTTACAACGTAGACTGGATACGTAGCCAACAAGTGCGTTCATGGATTGAGAGCATGGGCTATGTGTACTCGAGCACACGTGACGATGGCGATGACATTTTTTACAATCAAAGCACAAAAGTGTGGGCAATGTTGCACTACACGCCCTACAACAGCAGCGATTTCCCGGGAATACACTTCTCGCTCCTAACCTATGAATATTAAACTCAAATCGGTCATTAGACCATCAAAGTTTAATGACCGATTTAAATCCAATTCAAAGCTTTCACTTATCTGCTCAAAACTCCAAAATGAGTGTTTGACGCGGACTAAGGGCGATATTGCTGTCTAAACGATATTGTACACCCGTGGGAACATCGGTGGCATGAGCGTGCACACCGATAACCTCGGCATAGCGTTTTACATCAAAAACGGCAGCTTTGTCGGTGCCGTTGAGCACAGTGAGCACATTTTTGCCCTCATGCCTGCGTGCAATCACATACACCCCATTCCATGGCACAAACTGTGTCATTTTTCCTTTCACAATCACATCGTTGCCTTGTCGCCAGTGCAACACGGCACTCAACCAAGTGAACATGTCGTTTTCTTGTGCGGTGCGACCTGCCTGAGTAAAACAGTTGCGATCGTCACCCGGGAAACCGCCCACAAAATCTTTGCGCACATTGCCGTCTGTAATCTTTTTCGTTCCATTCATGAGCACCTCTGTGCCATAGTACAATTGAGGAATGCGTTTAACGGTGAGCAACAAGGCAAGAGCTTGCTTGAGCTTGTCGACATCTTGTCCTTCGCCCAAAAAACGGTCGGTATCATGATTTTCGATAAATGCCATCACATGATTGATATCGGTGTAGAGATAGTCATATACAAAACTGTTGTATAGCCTGTTATAACCTTTCCACCAACCATCGGTCTCCTCACGCTTTGCCGAATCGAGCCGCTCGTAAAAAGCGAAATCCATCACCGTTTTCAAGTAGCTGTTTTCCTTGGCCAAGCGCGAGTTCTTTTGCCACGATGCCGTGTAGGCCGGCTCGGTGACCCAAGTTTCTCCCACCACATTGAAATCGGGATATTGTTCGTCGATTGCTTTCATCCATCGTGCCATAGGAGCAGCATAGGCATAAGGGTAAGTGTCCATGCGTATACCATCAATACCTACGGTTTCAATCCACCAAATACTGTTTTGAATCAAATAGTTCATCACATGCACATTGTTTTGATTTAAATCGGGCATGGTGGGCACAAACCAGCCTTCAACGGTTTCCTTCATGTCGATTTTGCTGGCATAAGGGTCCATCACCGGAGTCAGCTTATAGCTCGTTTGCATGTATTTCTCACCGGCAGGACGATTCAACCAGTCGTGAGTAGGCAAGTCGGCAAGCCAAGGGTGTTCCAAACCACAATGATTAAAAATCATGTCCATCACCACCTTCAATCCATGCTCATGGGCCTCATCAACAAGTTTCTTGTACTCGGCATTAGTGCCAAATCGAGGGTCTACCCGATAGTAATCGGTAGTGGCATAGCCATGATAGGTGCTCGAACCGTTCATGTCGGGCGAATCATTCTCGAGCACCGGAGTAAACCACAATGCAGTTACTCCGAGTTCATTAAAGTAATCAAGATGCCGGCGAATACCCTCTAAATCTCCACCATGACGCAAACTCGGTTCTTGACGGTCGACCGTGTAGTTGCTTTTCATCTTCAACCGGTCGTTGCTTATGTCGCCGTTGGCAAACCGATCGGGCATGAGCATATAGAGCACATCGGCATTAGAAAAGCCTTGACGGGCATGAGCATTCATGTCACGTTTTTTAATTTCATAGTTCACAATCCTTTTGCTACCGTTTTTTTTGAAAACAAGTTTCATGTTCCCGGGTTGGGCATTTGCCATGTTCAAGTAAACCAACAAATAGTTTTCACTGTCAACATTCACCACACTATCAACCAAAACGCCCGGATAGTCAACCATCAGTTCGCAGTTCTTAATTCCCTGTCCGCAGACCATAAGTTGCACCGATGAATTTTTCATTCCGCCAAACCAGTTAGGAGGATCAATGCGGTCGATTTTCACACCTGCCACAGATGCAATGCCGGCCAATAATGCCATGAATAAAATTTTCTTTCTCATGATGTTTTTATTGTTTGTTTTTTAGTTATGAACGATTAAAGCACTTTGTGCAGGCACAAGCAACTTGGAACCGGATATAGTGCCAAGCCCCTTTTCGTTGATTTCGCCATAGGCACACACAATAGTATAGAATCCCTCCGGCACTTCGACATAACGCATCTCCCTGCCACTATTGAATGCAACATAAATATCTTTCCACACATCGCCTCCGGCATGGTCTTTTAAACGAAATGCAACAAGGCAATCTTGAATCGGCAAGAACTCCAAATGCTTGCGCACTTGTTCGGTGCTACCCATGCGAAATGCAGAATGATGCTTGCGAAGAGCAATCAAATTCTTATAGTAATCGAACACTTGCGAATACTTTTGCAAGTTGTTCCAATTGAGCTGATTGATGCTGTCGGGCGAATTATAGCTGTTGTGAACACCCTTTTTGGTGCGGAGCATTTCTTCGCCACTGAGCATGAACGGCACGCCTTGTGAAGTAAAAACTACCGTCTGTGCCAGTAAGTCAAGTCTGATAAGTTCTTCTTCTCCTATTCCCGGAATACTCGAACGTAAGCGGTCTGCAAGGCACATATCGTCGTGACAACTCACATAGGCCAGCATCTGTGTAGGCTCTTTGCACCAAGCTTCTTTACTGTAATTCACTCGATCATAATCAATCTGCTCGTGTTCGATGCATCCGGCAATTCCAGCCTTGATACTCTCTTCATGTCCGGTAAAGCCGGCAAGGAATGCTCCTTTGGTGTCGTCGTTGTAAGGACCGCGCAAAGCGTCCCGCATGTCGTCGCAGAAAGCCGCAATGCCCGGCATACGCCTCATGTTGGCTTTCGATGCAAGCAAGTCGGCAGGCCATGCACAGCTACCTGCGCTCCAACCTTCGCCATAGATGAAAATATCGTTGGGCAACGTCTGTCGAATGAAATTCATGGTTTCGATGTCGTGCACGCCCATAAGGTCGAAACGAAAACCATCTATATGATATTCATCAACCCAGTATTTCACACTCTCGAGCATGAAATTGCGCATCACCGGCTTCTCGCTACCGGTTTCGTTGCCACAACCCGAACCGTTGCTGTAACTGCCGTCAGATTGTTTGCGGAAGAAGGCATCGGGCATCGTGAGTTGAAAATTACTGCTTTCGATATTAAAGGTGTGATTATACACCACATCAAGAATTACCTTGATACCGGCCTTGTGAAGTGCTTGCACCATTTGCTTAAATTCGTTGATGCGCACTTGAGGCACACGGGGGTTGGTGCTGTAGCTGCCATCGGGCACATTGTAGTTCTGTGGGTCATATCCCCAATTAAACTGAGGTTTATCGAGTATCGTTTCATCGACCGAAGCATAGTCAAACGAAGGCAAAATGTGTACTGCATTCACGCCAAGTTCGGTGAGATGCTTGATTGCCTGCGGTTCGGTGAGGGCAAGGTATTTCCCCTTGTATGCCCATTCGACACCGGGGCCAACCGAAAAGTCGCGATGATGCATTTCATAAATTACCAAATCTTTGGCCGCCACATTGGGGCGGCGATCACTTTCCCAACCCACAGGATTGGTTTCCTGCATGTCGATGATTGCTCCTCGATGGCCGTTCACTCCCACAGCCTTGGCATTCACTCCGGGTGTCTCACCCATGAACTTCTTGTCGTAACGCACATCAAAGGTATAAAATTTCCCTTTCAAGTCACCTTTCAACCTAACATTCCAAAACAATTCTTTGTTTGCCGACAATTGTTTTTTCATTTTAACGACACGTTCAGGACTGCCTCCTATCCCTTCGGGGTAAATTCTCAAAAGCACTTCTTTGGCCGAGGGCAAAGTCTGCACCTTAAACAAAGAAGCAGTGGGGCTGTATTGCAATTCATCGTGTGCACTTGCACCAAGGCTCAAGGTTGAAATGAGCACGGCCAACAGTAACCGACTGTGTTTCTTCATAAAAATACTGTTTAATGTAATGGCAATCATATTTTTCAAAACAAAATTTCAATTCTTTTTCACCTACATCAAAAAAGAAATGCAGGAGAAATGCAGGAGAGAGAAGACTAACCGTCATCTCTCTTCTCTGCACTTTATTATTACTTCGCAAAAAGGGAAACTGCAAATCCACCGCCACCGGCCTCGGTCATTTTGAGCACATCGCCTCTTTTCACCGTTTTGCGCACGATGGTATAGGCTTGCGGATTTCTCTCGTAATGCGCATTTTTACCGTCGGCATAAATGACGCATTCATATTTGCGCCCGGCATCAAGAAAATCGAGTTTCACATCGACCTTATGCCCTTTTTCATTGCATTTTCCACCAATAAACCAGTTATCGGTGCCTTTGGCCTTGCGAGCAACAGTAATGTATTCACCGGGTTCGGCATCAATGTATTTCGAATCGTCCCAATCGCATGCCACATCACGAATAAACTGAAAAGCGTCGGCATATTTTTCGTAGTTTTGCGGCAGGTCGGCAGCCATTTGCAACGGACTCCACATGACCACATAGAGGGCTAACTGCCCCACAAGGGTGGTGTGTACAAAGTTCTTATTGTCGGACCACTTGTCAAGTTTCGTTTCAAGCACTCCCGGCGTGTAGTCCATGGGGCCGCCTTGCCAGCGCGTGAACGGCAGACAAACCGTGTGATTGGGGTTACTACCGCCAAAAGCCTCATATTCTGTCCCTCTTGCACTCTCGTTTCCCACCAAGTTGGGATAAGTACGTGCAAGGCCGGTTGGGCGTGTGGCTTCATGAGCATTCACCATGATGCGATGCTTGGCGGCCTCTTTGAGTGCATACAAGTAGTGATTGTTCATGTACTGTCCATAGTGATGCTCGCCACGTGGAATGATGTCGCCCACATAACCGCTCTTCACTGCGTCATAGCCATATTTGTTCATGAGAGCATAGGCCTCTTGCATGCAACGCTCATAGTTGGTGACCGAAGAACTTGTTTCATGGTGCATCATGAGCTTTACTCCCTTGCTGTGAGCATAGTCATTGAGCATTTTAATATCAAAATCGGGATAGGGAGTGACGAAATCAAACACGTCATATTTCCACCTGTTGGCCCAGTCTTCCCACCCTTCGTTCCAGCCCTCTACAAGCACTTGATTAAGCCCGTTTTTAGCGGCAAAATCAATGTAGCGTTTCACGCTGTCGTTGTTGGCCAAATGACGGCCATTGGGGGTGCTATTGGCAAAAATGGTCTTACCCAGTTGCACCGACGGATATTCATCGGTGTAGTTCCAGCTGTTCTTTCCTACAATCATGCTCCACCACACTCCACAATACTTGGTTGGGTGAATCCAACTCACATCTTCGAGAGCACAAGGTTCATTCAAATTATATATCATATAAGACGAGAGCATGTCGCGAGCATCGTCACTCACCATCACGGTGCGCCACGGCGACCGGCAAGGAGTCTGCATATAGCACATGTTGCCCACGGCATCGGGAGTGAGCCACGACTCAAACACCATGTTCTTCTCGTCGAGATTGAGGTGCATGGTTGCATAGTCGACGCAAGCCGCTTCGTGAATGTTGATATACAGCCCATCGTCACTCTTCATTTGCAACGAAGTTTGCACACCTGTTGGCGAAAAGGGCGTTTGCGAAGAGTTGCCCCACACAATGGCATTGGGCATGCGGTCGCGTATTTCAGACAAACGGCTGATTTGCGTGGGATATTCCTGCGTGTCGTAGTCGCCGGCAAGCCACCATGCCTTGTGATCGCCTGTCATGGCAAATTGTGAGCGTTCACGCTTGATAATGAAGTAATTCAAATTCTGTTGGGCAGGAAATTCATAACGAAATCCCATGCCTTCATCATACACCCGAAAACGCACAATCACATTGCGTTCGGAGGCTGTCTGGCGCAAAGAAACCATCAACTCATTGTAGTTGTTGCGCACATTTTTGTATTGTCCCCACACCGGTTGCCAAATTTCGCTGAAAGAAGAAACAGAGGATTTGTCGATCACAAAACCGTCCATCAGGTCGGTTTCATTTTCGCCTCGACTCGCGTGCTTGTCCTTGGCTAATTCCAGTCCGAGGCGACTGGGTTTAACCACTGCCTTGCCTTTATAGGTCATTTCATAGGTAGGGCAACCTGAGTCGAGCGAGAATTTCACCACAACATTTCCATTGGGCGATTTCACCGTTTGTGCATCAGCAATAGCAGGCAACACAATGGCGATGAGTACTATAAAAATATTAATCAATGCTTTCATTTTCTTCTGCAAGAAGCTATTAATTGAGCCATTTTGGCATTAAACTCTTTATTGTTTTGCAATTCTTCAATGCTTTTGTGCATGCGATAACGCCAATAGTGACGAGGATTGGCAGGAATGTTGATGCGTTCGACATCGGCATCGGGCTGACGCACATCTTCATCAATAGCCAGCCAATCTTGCAAAGACAGCAAGCACAACATCGACAGCGAGTTCAAGTGATTTTGCACAATTTGCTCGGCAAGTCGCCCCGGCATGGGGTGAGGAGCCGGACCTTGCTTCCACAACACTTCGTTATAATATTCTTGCGTCAAGTTCCAATCTTCGTCCCACCACAAGCGCATTGTGGGCATGTCGTGAGTTGAAATGGTGGATACAGAGCGATAGGGGTTGTTCTTCAAAACGCCAAACTTCACATGAGTGTCTTTGGGCATCGTTTGAATTTCGAGGCTCAAAATGCGCAAGTTGTCGATGACCCATGGCACGCAATCGGGCACCATTCCCAAGTCTTCGGCACACACGAGCATGGGGGTGGCTTCCACGAGTTTGGGCAATTTATTCATGGCTTCCCGATACCAAAAACCGTTGTTACGACGATAAAAATAGTCGTTATAAAGCTTGTTGAACGCATCTTTGTCATTCTGCCAAAGAGCTTCGTAGACCAACGAATGTTGAGCCGCAATACGCGGGTGATACAAGTGTGGATTCTTGTGGTCGCGCAAAAACAGCACATTGGCTACAAGCGACATCAAGCCATTGCGCAACGCCAACTCGCGTTCTTGTGTTTGACCGGCAAAAGCCTCCTCGATTTTGCGTTGTGTGCTATATTGCGTTTTAAGGTTGTAAATGTCGTCATGAGCATGATCGAGATACTTTTCACGCACCTCATTGGCACGTTCGCCAAATGTGCGGTCAATAATCCAATTGGCGATAAACGGCTTGGTACAAAATTCCTCATGAAAATTAAAGCCATATTCCTCAATTTCGCGGTGGCTCATGGCAAGTGCCGGCGAAAACTGCCCCAGCAAGCCGCTCACGGCATCAATAGGGATTTCCCAAATGCGAAAAAAGCCCAACACATGGTCGATGCGATAGGCATCGAAATATTCGCTCATCTTTCTGAACCGTTTCACCCACCAAGAGCAACCATCTTTGAGCATCTCGTCCCAATTATAGGTGGGGAAACCCCAGTTTTGTCCATCGGTGGCAAAGGCATCGGGCGGTGCACCGGCTTGTCCGTTCAAGTTAAAGTACTTGGGTTCTACCCATGCTTCAACACCGTGGCGACTGATGCCGATGGGAATATCGCCCTTGAGAATAACTCCTTTGGCTCGGGCGTGGGCATGCGCTTCTCGCATCTGCAAATCGAGGACAAATTGCACAAAGTACCAAAAAGCAACTTTCTTATATTCCTTGGTGCGGGCATTGGCCATCGCAGTTCGCTCAGTTTCATCAAACGTGCGATGATCGGGCCAAGTGCCAAACTCCGCAGTGCCATTGAGGTCACGATAGTAACAAAAAGCGGCATAGGGCACAAGCCAATGCTCGTTTTTCTTGAAAAAGGCCTTGAACGAAGCCGTCTTCATCATTTTTCCTCCTTCTTGTTCAAACAACTCGTGAAGATAGGCGCGTTTTGTGGCATTCACTCGCTCATAGTCGATTTGTGGCAAAGCGTTCAATTCTGCCTGCAATGCGGCATAGTATTTTCTACGCTCAACATCTTTCAGCTCCGGCAGTTGTCGCACATCGGCATATTGCAGATGCAAAGCATAGATGCTGATGCTGTTGTAGGGATAGCTGTCAACCCACGTTCCGGTATTGGTTGTGTCGTTGATGGGAAGCACTTGCAACGCCTTTTGTCCGTTAGAGGCAACCCAGTCGATCATTGCTTTGAGGTCGCCAAAGTCGCCCACGCCAAAACTTCCCTCGGTTTTCAGCGAAAACACAGGGATCACCGTGCCGGCAACGCGCCGGTCGGCTATGGGAAAACCTGCCACAGTAAGTTCGTAGACAACACATTCGCCATCTTTAAGTTCAGGCAGGGTAACGGTGCGGTTTCCATCGGTTTCCCACAACACTGCTTCACTGTCACGACCGGTAAAAACCAAAAACTTAAATTCCAATGTGCGCGACTGCAACTTGCCGGCATCGATCACTGCCACCCATTCATTGTGGCAATGTTCCTGCATGGGCACAGCACGCAACACCGACCATTGCCCCAACGCCGGTTCTCCGCCCAACATGGCAAGTCTGTCGCCCGAACGCAACCGGGGGGCACACACCTTGAGCATGACCGTTTGCCGATAATCGGTTGCAGGCACATCGTGCAATGTGCGTTGAGCCACGCAACCGGTGAATGCCGCGCTATAAAGATAGCTGTCCTGCGGCAAGTCGATCCAGTGGTCGTAGGTGGTGGTTACGGTCGACTTGGTCGTCAAGTCGATGCGATGATGTCTTTGCATCCATTCTCGGCGTTCAACACGTCCTTCGCGTTCAACACTGTAATAGTAGTCCAACGCTTTGGCACTCCTTGTAGAAAATTCGCAAAACCATGTGTGCCCATCAAGCGTGGTCATCGCATGTCTCGAAACCTTATCATTGTCCGAAAGTACATTCAAAACAATTTCTTCTCCAAAGAGAGTTTGATAGTCTAAGTTGAATTTCAGTTTCATTTATCTTGTTTTTGTTTCTGTCGCTTACTTAACAGCGTAAAGTTACTAAAACCAACAACTTTGCTTTGCCTTTTCAAACGATAATACATCACAAATTCCGTGCAAACGATTGCATCGTCACAGTGCACGTCCGCAATATAGCCTTAACGGTTTTTAATGACCGATTGGAGATAAATGACGACAAAAGCATGACCGCTTTTCACACCACATCCGGCAGAAACGGTCATGCCTATCTATGATAAGGATTGCTAAATTTTCCGGTATTTTATATTTGTAATTTGCTAAACCGCTTGTGTGTCGGCTGCCTTGCGAGTACTGATGAAAAACACGCACACCATGGCCAACAGCAAGAAAATACCTGCCATGATGAGCATTGTGCCCTGAAACCCACCCACAGCCAGCAACACTTTGCCACCGGTGGCTGCGGCAACAATTTGTGGCAGACAAATGGTGCAATTGAAAAGCCCTAAAATCATGCCCATGCGACTACTACCCTCAAAGGCGTTGGTTACAAAGGTGAACGGCATAGCCAACATAGCCGCCCAAGCACAACCGATCAAGAAGTAAGGCACAAAGAGAACATATTGGTTGGTACAGAACGGCACACACACAAAACCAATGGCTCCGATGAACAAACTTACCGCATAGGCCAACTTCGTGTTCTTGAATTGTGGCAAAACAACTGCCCACAGCACGCTACCCACTGCTTGAACGGCAAAAAGCACCCCCACCCAGTTGCCGGCCGTTTGATAGCCTGCGCTGGCAGTATTGGTCGTGTTCCATACCGTGTGTGCGATTGAGCCGTTGGTATAGGTCCACATATAAAGGAAGGCCGCCCAACAAAAGAATTGCACCAATCCCACTTGGAAAAACACCTTCCAGGCACCATCAGGATCTTTACCCTTGATTTCGCCCGTCTTGACATCGGTTTTATTAATTTGATATTGCGAGAACTCCTCGGGAGGCATTTCACGCACATGCATGGTTGTGTAGATAACACACAAAATGAGAATGGCGGCACCGATATAGAACGACCAAATGACCGAATCGGGCACAACTCCCGCGGGAGCCACATTCTTGATGCCGAACCAAGTGAACAACAATGGAAAAATGTAGCCCACAATAGAGCCGGCATTGCACAAAAACGACTGTATGCTATAAGCCTTAGCCTTTTGCTTTTCGTTGACCAAGTCGCCCACCATCATTTTAAAAGGTTGCATGGCCATGTTGATGCTGGTGTCGAGAAACATGAGCGAAACAAGCCCGAAAATCATTGCTCCTTTCACTGCCAAACCAAACGAACCGGCATTGGGCAACATGCACATGACAAGAACCGCAACAATCGCACCAATGAACAGATAGGGAATGCGACGGCCATAACGCGTCCAAGTCTTATCGCTGAAATAGCCCACAAGAGGCTGAACAATCATGCCCATGAGCGGAGGGAGAATCCAAAAGAAACTCAACGTTTGCGGATCTGCCCCCAAGGTGGCAAAAATACGGCTCACATTGGCACTTTGCAACGCATAGGCTATCTGCACTCCAAAAAAGCCGAAACTGATGTTCCACAGTTGGCCGGTTTTCAAATCAGGTTTTTGCTTAATCATTTTTATTTCGTTATTTATTTTTCCGTTTTTCAGTCAACACTGTACAAAGCCATTGCCGATACTCTCAACAACGCTTCGTTGAAAATTTAAACACAATCACTTGCTTATAGTCCTGTCCCGGAACGAGCACTTGAGTGGGAAAGTGATTGTGATTGGGGGCATCGGGCAATCCCTGACACTCAATGGCCACGCCGTCATAGTCGTTGTAGCTGCGTCCTTCTGCTTTATTTGCAGGACTGCCGGCAAGCCAATTACCGGTGTAGACTTGAACTGCAGGTTGGGTGCTGACGACTTCCAACACACGGCCACTCTCATCGTGAGAGAGCTTGGCAACCATCTTCAGCTTATTTTGCTCCCAACCGTCAACCAGCCAGCAGCTGTCATACCCCTTGCCATAGTTCAATGCAGGGAAATCCTGCTCAATATCTTTACCCAACTCTTTGGCCACAGTAAAATCCATCGGCGTACCGGCCACCGGCGCAAATTCTCCCGTTGGAATCAACGTGTCGTCGGTGGGCAGATAGTGCGAGCAGGCGAGCCAAAGCTTTTCATTCAGCACCGAACCACTGTTCTCACCGGCAAGGTTCCAATAGGTGTGATTGGTGAGGTTTATCACCGTCTTCTTGTCGGTTTTTGCCATCAGCACAAGAGCCAGTTCGCAATCGTCGTTCCAAGAGTACTCCACCCCTGCCATGAGATTGCCCGGATATTGCTCGTCGCCATCGGCACTCATGAGCGTAAATCGCACTCCCGTGGTCGTGAGACAACTGTCCCAAATCTTGCACGCAAAGCCCTCGGAACCTCCATGCAAAGCGTTGGGGCCATTGTTGATATTCAACCGATAGGTTACACCATCGAGCGTGAAGCGACCGCGAGCAATGCGATTGGCATAGCGTCCGGGCACCTTGCCACAGCAAGGACCATCATTCAAATAGTCAACAGGGTTGGCATAACCAAGAGCCACATCGACCATACGTCCGTTTTTGTCGGGAACAATCACCGAGAGCACACCGGCTCCCAAGGCCGAAAGTGTCACACTTGCTCCCCGAGCGTTGGTGAGCGTGTAGAGGGCAATGTCGCCCTTGGGCGATTGAACGATTTGTGTTTCGACTGTCATATCGTCTTAGTTCTTTGAGTTAAACAGCATTAGAGGCAATAAGAACAGCGAAAAAAGATGCACTGTTTTCAGCCTATCGCAAATTTACACACAAATATTTTGCAATCTAACCCTTTATGCCGTGCAACTTTCCTAAAAATCAATGCAATCGTTTGCTTAACCCTTAAAAACATCTTCTTTAACCCTAAAACAAAAACGCTTGGTAATCGATCGATTACCAAGCGTTTTATGTACTCGGAGCGGGACTTGAACCCGCACAGCCGTTATGGCCAAGGGATTTTAAGTCCCTCGTGTCTACCGATTCCACCATCCGAGCAGCTTAGTCCTGCAGACAAATGCGGTGCAAAGATAAGGCATTTTTTTGAGTTCGCAAATATTTTTTCACCCCTCCTCTATTCTCCACAAGCAGAAAACATGCCTGCATCATGCCATTGAACAACTTGAAACACATAACATGAGCCCAAATCGGTCATTAGAGAGCGCGTACCGATTTTGTTTGAATGTTGAAAAAACGACAACCAAAATGCCAACAAGCAGACAAGAAGCAACACGATGAATTGAAAAATGTAAACCTTAACGACCGATTGGAAATTATCTGTCTCTCTGTTCCAAAGACGCACTGCCAACGGTTAATCGTAGCAAGAATATTGCTTCATGCTTTGCATGATTTCATCGGGGTTCATGTAAGTGCGTCGCTTAAATGCTTTGTAACTCTCTGAAGCTTTAGCAGAATCATACATTGAGAACTTTGCCCATTCAAGCAATTGCCAACCCAGTCCACGCTCAATCGTGTGCTTGTCGGTGGCTCTTTCCAAAGCTCGCTTGCCTTCGTCGTCGATGAACATAGCCCCAATTTGCACCATTCCAAGCCAATTGCGACTTTCATACATGGCAATGTGGGCAATCTCATGTCCGATAATGCCCACTTGTGCCTCGGCAGGCACGTCTTTCAATAAAATGCCTTCAAAATCTTGCTTGTTGTTCACCAAGATGCGATAATGTCGTTTGCCGGAGAAAAGGCTCGCCACCTTTGGTCTCGATGCCATGGTTGTAGCCTCTTCAGAATATTCAAAAGAGATTTCAACTCCCACCAAATCGGGATAATGCGCAAGTGCTGTAAAAATTTGAGTGCGATATTCAGGGATAATGACAACCGATGAGCCAAACCTCCTTTCTATACTGTCGATTTGTGCAGGCGTCAACGTCAAAGAGCGTTGTCCGGCTTTTACATTCGCCGGCATACTCTTTTCATTGGTTATCGCCGCTTGCGACAACACGCCAATGCACATGCCAACAACACTCAGCAATAGCACCGACACACCGACACACCTATATAATACCTTTCGATTCATTCATTCACTGCCACATAAAACGCAATTCCCGCTGCAACATCGGCCCAATGAGAAGAAGCACAAGCCTCTGTCCAAGCATTCTTTTGTTGTGGAATAAATCTTGAACGCATTTTTTCTTTCCCATGTGAAAGATCAACATACAACTTTCCATAAACCATGCAAGTATTACGATCAAAACTCAATACATATTTTTTTGCAGTCCAATACAACGTCACTCTGCATTCAATCTCTTTTTCATAAGAGTCATATATTATGGAATTATAGTCAAGTTCATAGTCAGCCCCTTCTCCGGTATTAGGGGAAATTGATTTCATCATTTGATAGGCCGCTTTGGCAGAAGCTTTTCTTGCAATCGAAGTTAACTCTCCTTGTGTCTGCGCATTAACTGTAATTGAAAAGCCGGATACAAGTAACACAACAAATAATTTGATAAAAAAATTACTGCTGTTTTTAGACATCATGTGCTTTATTTTCTTCATGTTGTTTGTTTTGAAATATGAGGTTTCCCTCGTTTTTGAAAGTGCAAAGGTACTGCAAAAAAATGTAACTCATGAAATAAAGCAAAAGAAAAAATGCAATGTGTAGAGGCAACAAAAGATTCTTTTTTCTATTCTATTTCAAGGAGGCGTTAAGCCTAAAAATTATCGTCTTAACTCCGGCATCTCTATATTCCCGAAAAAAACTTTTTCGTTCCTGAACTAAAAAATATTTTCAAAAAATCATCGCTATCCAAACGCCCTCCACATCGCATTTCTCGCAACAAGCACCAACACAAAAAAGCACATTTTTCTATTATTTTTTAAGAAAAAATGTAAAAAATGTTTTGTTTTTTAATTTATTTTTACCTAACTTAGCAAAATCAAAATTCGAGCACTTAAATCTTTTTGTTTAACCAAAAATAAAAGCAATGCTTATGAGAAAGAGATTTTCCTTCTTAATGGCGTGTTTGGTTGCATTAGCGACCCTGACCCCGGCAACAGCCCAACGACTGGCACCGCAGGGGCAGACACTCGCAGAGAAAAGGCTCTCGGGACAACGGAGCCAAGTAACAAACTCCGACATGGCTAAAAAAGACCTTCCCTTGTTCCTGCAAGGAAAGCGCATCATGTCTGAAACCAGTACAATTTTGAAGAAGCCACTCCGCTCCGGGTCTATCTTCCGCAAGACAGTCCCGAGTCCTGTTTTGGGTGCGCCTTCAACATACGTACCCACTATTTACGGTAACTTCCAAAATCAAACCTTTGGAGGATTCCAGGCATTTTCTCCCCAAAACGCAACCCCCGAGGAACTGTTGACTTATACTACCGCATATTTTAACAGCGGTTCAGGTATTGTTGATGGTAAAATGTGTGGTGTGTACTTTATGAACTATGGGTTCGGATATGCCATCATGTACTTCAGCGTGGACATGGATACATGGCAAATCGCTGAAGCTCCTGTTCAAATAGAAGATATTTCGCTCATTGCCAATGAAACTGCCACCGACCCAACCGATGGCACCATCTTTGGTCAATTCTTCACTGCCGATGGTAAATCGGTTGAATTTGGCGTTGTTGACTATGCCAACAAGACCCGTACCACCATCGGTCCGAGCACCAAGTCTTATGTGGCGTTGGGCATTGCAAAAGACGGTTTTGCCTATGGTGTTGCATCTGACGGCAACCTCTACAAGATTGATCGCACCACCGGCACCGAGACACTCGTTGGTTCAACCGGAGTAGAACTATTAAACTCCGAAGGTCAAGTTTACTATCAATCGGGTGAAATTGATCCCAAAACCAACGTATTCTACTGGTGCGCAAGCGACAAGAACAGCAACAATGCACTCTACACTGTAGATTTGACAACGGGTACAGCCAACAAGCTCTACGACATGGCTCCGGGCAGCATGTACTCAATTGCCATTCCTGCACCATCGGCAGCCGATGACGCCCCTGCCGCAGTAGAGGATTTGACCGCCATCTTCAATGATGCAAGTTTGGAAGGCCAAATTTCTTTCAAGGCTCCCACCAAGACTTTTGACAATCAAAACAACCTCACAGGCGAGTTGAAATGGCACATCTATGTAAATGGCACTGAGACACTCAATGGCAAAGTGGTTCCGGGTGGAGAAGTTACCCAAACGCTGACAACCGCCGAAGGTCTTCAAAAGATTGAAGTATGTGTTGAAAACGACAAGGGCAACGGTCCGAAATCCAAAGTAATGAAATATGTGGGTTATGACCAACCCGAGGCTCCCACAAAAGTCAAGCTAACCGTTGATGAAAACCTCAAAGCAACCATCACTTGGACTGCTCCTGCTGCCGGCATACACAACGGTTATCTCGGTACACTCAAATACAACGTGTATCGCATAAGTGGCAAAGACACCACACAAATAGGAACAGACATCGCAACAACCACACTTACCGACAATCTGCCACAAACATCACTTAAAAACTACAAGTACGGTGTTGTTGCCATCAACAACACTCAACACAGTGCCATGGCTCTGAGCAACAACGAAATTGTGGGCGAAGCACTTGACCCTCCATTCTTCGACGACTTTGAAACCGACATGTCGCTCTACACAGTAATTGATGTCAACGGAGACGGGTCGACATGGGTTTACTCTTCTGCTGTTCAAGCGGCTCAATACAAGTATAGCAGCAAAAATGATGCTGACGACTGGCTCATCACGCCAGGCATCAACCTCAAAGCCGGCAAGACCTATAACGTGAGCTTCAGAGCTCGCGCCAACGGCACGAAATTCCACGAGCGCATTGAGGCCAAATGGGGCAAGGCCGCTACCGTAGCAGGCATGAGCAACAACCTCACCGATGGCGTAAAAGAGTTGGTTAACAAGACTTTCCAAAAATTTGAAAAGCAAATCAAACCGACCGAAGACGGAAAATACTACTTCGGTTTCCATGCAGTTTCAGAGAAAGACAAGTTCTACCTCTATGTTGACTCTATTTCGGTTGAATTAGAAGCAGAGCAAACAGCTCCTGCCGCTGTAACCGACCTAAAAGCCACAGCCGATGCCACAGGCGCACTCAAAGCAACGATCGAGTTCAAGGCTCCTGCCAAGAACATCAAGGGCGACGCACTCACCTCAATCAGCAAAATTGAAGTAAAACGCGGTAACACGCTCGTGAAAACGATCAACAATCCCGCTCCGGGCTCAAAACAAACCTTTGTTGACGAAGCCGCACAACGCGGAGACAACAAGTACACAGTAATCGCCTTCAACAACAGCGGAGCCGGACTGAAAGCCGAAGTCACAGTCTATGTGGGCGTTGACGTTCCCAATGCGCCAAAAGCCAAGGCTAAAGACAAAATAACGAGCGTAGAACTCTCGTGGGAAGCAGTTAAAGGCAAGAACAACGGCCTTATCTGCCCCAACAAGGTGAGATATGATATCTTTAATGTTAGCGATGGTTCGTTGGGCGACTCTATCAGCTCTGTAACCGGCGGTTTGCAATACACAATCACCGGCGTTAAAACCGACGAAGGTAACCAAGAATACATGCACTGGGCCATGAGAGCCGTTAACGAAGCCGGAGCAAGCGGTTGGAGTGTCGCCGCCGCCATTGGTGGTGCTCCCTACAAGCTCCCATATCACAACAGCTTCAAAAACGCTACTCTTGAAGACAAGTTTGTGGGTCTGGAAACATCTAACTCTGCCCAGAACGCCAACATCAGCAAGGACGAAGCCTATGACAACGACGGTGGCTCGATGTACTTCACATCGACCGCGGCAGGCAAATGCTCTGTTGTATTTGGAAAATTCAACTTGGCAGGAACAAGCGCCGCAAAAATGATGTTTGTTTACAAGGCCTCGGCTTCGCCGGCTAAGATGACGGCAACAGCCGAACGTTTTGATGGCACAATGGTTAAAATTTGGGAAAAAGACTTGGCCAATGCCGATGGAACTTGGCAACAAGTGATGGCCGACATTCCGGCATCGCTCGCCGCCGACAAATATGTAATCATTCGTCTCACTACCGAAACCACCGGTGCTGTGGCAGGCAAGATTTTTGTAGACAACGTGAACATTCTCGAACCCATTCAAAAGGATGCGGCGATTGAACTCACCGCTCCCGAAAATGTAATTAAGGGTCAAACCATTACAATGACTGCCAAGGTTACCAACCAAGGTATTGAAGACTTGAACGATGCTAAGGTGATTGTCACCATCAATGGCAAGAAGATTGGTGAAAAAACTGTTACCAACGGGCTTAAGAGCATGGCCGAAGAAAAGATTGACTTCACCTACAAGACTTCTTCGACCGACGCTAAGGAAACACTCGAAGTGCAAGCCGAAGTGAAGGTAGCCGGCGACCTCAAGGCCGACAACAACATTGCCAAGGCAAGCATTGCCGCCACCATGTCGACAGTTGCTCCTCCAACCGACCTCAAAGCCACCAAGAATGCCAACGGCTCGGCCGACCTCTCTTGGAAAGCTCCGGCTGCATCGGAAACGGTTGTAAACGATGACTTCGAAAGCTACGATGCTTGGAGCCTGACAATGGGCGAATGGACTACACACGATGCCGACCAAGGCGAAACCGGCGGTATTGTGAACGGTGCTAAATATCCACACCAAGGCGAGAAATGGGCATTTATCAACTGGCAACCTGCCGACTATCTGAAAGCCGGCCAAGGTCTTGATCCACACTCGGGCAACAGAGCCGCAGTAGCCATTTATCAAATCTCGGGCGGTAATTTTATCGACAGCGATAACTGGCTCATCAGCCCACGTCTCTCGGGCAAGGCTCAAACCGTGAGCTTCTGGGTGAACAACGCCATAGGGCAAGGTTATGGAACTGAAACATTTGAGGTGCTCATCTCAAGCAAAACCAACGACATCGCCAACTTCACCAAGGTGGGTGACACCTACACACAAGGAAACGGTGTATGGACACAAATCAGTGTAGAAGTTCCCGAAGGAACGACCTACTTTGCCATTCACCAAAACACAAACAAGGATGAGGCACTCATTTTCATGATTGACGATGCAAGCTACACCGCAAACTCTGCTCCCATCGCCTACAATGTTTATCGTAATGGCGTTCTGATCGGTACTGTTGAGGAAGTAACCTACAACGATGCCACACCAGGAACCGAAGCAGAATATCAGGTAACAGCCGTTTATCCTAACGATATTGAGTCGACGCCAGTCAAGGCATCTCTGGTAAGCGGTGTGAGCATAATTGAAGCTGCCGGTGCTCAGAACTTCAACGTCTACACCATCGATGGCCGTCAATTGCTCAACAACGCCAAGAATTTGAACTCACTTGCTCCGGGCATCTACATTGTCAACGGCAAGAAAGTTGCAATTCTCAAATAACTCCCACTTGCGACAGCACCCAACGGTGCCATCGCACAGTGAAACACAAAACAAGGCCGCAACCCAAATCAAAGGGTTGCGGCTTGTATTTTTCAGCTTTCGCAGCCATTGCAATCTTTTGAAGAGTAATTAGCCCCAATCGGTCTGATAATCGATTGTGAGACAACGAGAGCAAGAAAAGAAATCAATAAGAAGTGATGATGTAGCCTCCGTTGTTCGACCGACGCACAACATAGGTTCGCAATCCCACCTTGCGCACACTTGCCTCCCCCTTCACCGGTCCTCCGGCACCTGTCACAACATTGTAGCGAGAGGCACACTTGGGGCACACCGCTTCAAAGTTTGCAGGATCGATGCTCAGCATTACATCTGCATCGTTCTCAATGGGGCATGCGGCATCAAAAGCCAAAGGGGTGTAGTTTGCCGTTTGGCTGTCCAAGCCCATCACAAGCAACACACCGCCATAGCCGGTGTAGGTGTTCACATTATAGGGGAAGTTGGCAGGAAGCCTCTTGTCGCGGTTAAAGATGCGGTAATCTCCAACACCATTCACTCCATAGGTGTTCCACAAGGCATAAGTTCCCAAATTAAGCCGCACGGTGAAGTTGGGCACCACCTTGTTGTTAATCTTGTCGCACGACGAAACAACACACGCCGACAACACCACCGCCAATATCAAAATCTTTTTCATTTTTCCTGATGTTTATAGATAGAACGGCAAAATTTCAAAAATTATATCTTCATTCTCCATTTTGGACAGATAATACATCATGCTCAATGCATTTGCATTGCCGCGTGCTACTCAAATTTCAGCATGTCAACCAACTGAACAAAATAGTCATTTGACCAGATAGTCAACTCTTTGGGATTTTTGACGAAAGGCAGAACATCACTCTTTACTTGATTCATATCTGCCAAAGCCAACTTTCCTTTCAACCGTTCAACAAAAGCATCACATTCAATCACTTCTTTGTTAAACTGATAGACACGTTCAGCAAAATGCATAAAACCGAGTGGAACATGATGACGAATATACCATTCAAAATCATACCAATCACGCCCTTTTATTCGATTTTTCCACATTCGATAGAGCAACGCATGCATTTTTCCTGCAAATAAATCAGGCAAAATGAAACAACGGGTCATGAAGGAATGAGGTTGCAACAACAATTTCTGCTCCGTCCTGAATTTCAAAGGTGGCTGAATATCAACCTCTATCTTTATTCTTATGGTTTTATCTGTCTGAAAAGAGACACTATAAATGTCTGTATTATCTTTCAAGAAAGCAGATTCCACTTTGCCAAAATTCTTTTTATCTTTCTTCTTAATCTCCACTTCTCTTCCCACAACAGCAAACTCATCTATTATCGGTTGAAAATATTTTGTGAAATCAAACTTATCATTCGGGACAAGAAGAGAAAAATCCATATCTTCACTAAAACGCCGGAGACCATGAAAAATGCGGAGACAAGTACCTCCATAAAAAGCTGCAACATCAAAGAAGCCGCCATTATAAAGCCCGGCAAGTATCACTTGCTGGTTTACCTCAAAAATTGCATTTCGCTTATGCTGTTCTGTAGATAAATCGTATGCAGACAGCATATTGCTGTAAATATCATTCTTCATTTTTTCAGTAATTTTAATAGTGTTCGAATTGAATCGGCCTTTTTGCCTACTTGAATATATTCTTCGAACACTTCAACATTCATTTGCTTGAAATCTTCCCATTCCATTCGAATATCATCTTCCAAATAAATTTCAGCATCTTTCAAATAACGAAGATTCACCTTAGGCGAATGTGCAATCAAATCACACAACGCCTTTTCGGGTGTAGCTATCACAAAAGCATAATCTTCTTTCAAAATGCCGGTTAAACCGATCGAAAATGCCTTTTTTGATAAGTTGATATATTCAAACCGCCCCAATGGAGTGTCAAAGTCTCTGGAATGCTTCAAGGTCATTGATTGCTTGATGTACACCTCTTCCGGAATCAAACCATAATAACGCAATGCCGATGACATAGACACATATGAGGGTGCATAAAGATGATTGGCAATCAGTTCTGTTGATAAAATTTTGCCTGTTATTTCAGGGTTACATACATAAAGCCCTCTCTTGATGCGAATGATTTGCTTATCTCGCTCAAGCAACCTGACCTTTTGATTTCCTCTCTTGATGTGAGGGAAAAGGGATTCTAAAACAGAAGTCGTTACAGGTATGTTACCTAATTGTTTCAATGGATTGTTCACAGAACAAAGATAGCTATATTTTGAACACTAAAACATATTTTACACGTTTTTCTGTTCAAAATATAACTAATAACCGATTTTGAGGTTAAAAAAATATCACAACGGCAAAATTTCAAAAATTATATCTTCATTCTCCATTTTGGACAAAAATTCATGTTTTTTCCTTGCTGTTTAGCAAATGTTTTATTTCTTGTTTTATTCAATCGCAATGTGCCAGAATTTGCCAAAAACCAACACAAAGACAAGGCGTGAAAAACGATAGAAAGAATTTTGGATTATTGCTAAGTTTCATTAACTTTGTGAAAGCAATATTTTACTAATTAACAATATACTAACACGTTAAATTAAGATATGAAAATAGTAGTATTAGACGGCTATGCCGGTAATCCCGGCGACTTGTCGTGGGAAGGCCTTGAAGCTCTTGGAGAATGTCACATCTACGACCGCACCGGCGAAGAAGATGTGATTTCACGCATCAAAGACGCCGAAGTAGTGATGACCAACAAGGTTGTTTTGGACAGTACAATTATTGCAGCCGCACCAAAGCTGAAATACATTGGCATTATTGCCACCGGTGTGAACATTGTTGACCTCGATGCCGCCAAGCGACGCGGCATTGTTGTGACCAACGTTCCAGCCTACAGCACCGACTCGGTGGCTCAAAACGTGTTTGCCCACCTGCTCAACATCACCAACCGTGTTTATCACTACGCTCGCAAAGTGCGTGAGGGCTACTGGGATCATGCCAAAGACTTCGCTTTCACCACCACTCCCATGCTCGAACTTGCCGGCAAAACAATGGGTATCGTGGGGTTGGGCAACATCGGCATGGCTGTTGCACGCATCGCCATGGCCTTTAACATGAAGGTGATTGCACTGACATCGAAAAAACAAGAAGAGCTGCCCGAGGGCATCACTTCGGTAGACATCGACACACTATTCACCACCAGCGATGTGGTAACGTTGCATTGCCCGCTCATGCCCGAAACCCAAGGGCTTGTGAACGAAAAACGCCTGCGTGCCATGAAGCCTCAGGCTGTTCTCATCAACACGGCACGTGGCGCACTCATCAACGAATCGCACTTGGCCGACTGTCTGAAAAAAGGAGGTTTGCTCGGTGCCGGGCTTGATGTAATGACCACCGAAGCTCCACTTGCCGACAACGCGCTGTTGAAATTGCGCAACTGCTACATCACGCCACACTTGGGCTGGATGAGCAAGGAGGCACGCATTCGCCTGATGGATGCCATTGTGGCAAACTTGAAAGGGTGGATTGATGGCAAACCCGTTAATTTGGTTTAATCCAAATCGGCCATTAGAGCCCGTACTAAACACTTGCGTGTGCCCCATCATTGCCAAACTCTTACTAAAATCTCGCATTTCTCGCTT
Source organism: Sodaliphilus sp. (assembly GCA_041815985.1). Lineage (GTDB taxonomy): Bacteria > Bacteroidota > Bacteroidia > Bacteroidales > Muribaculaceae > Sodaliphilus. The sequence goes on along the minus strand of JBGYAB010000030.1, from coordinate 14,429 downwards.
GGGAAATGTGAGATTTTAGTAACTTTGTACGCTATAAATGGATTTTAAAATGAACTCGAGAGCCCTAATTCGCACCTTACCGGCTATGATTGCAGGACTGCTCATGTGGTCGTGTGCCAACATAGGTTCGCCCGAAGGCGGTCCGCGCGACTACACGCCGCCCTCCATGACAAAGAGTTCTCCTGCCACCGGCACGCTCAATTTCAAGGGCAACAAAGCCACCCTTCACTTCGATGAGATTGTGAACTTAAAAGATCAGCAGAAAAAAGTGATTGTGTCGCCTCCTCAAAAGAATGCCCCTTCAATAAAAAGTGTGGGCAAAGACATCATCATTGAATTTAACGACACCATGCGACCCAACACCACCTACACTGTCGACTTTGGCGATGCCATTGAAGACAACAACGAGGGAAACAGGCTGGAAGGTTTCTGCTATTCATTCTCAACCGGCGATGTGCTCGACACTTTGCAAATATCGGGCATGGTGTTGCGAGCCAAAGACTTGGAACCCATGCAACATGTGCTCGTGGGCATTCACAGCAACCTCAGCGACACAGCTTTCACAAGTTTGCCTTTTGAACGTATTTGTCGCACCAACGACAAAGGCGAGTTCACCATGAGAAATCTGAAAGCAGGCCAATATCGCATCTTTGCACTCAACGATGCCGATGGCAACTACAAAATGGCACGCAGCGAAGACTACGCATTTGTTGACAGCGTTATCGTGCCCGGCGTGAGCAGCTACACTTCCAACGACACGATATGGACATTTGATCATCGTCAAGACAGTATCAAATATGACCAACAACACACCGAGTTCCTTCCTAATGACATCTTACTAAGCATGTTCAACGAGCGGTACACTCCTTTATACTTGAAAAAGACCGATCGACCGACTCGCAACAAACTGTTGGTGCAAGTATCGGGAAAAAGCGAAATGCCCACTCTCGACATCATCAGCCCGGCTGTTCACAAAAAAAACTGGTGTGTGACAGAAACCCGCGAAGGCAACGACTCCACCACTTTTTGGCTTTCAGACTCCACCCTCATCAAGAGCGACAGCATCATTGCCGCAGTGCACTACCGGCGCACCGACTCGATAGGAAGCATTGTTGAGGCATGCGACACTGTGACCTTTGCCACACGCAAAACCAATGCTCAAATTAAACAAGAAAAGCAAGAGAAAAAAGAAAAAGAAGAGCTTGCAAAAGAACTGCAAAATCTTGCTAAGGAGCGTGAAAAGCTCATGGCCGAGGGAAAAGAAACAACCGAAGTCGACCTCAACATTAAAGCCTTGAAACAAAAACAACGTGAATTTCAAGACAAAGAGAGTATAAAACCGACCATGACCAAGAGTGGCTTGCTCGATGTGAACGACTCGATCGCCTTTAAGTTCGACCTCCCTATTAAGTCCGTCGCACAGCACAAGATAAGGCTAAAAAAAATGAACGAAGACAGCACATGGGTTGCCGTGCCCACTCCTGCCCTACAACAAGCAGGCCCCTACGAGCCGATGCGCTACGTGATACCCATGTCGCTTGAACCCGAAACCGACTACAAACTGGCTATTGATTCGGCTGCCATCATCTCCATATACGACCAAGCAAACGACTCATTGGAAGTGAATTTCAAGACAAAATCGCCGGCAGAATATGGGAGCATCATCATGCACATCAATGCCGGTGACTCGGCAGTGGTAGAACTACTCGACGGGAGCGACAAAGTGTTGCGCCGACAAAAAGTGAACAAGGGGACTGTGGATTTTCAAAACCTGCTCCCTGCCGACTACTACATGAGGCTCATTGTTGACACCAACGGCAATGGCAAATGGGATACAGGAAACTATGCCACGCACACACAGCCCGAAGAGGTCTATTACTATCCCACTCCAGGCAAGATAAAGGTGCGCAAGAGTCTCGAACGGGAAGAGACTTGGGACATCTATGCAACACCACTCAACCTGCAAAAGCCCGAAGCGGTGAAGAAACACAAACCCGAGACTCGCAAAGACTTACTTGAAAAGAAAGAAAACAAAAAGAATGACGAAGAAGATGAGTTTAATTCAACAGGCTTCGGCAACAACGGTTATAGTGGCAACAAGTATCGCGACTATCAAAACAACAGACGATAAGGAGCAACAAAAACTGTGTTCATACACCCGATAAACTCATTTTCACGGCAACATAAATTCTCAAAGAAGAAATATGGAAGATTTTTTCAACAACATCAGCAATTGGATTATTGCAGCAAGCGACTATGTTTGCGGTTATCCTGAATTTTTCCTGCTCATTGGTGGCGGACTGTTCTTGTTTTTCTATTCCGGAGCCGTGTCGATCAAGCGATTGCCTTGGTCGATGAGAGCATTAAGACACAAGCAGGCTAAAAACGCCGGTAAGGAAACCGGACAAATCAGCTCTCTGCAAGCCCTGATGAGTGCCATTGCCGCAACCGTGGGCATGGGAAACATTGCCGGTGTGGCCATTGCCTTGTCGATTGGTGGCCCGGGGGTAATCTTCTGGATGTGGGTGAGTGCACTGGTGGGCATGACCACAAAATTCTTTGAAGGCACCCTCACCATCATGTACAAGGGGAGCGACAGCAATGGCGAAATTCAAGGAGGCCCCATGTATATGATTACCGAAGGGCTTGGAAAAAAATGGAAACCATTGGCCATAGCATTCTCAATATTCGGTCTTGTGGGCACATTGTGCTTCATGCAGGCCAATCAGTTGGTAGAATCGGTCACCACCGTGTTCACTACTCCTTTGGGCATTGAAAACACCATCGGGTTGCGTTTTGCAATGGGCATCGCCATTGTGTTCATCGTGGGCACCGTGATTCTTGGCGGTATCAATCGCATAGCCAAAACCGCCTCTAAAATCGTTCCTGCCATGGTCACCGTGTATCTTGCACTTGTTATCATCATCATGATTCTTAATTTCGACAAAGTGCCGGGCGTTTTCGGACAAATATTTGCAGGAGCATTCTCAATGAAAGCCGGCTTAGGCGCATTTGCCGGCATTGCACTCATCGGCGCACGCCGAGCCGCCATGGTGAACGAAGCCGGTGTGGGTACGGCTTCGATGATGCACGGTGCATCAATGAACACCGAGCCGGTGCGCGAGGGACTGGTGGCCATGATTGCCCCACTCATCGATTCGGGCATCGTGTGCACCCTCACCGCAGTGCCCATCATCATTGCCGGGCAATCGATTGGCACAGGGCAAGTGACAGGAGGATTGCAAATTGCACTCACCGCATTTGGCACACTCATTCCCTACGTTGGGCAATATCTGCTCATGATCATCGTTTTTTTCTTCGCCTTCTCCACCATGTTCTCCTACAGCTACTATGGACAAAAGTGTACCAACTTTCTTTTCGGGGCAAAGAATGTAAAGTACTACAACTATTACTATCTCGCCATGATTGTTGTTGCGGCAGTCATCAAGCTCGACTTGCTGGTGAGTGTAATGGATCTTGCTTTTGCACTCATGGCCTTCTGCACAATGATAACACTCATTGCCCTAAGCCCTCGGGTGAAGCAAGAAATGAAACTCTATTTTGAAAAGAATAAGGAGAAAGAAAAAGCCATCGGCTGATGACATAAATCACATTCCAAACCGCTGAAAAACAGCTTATTTATCTTCAAAAAGCATCGTCAATTACATAAAAAACAGTATTCCTTAATAAAAAATAACACAGAGAATGATGGGCTGTTATGTGAAAAGGAATATCTTTGCGAAAGAAAGGAACAAGAAAAAAGAAAATAATACTATTTTTAATATAAAATCCTTACAATTATGAAGAAGAAATTTTTTCTATTAGCGGTTCTCTTTTGTTCCGTTGTAGCAAGCCTTTCGCTCACCGCTTGTGGTAGTGATGGGAAAGAAGAACCTGTAGATCCGGCAAAAGTGTCTTATAGCCTCGAATTCTCTAAACACTTGCTCGATCTTGCCGATGTAAAAATCTATTACAAGGTCAATAACAAAACAGAGTATGAAAAGGCCACTTCCACTTCTTGGACAAAAACCATTACTCAGGCAAAATTTCCGGCAATCGTTGCATTGCGCGTAGTCATTTCGCTCAAACAAAGTTCCACTCCACCTGAAGGAGAATACACGTTGTACATGACTCCAACCATCAGAATGACACGTGGAGAAAACAGCATCACAAAAAATCCGGAGAACTTGACTTTTAACGGCAACATTGAGGCAAATAAGGTTCGCAGTTTCCTCGAAAAACGTGCCGACCAAACCGCCGGTTACACGCTCACCACAACTTTCAATTGCAACGATAACTCGAAAGTAGGATGGTAATGCACCTTTAAGCGCATAGCGATAACTCAACACAAAAAAAGCAGCAATGTCTCTCTCGTTCAAGAGAAAGCATTGTTGCTTTTTTAGCAACCATTTCACCGCTTGCGACAACATAAATGCAAAACAACCTCCATGGGAACTTCATTAATAGTTGCAAAAACTTCTCGCTTTGGTCAAAAAGGGCGAAAAACGGCTTAAAAACGAAGATTACAAAAATAAAAAACGGCAAAAAATTTGCCGAAACAAAATTTATAAGTATCTTTGCAGTCGCAATTGAGAAAATCGGTTGCACGTTTCCCCGAAAATGGTGCGTTAGTTCAGTTGGTTAGAATGCCTGCCTGTCACGCAGGAGGTCGCTGGTTCGAGTCCTGTACGCACCGCATGGAGAGAGGAGATGAGTAGCTTTGTTCTTTACCGAACAAGTTGCTCATTCTTTTTTTTATTCCTCCACCTTATGTATCATCACCAAAAACAGCCGAAAGATGGGCTGTTTCTCAAATTTTATTTGTATCTTTACTTATTATCGTGCAAGAGATTTTTTGGTTTTTATTTGCACCACTAAGTCAAATATTTTCCTCGATACGATAAGACATTGAATAACTTTTTGTTATTCAAAAACTCATGAATCCTTTTAAGCAAAAAGTGGTGTATAATTAAGTTTTAAAAACAACCGTGAACATGAAAAAGAAATTAGCTCTTGCCACATTTATCTTTTTTTCATCGTTGGCATTGCCCGTAACGGCAGACAACTGGACGTATGATTTTGAAAATGCGTCTAAGGACATTGGAATGCGGACAAATCATCTTGAAATGAATTTGAATGGGCTGGCATGGAAATCTTATGGCGTATGCTGTAACAAAAACAACAAGGACTGGCATAACGGAAAGGGTTCGGCCCGTATCTGTGGAAGAAACGGAACAATGGCAGAAATGCCCTATTTTGAAATGACAGAAGCCAAGCCGGGAGGTATCGGAACTGTTACGTTCTCATACCACATCTATAATAATTGGAACAGCCAAAAGAAGCAAACCGACTGGATCGTACAAGTCACGCAAAGCGAAAATGGTGGGTGGAAAAAAATTGGTTCTGCCTTTAAACCCACAAGCGAAGTGCAGACGTTTACAGCCACTGCCAACCTCAAGAGTGCACGCATTAGAATCGTGCGAGCCGATTATCAAACGTTCGACTATGCCGGAAACACCGAGTCTTTCTCGGAATGCTTCAATATCGACGACATGAACATCACCGATTCACAAGACGTTCTTTCGGATTTACCCGACATCACATTGGCAAAAGACGTGATTAACTTCGGGCAAGTGTATAAAGGCGACAGCAAAACAGACACACTACGGTTCACCTTTAAGAATCTCACAGCTCCCATTTCCTTTACGATTAACGACGAAACTTCTTCTTTTTCAATTCCTGTAACAGAACAAACTCATGAAGAAAAATCGGGAGAAAGTTTGGTCGAAATCACCTATGCGCCGCTATCTTATGGCAACCATACTGCTATCATGACAGTAAGCTCGGGCGAGACACAATCCACCGTAGGACTGCAAGGAAACTGCATCAGAAAACCCGGAGAGTTCAAATATAGTGGTGGAACAGGGACGCAGGAAGATCCTTTCCTCATCACACGCCCTGATGACATCGAAGACTTGTCAATAGCCGTAGATCAAAGGAACGATTACAAAGACAAATTCTTTAAGATGACCAACAATATCGACATGACCAAAATCAAGGGAATGAAGCCTATTGGCAATAATTTTGGAGCAGACGGTGCCGACATCAAGTACTTTGCCGGAACTTTTGACGGATGCGGTTTTACCATCAGTAATCTCAAAATGGAATTCACAGGGGGTGCCCAAATTGCCGTAGCACTCTTTGGTGTGATTCAGAATGCGATTATCAAGAATGTCAACATCAACAACAGTTCGTTTTCGGCAGATGCGCTGACCGCAGGACTGGTGGCAACGGCAATGGGTGGAGATGTGGAAAATTGCCATATCGGTTCAAATGTCACAATATCAAGCCCAAAACAGTACTATGCTTCCGGATTGGTTTGCGGAGCATTTGCCAATGCTGTCAGAATCAAAGACTGCACATCGGCGGCTACTGTCAAGTCAAAATCTGTTGCCGGTGGCATCCTTGCCGCCAACAATGTGGCCGGCACATCTATCAACAGGTGTGTGAACTATGGTTCCATCACGGCAACAGGTGACTATGCCGGTGGCATCGTCGGATTTATAGACGATGGAAACATCATCATCAACGACTGTGCCAACATGGGCTCAATCAGTGCACAAAGTGGCAACACAGGTGGCACAGGAGGATTATTGGGGTTGGCTGCCCCAAGTGTGCTAGGACCTGTTGTAATAAGCAACAGCTATAATGCAGGTATGATTAACGTTTCAGGCAAACACGTAAGCCCCATTACACTCATCGACACAGGAGGAGGAACGCAATTTAACGTAACAAACTCCTTCTACAACAGCGACTTGTTTACCGATACAGACGCTTCGGGCACTCCTATTGCCACGGCCGACATGAAACAAGCAGATTTTGCTTATAAGCTCAATGCCAATCGGCTCGACGGCCCGTGGAGATGGGCAGAAAATACCAACGACGGATATCCAATGCCTTCTAACATCGGCGAAATTCCAAAAAGCGACAAAATGGTGCTGGTAGCCGACAGCATCACAATTCCACAATATGCCTACTATCATGTGTTCATCAAAGAATACACTCCCCAAATGCTTGAATACATGGCAGACAAAGAACACCGCATCGCCGTAAAATACGAAGTACAGCCAGACGGCATTCTGGAAAGTTATGGAAATCAAAACAGTAGCAACTGGCGAAACCAACGTCAAAGTGCGAGTGTCGAAAGCAAAAGAAGGCACTCTTGACGAATTTGACGAGAGCAATGTGCTTGGCGAGGCCTCTGTACACGTGACAGTAGAAGATTTTGTCGACCCGCAAATCATTCCTTTCAACACCTCATGGGGCATGAAAAAAGCCGATGCGCTCAAAAAAGAAACAGAGCTGTTTGGTCATTCCTTGTTCTCCGACGAATATTGGAAGATGCACCCTGCCATTGATGCAGAGCAACGCAGCAATGCAGAAGTGTTCTATACCGGCAATTTCGAATTTCCCATATCGTTTCTTTACTTCAACAACGAGCAACAACTTGTTGCCACCTCCTTCCTCGTGTCGTCATGGGAGCGTATAAGAACTCCCGAGGTAATACCCGTATTCAAGTTTCTCAAACAACACGGCTACAAGTCGTTAGGAATGAATTCGGAAACACACAATTGGGAGATGTACAATTCAGAGACCAAAAGCCTTGCCACATGTGTGATGGTGTTTGCCCAAAGCCAAGCCTATTACAGTTGCCTCATCGAGTATAAGCGACAAGTTCCGGCAGGCATCGACTATCAAAATGGTTTCTTACCAAACATTGACGTAGAAACTGACGGAGCCTGCGTGAAATTACATGCCGAACAGTATGTCGGGCAACCCATAAGCATCTATACCGCCGATGGCAAATGCGTAGCAAAAGAATTGGCTCACAAGACCGGAAACAGTATCAAGCTACAACTCAAGGGATTGATAATCGTGAAAGTGGGCGATGCCCTTCCCATTAAAGTCATGCTCTGATAGGATAAAACAAAATAATCCAAAAGACGGTAACTAATGTGACCATTTAATTTCATGAAGTCACACTACCTTTGTGGCAAAAATAAAAAATACTAACAAATAATGATTATGGAACAAAAAATCGAGAAGAATAAAGTGCTGATTGCAACACAACTCATCGCCTATGCCGACGGCGGAATCGTGAGCAAAGAGTTTGAACACTCACAAGCAGGCAGCATCACCCTCTTTGCCTTTGATGCCGGCCAATGCCTTAGCGAGCACACAGCTCCCTTCGATGCCATACTGCAAATCATTGATGGAGAGGCAGAAGTGAAGATAGAGCAAGAATTGCATCATCTCAAAGCAGGCGAAATGATCATTATCCCACAACATGCACTACATGCTGTAAATGCCATAAAAAGGTTTAAAATGATGTTAACAATGATACGTGGGTAGCAAGCAAAGCAAAAATCAACATTTGTAGGTATTGACACATCTAAAATGTTTGGCTATCTTTGCCACGCAAATATGAATTTCTAAAACACTAAAAAAGAGAAAACAATTATGGGAAAAACAATTGTAGTATACGGATCTACTACCGGATCTTGCGAAGACTTTGCCAACCGCATCGCCTCTCAACTCGGTGACGCAGATGTTGTTAATGTAACTGACATGACAGCAGAGCAGCTCAATGAATATGACAACTTGCTGCTGGGAACATCTACTTGGGGTGCCGGTGAAGTGCAAGACGACTGGTACAGCGCATTCGACACTCTCAAAGCAGCCAACTTGGCAGGCAAGACTGTGGCTTTATTTGGCTGTGGCGATGCCGGTAGCTATCCCGACACCTTCTGTGGTGGCATCAGTGAGATTTACGATGTAGTTAAGGATTCGGGTGCCAAGCTCGTGGGTGCTGTCGATGCCGGCGAATATGAATATGACGATTCAACAAGCGTTGTTGACGGCAAATTTGTGGGTCTTGCTCTCGATGTCGAGGAAGACGATGCTAAAATCGACGACCGTATCGCTACATGGGTTGGCTCTATCAAAGCAGAACTCTAATTGCACAGATATTTAACTAACACACAATAATTTGTAGCACCATAGGGCCATAATAAATATTATGGTCCTATGGCTACGTAACAACAATCAACTAATATGAAAATAACAAAAATTCACGCAAGAGAAATCCTCGACTCAAGAGGAAACCCAACAGTAGAAGTTGAAGTTACCACCGAAAACGGCGTAATGGGTCGCGCATCGGTTCCATCGGGTGCATCGACCGGCGAAAACGAAGCTCTCGAACTGCGCGACGGTGACAAAGGACGCTATTTGGGCAAAGGCGTTTTGAAAGCGGTAGAAAACGTTAACGAAAAAATTGCTCCTGCCTTGGAAGGCATGTGCGTTTACAGTCAACGCGCCATCGACTACAAGATGCTTGAACTCGACGGCACCAAGACCAAGAGCAACTTGGGTGCAAATGCAATTTTAGGCGTATCGCTTGCAGTGGCTCACACTGCCGCCAAATGCTTGGGCATGCCTTTGTATCGCTACATTGGCGGCACCAACACATACGTGTTGCCGGTGCCCATGATGAACATCATCAACGGTGGTGCACACAGCGATGCTCCCATTGCATTCCAAGAGTTCATGATTCGCCCTGTGGGTGCCAAGAACGAAAAAGAAGCTATTCGCATGGGTGCCGAAGTGTTCCACGCACTTGCAAAGTTGCTCAAAAAACGCGGTTTGTCTACGGCAGTGGGCGATGAAGGCGGTTTTGCTCCTGCCCTCAATGGCATTGAAGACGCTCTCGACAGCATTTGCCAAGCCACCAAAGATGCAGGCTATGAACCCGGCAAAGACATCAAGATTGCCATGGACTGTGCAGCATCAGAATTTGCCTTCGTTGAAAATGGCGAATATTTCTACGACTATCGCCAATTGAAAGACGGCAAGAAAAAAGACCCCAACGGCAAGAGACTTTCGGCCGAAGAGCAAATTGCCTTCCTCGAAGAACTCATTACCAAATATCCCATCGACTCAATCGAAGACGGTCTTGACGAAAACGACTGGAAGAACTGGGTTAAACTCACAGCAAAAATTGGCGACCGTTGCCAGCTCGTGGGTGATGACCTCTTTGTGACCAACACCAACTTCTTGAAGAAAGGTATTCAAATGGGTGCCGCCAACTCTATTCTCATCAAGGTTAATCAAATTGGTTCGCTCACCGAGACACTCGAAGCCATTGAAATGGCTCACCGCCACGGCTACACCACAGTTACCAGCCACCGCTCGGGTGAGACAGAAGACACCACCATTGCCGACATTGCAGTTGCAACCAACAGTGGACAAATCAAGACTGGTAGCCTCAGTCGCACCGATCGCATGGCAAAATACAACCAGCTCATACGCATTGAAGAAGAACTCGGTGCATGTGCTCAATATGGTTTCAATCGCATCGTGAAGGAATAATCAGCCCATTACAAGACTGATCTCAACAAAAAAATCCTGTTCTCTGTGGAACAGGATTTTTTGTTATTTTGTGCATCATTTTTTAGTCAAAATAGGTCATCAGACGACCGCTAAGGTGTACTTTTGGGGTTCATCGTACGGCAGCCCGTCTGCTTAGTCGCAACCGCCACAACCACTACCGCAACCACAGCCGTCGTCGCCACAGGCACTACCGCAACTGCCACCGCAACCACACGACTTGGGGGCAAGATCCTCGGGTGTGGCATCACGCACCATGAGCACTTCGCCCACATAATGAATGGCTTCGCCGGCAAGCGGATGATTAAAATCGATTTTAACTTTGTCCTCAACAATACTCAACACTCGTCCTTCAATGCGTTGTCCGTCGGCAGTCATCATGGGCACAATGGCACCATTATACACACGTTCAGTATCAAACTCGCCATTTACTTCAAATATCGACTTGTCGAGCTCTTGAACATACTCCGGCTGATGGCTTCCAAAGGCTTCATCTGGCTGAAGCAGGAAATCAAATTTGGCTCCTTGCTCCAAATTCTCGATGTTCCTCATGAACCCTCCAATCATTTGCCGGTCATCGCCAAAGACAAAAGCATCGGGCGACTTTTTTGTAAATTGATATACCAAAACTTCCTTTTCTTTGTCTTTCACAAAAATTTCATAGGCCAGTTCGACATACTTTCCAACTTTAATCGTTTTCATTTCTCTGTTTCTGAGTTTTGGGGAGCATGAAAAACCTAAGAAGAAGCACTATTGTGCACAATTTCTTAAATTCACAAGCTCTCCAATTTGTTTGTTATTATTATTTTTTCAGAAACAAAGATACTCATTATTATTTCAATTCTAACGAGTAGAATGCAACAAAATAAACTATGGCAAAACGATTTTGTGCAACTTGTTTTGAGAAAAACAGAAAAAACAAAGATAAGCGCAAAGTTTGTGACATTTTTACAACTTATATGAGAAAAAAAGGCTATTTTTGTAGAAAAAGATTTCATAAAGTAAGTCACATCATGAGTAATACAACAGTCAACGAGCTGAATCTTAACATCATCACCCAACTCTCGATTTCAAGTGGCATTAGGTATTTTGACGGAGATGCCGTGTTTGTAGACAATGTTAAAACCGTGCCCGAACTCAAGCACTCTTTCGTGAAAACCACATTTGAAACATTTGTGTTCTGTTTAGAAGGCACATTGAGCTTAACGGTGAACGACAAATCTCACAGTCTCACAAAGCACGATGTGATGTTCGTTGGGCAGAACACCATTGTGGGCGACATTGTTCGCAGCGACGACTTTGATTGCAAAATCATTATTGTGACCCCTGAATTTGGCCTCAACTTCATCAACAAAACTATTTTCGACACCATCATGAAAATTCAAGCTCACCCCATCATCAAGCTCACTCCCGAAGAAATTGATTTGATGATGCGCTACTACGAGCTTGCCGTTTACAAGTTTGAACACCCGAGCCTGAATTATGGGCGTGAAACAATGCTCAACCTGTTGCGCAGCATGGCCCTTGACTTGCTTTCCAGCATCAGCCAGCACAACAGCAATGGACAACAACCCATTTTGCGACAAGGCGATAAAATATTTAACCGCTTCATCATGTTGCTCTCCGGCAACGAAACCAACAATCGCAGCGTGCAATACTATGCCGACCAACTGTGCATTTCTTCAAAATACCTCACCAGCATTTGCAACCAAAAAGCCAATCAAACGGCCGGCGAAATCATTGCCTCTCATCTCGTGGGGCGCATCAAGCAATTGTTGCTATACAGTGGCAAGAGCATCAAAGAAATTGCCGTTGAAATGGGGTTTGAAAATTTATCGTTCTTTGGGAAATATGTAAAAAAACATTTGGGTGACTCCCCCAATCGCTATCGCAAAAAACATGCAGTAGAAAGAGAAAGCCGCAAATGAATTGAAAAGAGAAGCATATTATGTTTCAATATGTCTTTTTGCAAGGGTGCAACACTAACTTTGCCTTCAAAAAAAGACTATGAAACATTTCTCTATCCATGAACTCACACGATCTCGCATCGCCGAACGGCAAAACATCGACAACACGCCACCACCCCAAGCAGTGACACACTTGCAACAACTTGTTGAACACATTCTCGACCCATTGCGTGAGGCTTGGGGCAACCCCATTGTCGTGAACAGCGGCTATCGATGCCCTAAGCTCAACAAGGCAGTGGGCGGAGCACCACACAGTCAGCACATGAAAGGGCAAGCAGCCGACATCACCACAGGCTCTCAACAAGGCAACCGCCGCCTCTACACACTGCTACGGCAGTTGAATTTACCAATAGATCAAGCAATCAACGAACATGACTTCAGCTGGTTGCACGTGTCATTCGGACCACGACACAGACGACAATACTTCGCCATCAACAATTAACATCATAAACTCACAAACGACATGGAAAATACAAAAAATGACAGTATTGCCGTTTTGCGAGCCGCATTCAAGGCATGGAGCAACGGCAATGCCTTGCGCAAACGGCGACTGCGCAACAAGCGGTTCACCTATGGCGATCAGTGGATCGATATCACCACCGATCGCAACGGCAGAAAAGTGACCGAATGGGAACGCTATTGTAACCTCGATGGTGCCCCAGTGACCAACAATGTGCTTCGGCAATTGGTAAAAACCATTGTCGGGCGTTTCAGGGCACAATACATCAACGGTGGCGACCCAACAATTGAAAAAAGTCTTAAAGAAACTTGCGATTTCAACCAAATCGATGAACTTGATTGTCGGTTGCTGGAAGAATTTCTAATTTCGGGCTGTTGCATTCAGCGAGTTGACGAAGTTGATGAGCCGGGACACAAAAGCATAGAAGTGAACAATGTGAATCTCAATCGATTTTTCGTGAACGAAATCAACGATCCTCTGGCTCGAGATTGCGAAATCATTGGTCAAATACATGATTTGAGTATCGCTCAACTCATTAAACTCGTCGCTCCCGGACAACGCAAAAAGGCCACATGGGTGAGACGCATCTACAGCGAGAATGCCGATGAACGCACAGCCAACTTCACTGCATCGATTGGTGCAGATAATCAAAGCGGTGCCGACTTTTGGCATTGTGCCGGCAACAAATGCCGGGCCATTGAAGTGTGGACACTTGAAAGCCACGAAGTGCTGGTGTGTCATGACCGAAACACGGCACAAGTGTACACCGCCTCATTGTCGCATGCAAAAAAACTCAATTCATGCCCCCACATTGAAACGCACTGGGACATTGCCACCAATTGGCACTGTCGCTGGTTCTCGCCCATGGGCGACTTGCTGTGCGAATATGACTCGCCCTTTGGGCACAATGAGCATCCGTTTATCTTGAAAATGTATCCACTCACCGATGGCGAGGTGCACAGCTTCATCGAAGACGTTATCGATCAGCAAAAGTTTGTGAACCGCCTCATCACTCTGGTTGACCATGTGATGAACGCCAGTGCCAAAGGTGTGTTGCTCTTTCCCGACACAGCTTTGCCCGATGGGCTCAGGTGGGACGACGTGCAACGCATTTGGCGCAACAGCGATGGCATACTGCCCTATTCTCCTCACATGGGAGAAGCCAAACCCGAGCAAGTGTCGAAAAACAACACCAACTTTGGCGCATACGAAATGATTCAGTTGCAACTCAAGTTGCTTGAGGAGATTTCGGGCGTATCGGGAGCTTTGCAAGGCAAAAACATCAACACAAGTGGCAGTGTCACCCTCTACAAGGAGCAAGTGGACAACAGCAGCATTGCCCTCACCGACATCTTTGACACTTTCAACAACTTTCGCAATCAAAGAAACAGAAAAAAGAGATTAATGTTAAGTGACAATAGTCCGTTAAATTTTTGTAGTTTGTGAAGCTTTCGCCTCAAATCCAACAGAAATTGGTGCAGAAAATAAATCTGACAGGTATCTGAAAAAGAATGGATTAGATAACGTAATATAACACATAAAAATCGGATATCTCG
>JBGYAB010000029.1:0-9807 GCA_041815985.1 Sodaliphilus sp. | reverse complement strand
GGCTTCATGAGCCACCAATTAATCGGTCTTTGTCCATGCCTATATCAAAGTTATAAATTATCGAATTATTAACCAACGTACAAATGTACGACATTCAAACAAAATCAGTACGGAGTACGGGCTCTAATGGCCGATTGGGGATAAACGATTGGAATAAACAAAAAAGATATTTATTTCTCACATTTGTGAAAATGAAGCGGAATTACTATTTTTGTAAAAACTAACAATTAATTAAACATGAAAAAGTATTTTCTTGTAAATGGAGGGCAACAGTCCGGTCCATTTGAATTGAATGAACTGTTAAGTCACGGATTGCAACACACATCTCATGTGTGGAGTGAAGGACAAGCTAACTGGTTACCTGCCGATCAGATTCCCGAAATTGCAGCCCTGTTAGCCCCGCCGGCACCGGCTCAGCCAGCAATGCCGTCCAACCCACAGCTCCGCCTGCCGGCAGCTCCGGGCTTCTCACAACAGCAACAAAGCTACCGACAACCGAGCAGCAATTACCAATTTCAACAAACTCAAAGCCAACCAAACAGTGCAGACCGAAGTATGGATTTTGGAGAATCCATTAGAGTGTGCTTCAACAAATATGCCGACTTCAACGGTCGTGCCCGTCGTTCAGAGTTTTGGTGGTTTCAACTCTTCTCTTTTCTGCTCTCAATAGTCACTTGCGGCATTGGTGCAATCATCATACTGTTGCCCGGTCTGGCAGCAGGAGCACGTCGTCTACACGACACAGGGCGCAGTGGCTGGTGGCAATTGCTGTCTTTTATTCCATTTGGGTCTATCATTCTCATCATCTGGTGGTGCGAAGACAGCAAAATTGGCGATAACGAGTTTGGGCCAAGCGTGAAACATTAATCCCAATTCGGTCATCAGACCGCTGAGGGTTATAGTTTCGGTTCATCATGTTGCTTCCCACCTGAGAAGATGCAGCACCACTCTTTCGCAAAACAGGCATTTAATGAGAAAAACTAAATTCACCTTCCAGACATCAACAAGATGCTAAACAACTCTATTTTTTCAACGCTGTGCGTTGCTCTTGTTTTAACTGTGAGTTGCAAGGCCAAACAGGGCAACCTGCAAGAACGTGCCATTGTCGCCGAAACAGCAGAAGCCGACACTCTCGACGATGCAGACGTGCTCAATGCCACAACCGAACTCTATTCGCAAAACACGCTCATCATCTTCTACGATGCCAAGCAAGGCAAAGATGCACTCAAAAAAGCCATCAAGGACTATGGGGCAGAAATCATGTATGACTACAACAGTATCAACGCTATGGCCATCAGATTGCCCGAAGGCAAAAATGTGCATGAGGCGAAAAAACTCTTTAAAAAAGTGGAAGGAGTGACGGCTGTGAATTTAGATCGCATCAATCAACTCATGGACGGCAACCCAACGGGGAAGCGTCCTTCGCAAGGCAAAAGGCTGATGCCTCGCTGACAGAAGCAAAACTACAAGCGCCCACAAGGCAAAAAACGTGAACAAAAAGGCGGAAGCTGTCAAGCATCCTCCTCTCTCCTAAAAAATCAACAAAAACTTTTTGTATATGTATAATAGAATTTTCGATGTTACTACTATATATAATTTAAAAGCTACAGAAAAATGATTTATCCAGTAATGACGCCCGAAGAAGCCGCCGAATATGTTCAACATGGAATGACGATTGGCATTTCGGGCTTTACAATTCCGGGGAACCCCAAGGTTATTCCTCCGGCAATCGCCGCAAAGGCACGTCGAGAACACGAAGCCGGCCGTGAATTTCAAATCAACCTCTTGAGCGGAGCATCAAGTAACGACTACACCGACGGTGAGCTATCGCGTGCTCATGCCATCAACAAGCGTGCCCCCTACCAGTCGAGCAAAGAGTTGCGTAATCGCATCAACGCACAAGAACTACACTACAACGACCGCCACTTGAGCGAAATGGCACAAGAGGTGCGCTATGGAGCGTGGGGCAAAATGGATATTGCCATCATTGAAGCTCAAAGCATTACCGACGATGGTGAAATCGTCTTGGGCACTGCGGTGGGCAACTCTCCCACATGGCTGCAAACGGCCGACAAAGTGATGATTGAAATCAACGATCAAATTCCCGAGTCGATTCAAGGATTGCACGACATCTACCTGCCACTCGATCCTCCCTACCGCCGTGAAATTCCCATTTACACAGCCCACGACCGTGCCGGCACCCCTACCGCCCACGTAGACCCCAAGAAAGTGCTTTGTGTGGTTCACTCATCGCACATTTTGGGCATGGACAGCGCATTCACGCCCGTAGACGAAACCACAGCCAAAATTGGCGAGAACGTTTGCCGGTTTCTTGTCGACGAAATGAAACAGGGTCGCCTGCCCAAGGAGTTTCTGCCCGTGCAAAGCGGTGTGGGCAACATTGCCAACGCCGTGCTTGAAGCCTTAGACAAGAGTACCGAAATTCCTGCATTTGAGATCTACACCGAAGTGGCACAAGACACCGTCCTCAAGCTACTTGAAAGCGGACGTTGCAAGTTTGCAAGCACTTGCTCTCTCACCATGAGCCACGCTGCCGTGAAAGAGTTTTTCGACAACATTGACACCTTGCACGACAAGTTGCTCATGCGCCCTACCGAAATCAGCAACAGCCCCGAGGTTATTCGTCGTTTAGGTGTAATTTCGATGAACACAGCCATCGAAGTCGATCTCTTTGGCAACGTGAACTCGTCGCACATTGGTGGCACACGCCTGATGAACGGCATAGGCGGTAGCGGAGACTTCACTCGCAATGCCTACACGAGCATCTTCCTGTGCCCGTCGATTAAAAATGCCGACACCATCAGCACAATAGTGCCCATGGTCACTCATGTCGACCACACCATTCACTCGGTCGACATCATTGTCACCGATCAAGGAGTTGCCGACTTGCGTGCCAAAGACCCAATTCAAGCCGCCGAAGAAATCATCGAACATGCCGCCCACCCGGTCTATCGCCCATTGCTACACGAATATCTGCGTCTGTCAAAGGGTGGCCACATTGTTCAAAATCTCGATCTTGCTCTCTCGTTCCATCGCACACTGCAACAAGAAAAAGACATGCGCAAAACCGATTTTGCAAAATACATGAGAGAGTAGTCAACGACGCAAGAGGCGCGCACCAGCAAAACAAAAACAACGTCGCATCGAGAGCTTACACAGCCACAATGCGACGTTGATGTTGTTTTTATCTGCTCCTAAGAGAGCCTAAGCCCTAAAATGCGCTGGCTTTGAGATACAGCCCCACACGCTCATGAAGCCCAAAGAGCAAGTTCATGTTGTGTACAGCCGTGCCACAAGCTCCTTTGAGCAAGCTGTCGATAACCGTTGTGATGAGCAGTTTGCCATCAATTTTATCGAGATGAATGAGACATTTGTTGGTGTTCATCACGTCTTTCAAGTCAACTTCTCTATCGGAGATAAACGTGAAGTTGTGATCATCATAGTAATCTTCATAGAGCTTGCGTATTTCACGCAAATCGACCGGGCAATTAAGATAAGTTGCCGTGTACACACCACGAGCAAAAGACGCTTGCATGGGAATGAAATCAAGTCGATTTTTAAAACTCCTTTGCAATTGTGTGAGCGATTGTCGCACCTCGTTTAAATGAGCATGCACAAATGGCTTGTAAACAGTCACATTGTCATTGCGCCATGCAAGGTTTGCAGGTTTCGGCTCCACATCGGCTCCCAAGCAACCGGTTATTCCGGTAATGTGAATATCATCGTTGAGGAGCAGGTTTTTGGCCAGCGGAATGAGCGACAGTTGAATGGCTGTGGCAAAACTTCCCGGATTGGCCACATGTCGACAATCGTGCACCAGCCTGCGACGATTAAGTTCGGGCAGGCCGTACACAAAGTCGTGACTTTCATCTTCGACACGAAAATCGGGCGAAAGATCAATAATACACAAATCGGCAGGTATCTCGTTCTTGTGCTCCTCGACAAACGGTCTTGACGAACCGTGAGGGTTGCACAAGAAAACCACATTCACATCGGCAAGAGGGGTCTCGGCGGTGAAAACCAGGTTGAGTTCACCTGCAAGGCCTTGATGAACACTGTCAACACGCCTGCCTGCATTGCTGTTGCAGTTCACCCAACGCAATTCCACATCGGGGTGATGAGTCAACAGCCTGATTAGTTCGCCGGCAGTGTAATCACTGCCACCGATGACACCTGCTTTAATCATAACAGCTTTTCGTTAAATTGGTGGTTATTTCGCCGGTTCCTCTCGTTATAGCAAATCTATTTTATCAAGCGGAACGAAACGCGAGAAAAACGCAAGTGCCTGTTCTCGCGAAATGTTTTCACGAAGAAGCGCAAACACCGTGTCGGTACCGGCAATAGTGCCCAGCACCTCTTGCGAGTGACTCATGTCGATGTCATAGGCCAAACCTGCGGCATAGCCATAACGCGTCTTGATGACCGCAAAATTTCCCGAAAACTCAAGCGACACGAAACCCACTTGCTGGTTGGCAGTGAGGCTTTTTTGTCCTTTCATGAGCAACGAGTCTTGCAAGTCGTTGCTATCGGGGATAATGTACATGTAATTGCCCAAATCGTTAGCAATCTTGGTGATTTTCAACGCCTTCAAGTCACGCGACAGTGTGGCCTGAGTTACATTCATGCCGTGAGCGCTAAGCATCTCGGCGAGATCGTTTTGGCTACCAATGCAATTTTTGCGAATCAGCTCTAAAATCAGTTGTAGTCTTTGTTTCTTATTCTTCACTTTGGAGTACTTATAAATTGTTATTCAAAACACTTAAATTCTCATTATTCAGCCAAATCTCATAATTGACGAGACTTCCCTTTCAAATTTCGATTTACAAAGTTAATAAATAAATTTGCAAACACCGTTAATTGATGTTAAAAACAAATAATCATTCAGTATTACTAACATTTTAAAGACAAAACAACCACAAAATTAAACAAAATAAACATTTTACAGCACAAAGAAACAGAATATACAACACTTATGCTCTCCCAAAACAAGCATCAACATTTCTTAGTAACAATTTGAAACTATTTTTCTTCATATCCTCTGCAAATGTCACATTTTTACAACATTTCAGGCAGAGCCGGCTTGCCACAGAAAATAAAAAAGGCGGAACTCAAAGTCCCGCCTTTGTGACCCTGGAGGGGCTTTTAAGCGAGCTTCAATGCCTTTTTATTGTGTATCTTGCGTGGAGTGCGACTGTTTTTGTACCGTGTATGGGGCGTCATATTCGCTTCATGCAACCGAGTACAGCAAAAACACGGACAATCATTTTCTTGTTGATTTCCTGCTCATCAAAGTCATTTGTATTGATTGGAATGAGGCGATAGGTGTCCTCTGTAATTCCCTTTCGTATAATCTTCACAGTTCTCATGTCATTTGCCGTGACAATTGCGTAAATCTCTCCGAGTGTCAAAAAATTTTGCCAGTCGTCAACCTCTTTAATGGCAATGATGTCGCCGTGTGATATTTTCGGTTCCATTGATTTGCCTGTAATATTACACCACATCACACCTTTTTTGTTATAAGGAGCAAAATCAATGTTATACTCTGGGTTAATTGTCTGGTCGTTGAGAACAGCATCAAAACCGGCAATAAAGTCTACATTGTAGTATGGACTTCCGGCTTTGTAGCTTATTTTCGGTTCTTCCGTTGGACAACCATTATAGTTGTTGGTGTTGTTGTTGTGAGTGACATTTTGGTTTCCGTTATTTTGCGTTGTCGTGTTGCTGTCTCCTATAATCTGCACAGTATCTCTAAACATCGAACCTGTGCCTGTTAAAAGCCACGTCGGATTAACGCTTTCATAATGCTTGCAAAATGGTTCGAGCACCTTTGATGATGCTTCCTTTGTTTCTCCGTTGCGCAACTTGGTCATCATGTTTTTTGAAATGTCGGGAACGTCTGTGTAAACTCTATAATCCGACAATCCCAAAATCTTCATAACCTCATGAAGTCTCTTTTTTTTTGTTCCGTCCATATTTTTTTTATTTTTTGTTTGTTATTATCTAAAAAGATACTATCTTTGCGTCATCGAAGTTTGGGTGATTGAAAAAGAAATCACCGATAAAGAGTTATCGGATAAATCCCTCCTCTCACCTTTCACCTTGAAGTGCATGTAAGGAGAAAATTTAAGCAAACCATGCTTAATTGCATCATTGATGTATGGTTTCATGCGTTTGTGATAGCCATGCACGGTTGTTTGCGCCTTTACATGTGTCTTAATGTGCATATCCCACAATTCAATGGAACGAAGTGTAAAATCTTGCCACGAATTAAAAAGTCCACTCCTCTCTGCATCAGCAATCATTGTCCTGTGCATTTTTTTTGTGGTCTCTGCAATGTCTGTGCGCTCCTCTATGCGCTTTTTAATCCACTCAATGGGTGTATGGTCATTTTCGCTTTTATTTTGCCTCATACGAGATTTAAGAGCGTCAAGCGAGAAATTTCCGTTTCTATATAACTCCGCCGTCCTGTCTCGCGTAGTGGCGAGCATTTCTTCTATAAGCAAGTTACATTGCGGAGCATCATTTCTTTTTACAGCTTTACCGTTTTTCCATTCCGTGGATTTTAATCGCACACCGGTAGGCAGGTAGATTTTTTTCTGTTGATATGATACAAGGATTTCGACCGGTGCCTCATGCGTCGCCGTGGCGTTCTTTCTCCTGTCAAATCTGATTGAAATTGTCGGGTATCTTTTCATTGTACCGTGTTTTTGTTTTTATGTCATTCTATTTGTACCGTGTTTTTGTTCACTCCTGTTCATTTGTGTTCATTTAAAGTGAACAAAATTTATTTAATTATAGCTCAAAAACAATCTTATTTCCAAGTCATTATTTTGCAAGGCATTGATTTACAGCAATAAAAAAGGCAGGAGTTCTATCCCGCCTTTGTGACCCCGGAGGGGCTCGAACCCTCGACCCATTGATTAAGAGTCAATTGCTCTACCAACTGAGCTACGGAGTCAACACACATTCGTTGCCGAATTGCGCTTGCAAAGGTACAACATTTTTTGAAAACGGCAACAAAAACGCAAAACTTTTTCATTTTTTCTTTTTCAACCCCAATTTGTTTCAACCTGAATTTTCGCAACCCAAATTCTCACTCCATTCAACAAAACAAAGAAGAACCGCCAAGGCAATTCTTCTTTGTCGATAATTTTTACAGCCACAAAGCTGTTTTTCGCTAAGCCTTATTTCTTGAAATAATACAGAAACGAAGCGATGCCTTGGAGAGCCGGCTTGCGTTCGCCCTCGATTTCAATTTTAAAATCAATCTCGGTTTTAGCAATGCCACGCAGGTTGGCAATGCTGTGCAACTTGGCCACAAGGCGCACACGACTGCCGGTAAGCACGGCTTGCCCAAAACGCATTTTGTCCATTCCATAGTTCACCAGCATGTCGATGTTGTTCACCTGAATAATCTCCTGCCACATGTGTGGCAACAGGCTCAGCGTGAGATAGCCGTGGGCAATGGTGCTCTTGTAGGGAGTGTCGGTCTTGGCACGCTCCACATCCACATGTATCCATTGATGGTCGAGAGTGGCATCGGCAAACATGTTGATGCGTTCTTGATTCACTTCAAGCCATTCCGAGACACCCAGCTCCTTGCCCAAATAGGACTCAAATTCCTCATAGGAATAAAACAATTCACTGAAATACAATTAATAAATAATGTTTTCTTGAAAAATCTTTCAAAAATGTTTCACTTTTGGGAAAGCTGCCTAATTCAAAGCCCCGAGAGCTTCATTTTGCACATTGCGATCCTGCTCGTGGGCAAACTTGATGTAGTATTCCTGCAAGACGTCGAGAAAGGGTTCGCACTCATCGGCATCGGGGAACGGATCGCCGTGACAAAAGTGCACGGCCATGACTATTGGCTCCATGATGCCGAGAAAATTTTTGAACTCGAACCGCCGGGTGATGACACCAGGTTTCAACTTTAAATCGCTTGGCGCGCCCACCTCCACGCAGGTGAGCGAGCGCACGTGCATCAGGATCATGCGGCCGTCGGTTTCACCCATCAGCCCGGCAAGCTCAACCACCGGTGGCAGTGCCAAATCGTTATTTTTCATCTTCCAGACTGTTTTTTGAAATTAGCAACCTGTAACCGCATGCCGATAGCATGCGTTGCAATACGTCGAGGCGCGGCCAATTTCGGCCGTGCTCGATACGAGTAACTGTAAACTTATCCACACTTGCCACATTGGCAAGCGAGCGCACGGTGTGCCCTGCCTCATTTCTGATTACTGCCATGCGCTCGCCGATGGTGGCAAGGTCGGTTGCGAGTGGCTCAATGTTTTTATTTTTCATCGCTTTCAATCAATTTACCATTTTCATTTCCACGCTGTTAATATCCTTTCTTGCATCCATTTTACAAGTCCCTCTGATGTGACAATCGCTTTCTTGGGAACTTTTACCTTGCGAGATGTCTTTGCCGTGATACGGCACCAATCGTCTTGAAAAATAAGTTCGACTGTCTCTTTTTTGGCAAGTTGTTTCAATTCGCTGAACTTGATTGCAGGAATGTTGGTAGCAGCGTAAGCTACCGATGAATTGAGAAAAATTTCTATTTGTCTCATAGTTTTTTGTTTTTAAGGGTGGGCGCGAAGCCCACCCGGTTAGTCTTTAATATCTTCTAATTGCTTTTTAAGTCGTAAAGTCTCTGAAATACAAAAGCTTTCATTGCAGCTATTTATAGTATCACCGTGGTGTATCGTGTCGAAACCAAATGCCCAATAGTCTTCAGGAAGGGTACTTTCATCGATCATGATTACAGAAGCTCCTTTCAGTTGACCACTGAAAGTTAGTCCACCATGAATATTAACGATCTCTTCAAATTCTGAATAGTGTCTGCCATACCAAGGATGAGATTTTGGTACCGCTACATAGCCATTAGCATAGCCACAATCAACCGGGGACCTAAAAGCTCTTTTACTCTCTCTTATCTCTGTATTTCTGTCTTTACAGAGAAATGGGATGCATTTTTCTTGTGTCATAATTTTGCTGTGTTTTAAGGGTGGGCTTTGCGCCCACCCGAATTAATTTTTAAAACAATGTTTTATCGCTGAACTTGATTGCCACAATCTTTTGGTGATACACGTCGTAGTCGTGCGACATCACACGCTTGCCAAGTCTGAAGTGATCATCATCAATCATCACGACATACTCATCGTCGCCTGCCACGTCCAAATCTTCTTCTACCGCTTTAAGCTCTTGAAGCTTTTTTATCATCTCGTCGAAAGTCTCGCAGTCGTCGACAATCTCTTTTGCCATGTCATGCAAAAATTCTTTGCCACTTTCACCGGATAAAAAAGTATGATCATCACTGTAATCTTTTTCACTTGGCATGATTGGATCATAGGCCTCGTCATGGTCTTTCCAAAAATGATCACCATCGCGCTTGGTGATGAGGTGCAGTTCGCAATCATGCTCTTCAGCCCACTCTTTGGCTTCATCGAAATCGGCATCGGTCGAAAATTCAAAAACCTCGTCAATTTTTAAAAAATTTTCTTTCACGCGCTCGTTAAATTT
The DNA here is from genome assembly GCA_041815985.1 of Sodaliphilus sp. GTDB lineage: Bacteria > Bacteroidota > Bacteroidia > Bacteroidales > Muribaculaceae > Sodaliphilus. The sequence goes on along the minus strand of JBGYAB010000029.1, from coordinate 261 downwards.
TTCTACTGTAATCATAATGATAAATTTTTTAATTTTTTGTTTTTGTTTTAATTTGACACTGCAAAGATATGACACATTTTTGTTGTACGCAAATTTATTTACAAGAAAATTCGTTGTGTTAACAAATTTTAACGCGCACCCCAAAAAACTTCTCTTTTTTGCGATTTTTCGTTGAGCTTAGACCATCGGAATATTCCCTCGCGCACGCGCTAAACTACAACTACAGTAATTTACTTTACTTTAGTTTACTTTACTTTACTT
>JBGYAB010000028.1:0-10025 GCA_041815985.1 Sodaliphilus sp. | reverse complement strand
TTAGTAACAATATAATCAAACAGATACAGTACAGAATAAACGAAAGACCGAGATGCAAACTCAATTTCTATTCCCCAAAAGAAATCTTTTTCTTAAATTTGAAACAAAAAGTTGCATTCAATAGTTGAAACTACAAAATGAGAAACATGAATATATTTTTTGAGTTTTTCAATTAAAAATATTAACTTTGCACCGCCTGCAATGACAATCAAAGCAGATTCGGGGTGTAGCGCAGTTGGTTAGCGTGCCACGTTCGGGACGTGGAGGTCGGAAGTTCGAATCCTCTCACCCCGACAAAAACAGGGTTAAATTATTTACTACTAATAATTTGACCCTGTTTTTTCCATTCATGTGAGCCAAATTCATGCCAACACAAGTGAAAAAAGAAGGCGAACAGCTATGGAAACTATTCGCCCTCTCATTTTTTCAATCCCATTCACTGCCTTTGAATAACCAATTAGGCAGAAGAATGTGTATGATAACGGTGTGCTATGTGCAGGCACTTGTTTTTACAAAGAGATTGCCTGCTCGGCTACTGCCTCTTGCACTGTTTTTCTTTCTACATAGGCAATGGGTTCTCCTCGGCGAACATACGAGCCGTGCTTGTAGACCACATCGGCCAACTTGCCACCCAAAGCCGCAACAACCGGCACCACACTGCCCAGCTTGGTTTCGATGTAGCAAAAGTTATCTCCCTCCTTGTATTCTTGTCCCACAAAGGGTTCGATACATGGAGAGCATGCGCTTTCTCCATTAATTTCCCACAACACCTGTCCCGAGATGGGTGCAACAATGGCATCGGCCTTAGCCCGTTTAAGCTCTTTAATTTGGTCAATTGTGAGCGTGTTGCTGTGCATTTGGTCTTTGGCCTTTTGCACTTCGGCAAGGAAATTTTTCTTGGCAGTACCATTCTTGTAACTACGATATTGCTCGGGGTGCATGGCCAGTTCAAAGAGTTCTTCATTGTCTTTGCCATAGTCCCAGTTATTCTCGTCCATTTCTTTTTTGAAATTTTCAAGCTGATTGGGCAACAACGTGTGAGGGTCGGCGGTGGTGAATTCCTTGCCTTTTTGCCGGGCAAGTTCCATCAGTTCCGGAGCAATTTCTCCGGGCACTTTGCCACTTTTTCCCAAAATCATGCCCCACATGGCATCGTCCATCATCACAAACCGTCCCTTGCCTTGCGTGAGCGTGAGCAAATTCATCAAAGCGATATTTTTGGTGTATTGTGAGAATGGAGTAACCAATGGCGGATAGCCAACGAGCGGCCACACATGAGCCACCTCTTCGAAGAGCTTGATGGTGAGTTCGTCCATTGACAGTTCGGGCTTGCCTTGGCTCACCAGTGTTTTGTTGATGACTTGACGTATGCTTCCCAAGTCGGCCATCATTGAGCCCATCATGCCACCCGGCAAGCCGCAAGTGAGCAACAACGACGAAAGGCGCAAATTGGTGCGGTTGATAAACAAACCAAGCCAACTGTTGATAAACTCCTGAGTGAGCGATCTTGCCCGCATGTAGGCATTCATGTTTATTTCGGGAACATCGAAACCTGCATTTTTGAGCATACTCTGCACCGAAATCACGTCGGGGTGCACCTTGCCCCAGCTAAGTGGCTCTATGGCAGTGTCGATGATGTCGGCACCATTGTTGCAAACTTCGAGTATCGAAGCCATCGAAAGCCCTGGCCCGGAATGACCATGATATTGGATAACAATGTCGGGGTGCTTGGTTTTGATTGATTTAGTGAGTTTTCCAAGCAATGCCGGTTGCCCTATTCCTGCCATGTCTTTCAAGCATATCTCCATGGCACCGGCTTCGATGAGTTGGTCGGCAATATTGCTGTAATATTCTTCGGTGTGAATGGGTGAATTGGTAATGCACAAGGTTGCTTGCGAAGTCATGCCGGCTTCGTTGGCCCACTTGATGCTCGGAATGATGTTGCGAACGTCATTCAAACCGCAAAAGATGCGCGGAATATCCACACCTTGGGCATGCTTCACTTTATACATGAGTTGGCGCACATCGTCGGGCACCGGATACATTCTCAAGGCGTTCAACCCTCGATCGAGCATGTGGGTTTTAATGCCCACTTCGTTAAATGGCTTGCAAAATGCCCTCACAGCATCGTTAGGATTTTCACCAGCCATCAAGTTCACTTGTTCAAAAGCTCCTCCATTGGTTTCCACTCTTGCAAAGCAACCCATGTCGATAATAGCCGGAGCCACTTGCTCCAGTTGTTCTTTGTGTGGCTGGTATTTCCCTGTTGACTGCCACATGTCTCGATAAACGAGGCTGAATTGTACTCTTCTCTTCATACAATGCTTGTTTTGTTTTACTTTTTTTTCAAAGCCGGCGCGCAAAAGAGATATTTCCAACAGAAAAATGGAACATAAAGGAAGAATACATAAAATTCCGGCTATCTGACCCGTCAAGGCACAACGATTGCCTGCAAGCAGATAGAGTTTCTGTTGTGTTATGGCTCTGTGCGCGAAAGCCTAATACATTTTAGCGATAATAGGCAGGTATTCTGGCTTATCCCATTATCTCACAACCTTCCCATCGGCGAGTGCCGACAGTGGTTCTTTTATCGTAAGATAACCTGTTGTGGGAAATACAGCAGCGCGCCTGTTCAGGATTCTCACCTGATTCCCTTTTAAACGGCAACCGAAGAAATCGAGCTGCCCTACCTGATTATCGGGGACAAAATTATTTGAACTTATTGAATTATTCAATTTTAACAGCTCCATTAACTCTTTTTATTATTAACAAAAATTTGTTTTTATTTGTATAGATTATTATAATTCAATCTTTCAATGCTTAAAAAAGAGGATTTTAACCCATCTCAATCATGGCAAAAATCGAGATGTCGTGATGCTTTTTTCATTGAATATTTTTCCTTTTCACCAGACAAACAAGAACAAAAAAACACAACTTTTGAATGGTCGTTTTGAGTTTACAAGGCTAAAATGGGCATATTGTAAACGAAAAAACGTAACTTTGCAATCACATTTAGGCAAACCCATAAAATCATTATGTATAATGGATTACAATTATAAAGAAATTGAACAAAAATGGCAGCAATATTGGCGTGACCATCGCACCTATCAGGTTGAAATCGACAACAGCAAGCCCAAGTACTATGTGCTCGACATGTTTCCCTATCCATCGGGTGCAGGTCTGCACGTGGGGCATCCGCTGGGCTACATCGCCAGCGACATCTATGCACGCTACAAGCGATTGAAGGGCTTCAACGTGTTGCACCCTATGGGCTACGATGCCTATGGCTTACCGGCAGAGCAATATGCCATACAAACCGGGCAACACCCCGAAATTACTACTCAAAAAAACATTGCACGCTATCGCGAGCAACTCGATAAAATAGGCTTCTGTTACGATTGGGACCGAGAAGTGCGCACTTGCGAACCTACTTACTACAAGTGGACTCAATGGGCATTCATCAAGATGTTCAAAAGCTACTACAACACCGTGCTCGACCAAGCACGTCCCATCGAAGAACTCATCGCTCATTTTGAGCAAAAAGGCAATACCGGTTGCAATGCTGCCACAACCAACGACACACAATTTACCGCACAACAATGGAATGAGTTTTCAAAAGTTGAAAAAGAAAACGTGCTCATGGACTATCGCATTGCCTATCGTGGCAAAACCATGGTAAACTGGTGTCCCAAACTGGGCACAGTGCTGGCCAACGACGAAGTGAGCGAGGGTGTGAGCCTGCGTGGCGGCTATCCTGTTGTTCAAAAACTCATGAACCAATGGTGCTTGCGCGTTTCGGCCTATGCTGCCCGTCTGCTCAATGACATGGAAACAGTAGACTGGACCGACTCTATCAAAGAGACGCAACGCAATTGGATTGGGCGTAGCGAGGGTGCCGAAATGCGATTTAAGTTGGCCGATAGCGATGTTGAACTCGAAATCTTCACCACCCGGGCCGACACCATCTTTGGTGTTACCTTCATGGTTATGGCACCCGAAAGCCAATATGTAGAAACAGTGACCACTGCCCAACAAAAACAAGCCGTTCAAGCCTATCTTGATGAGGTAAAACACAAAACCGAACGTGAACGCATGATCGACAAAAAGGTTTCGGGCGTGTTCACCGGTAGCTATGCCATAAACCCCATCACCGGCAAAAACATTCCCATTTACATCAGCGACTATGTGCTGGCAGGCTATGGAACAGGTGCTATCATGGCCGTTCCGGCCCACGATAGTCGCGACTATGCCTTTGCCAAACACTTCGATCTGCCCATCATTCCACTCATCGAGGGTGCCGATGTGAGCCAAGAAAGTTTCGATGCCAAAGACGGCATCATGATCAACTCCGGCAACGACAAGTTGCAACTCAATGGTTGCCAAGTGACAGAAGCTATCGCCAAAACCAAAAAATTTATCGAAGATACCGGCATTGGCAAGGTGAAAGTAAATTATCGTCTGCGCGACGCCATTTTCAGTCGTCAACGCTATTGGGGAGAACCGTTCCCCATCTATTATGATGAAGATGGACAACCACAAGCCCTCGACGAGAGCGAACTTCCACTGCAATTGCCCGAAGTTGATAAATTCCTGCCCACCGAAAGTGGCGAGCCACCACTCGGACGAGCTAAAAACTGGGTCGACAGCAAGGGGCATCGGTTTGAATTGAACACCATGCCGGGCTTTGCCGGTTCAAGTGCCTACTACCTGCGCTACATGGATTCAAAAAATTCAAAGGCTCTCGTGGGCAAAGAAGCCAATGAATACTGGCGACAAGTCGACTTGTATGTGGGTGGAACCGAGCATGCTACCGGGCATTTGATTTACAGTAGATTTTGGAATAAATTTCTCTATGACTACGGCTATGTGTGTGAACCTGAACCTTACAAAAGACTCTTCAACCAAGGCATGATTCAAGGACGGAGCAACTTTGTGTATCGCATTAAGGACACCAACACATTTGTTTCGCTCAACCTCAAAGACGGGCACGACGTAACACCCATTCATGTCGATGTGAACATCGTGAGCAACGATGTGCTCGACATCGACAAGTTCAAGGCTTGGCGACCCGAATTTGCCGACGCCGAGTTTGTGCTCGAAAACGGAAAATACATTTGTGGCTGGGCAATCGAAAAAATGAGCAAATCGATGTTCAATGTTGTTAATCCCGATGACATTGTAGAACGCTATGGGGCCGACACACTGCGTCTCTACGAAATGTTTCTCGGCCCGGTTGAGGCCAGCAAGCCATGGGACACCAACGGCATCGATGGCGTGAACCGATTCTTGAAAAAACTGTGGAACCTCGTGTGGAATGGCGACACGTTGCGCTTGACCGACGGCAAACCTACTGCCGACAACCTCAAAACACTGCACAAGCTCATTAAGAAAGTTACGCAAGACGTTGAAGTGCTGAGCTACAACACCAGCGTTGCGGCATTCATGATTTGTGCCAACGAACTTTACACACAGCAGTGCAACAGCAAAGACATCTATGAGCAACTCATTGTGGTGCTGGCACCATTTGCTCCGCACATTTGCGAAGAATTGTGGCACAATGCCCTTGGACACAACACCAGCGTGTGCGATGCAACATGGCCAATCTTCAACGAGGAGTATCTCAAAGAATCGATAGTGAAATACACTGTGCTCTTCAACGGCAAACCACGCTATCATGTAGAAGTGCCTGCCGGAACCGACAAAGACGAAGTGCAACGCTTGGCTCTAAGCGATGAAAAAGCACAAAAGTGGCTCTCGGGCGGTGCACCGAAAAAAGTAATCGTTGTACCCAACAAAATTGTAAACGTAGTAGTATAGTGTGCCATTTGTTCACAGTGGCATGAACGAAGCATTGGCAAGAAAGTGAAAGAGGTGTGGAGCAAAAAATGAGTCGTCTGAACTCACAAAGTAATAAGCAATCTCTCTCACTTTCTTTCTATATGCGATTGAGGTTTAATGCCTTTCTTTTCAAAGAAAAAAGTTTATTCAAAAAATGTGTTTCATCATTAAACCTCAATCCCGTTTAATAGTCTAATTAATAACTAAAATCCTACATTATGAATAAAATCGTAAAAATTTTGCTCATCATGCTTGCCTTGTTCATTGTTGCTACACCGGCTGAGGCAAGGAGAAAGCATACAAAAAAGAAACACTCCACCGTGCAAACGACTCAAAAGCTCACGCCTGTCGAGCGAATTGTAGTGGGCAAACACATGTTGAGCCTGCAATGGATTTCATGGGACTATTTTGGCACATGCGAAATAAAAAAAATAGGTGATAACCTCTATTCGTGCAAAGGGCAGCAATTGTCGAAAGAATATCCCGAAGACTATTTGAAAATAAATGGAACCATCATCATTCAAGATGCCGACAATTTGATTTTCGAGGGAGTGATTGCCGCAAAAGTCTATCATCTCAACAACGGCGAGGAATTTACATGGAATGGGCCACAAAACTTTGTGCGTACGGGCAAACGACGCTATTGGCGACTGCAAGCAATGACTAATGCCGATGTGTGTAACTATGTCGACATTTATTTAAAGAGATAAAAACGTACTTTTCATCAAGTATTCCGGCTTAACAGCAAAACGGGATACTTTTTTCTACTCTTCAAAACAAAAATATGAGAAAAAAGATAACGATAACAGTCCTCATGTTCACATTGTTGAATGCAACTCTTGTGGTCATGGCGCAAACAACACAACCCATTCCACTGTTTGAAGAACGAAAGATTGAGGTATTATTGGAAAAAGACCAAGACCATGAAATATACCTGACCGACGTAGCCCTTTATTCTCCGACAAATTTACAAGTTTTTTGGGGTTCTGAAATAGACGATGAAGCAGAGTTTCGGGCAATGGGGGTTGAGTTCACCCTGTTCTACCACTACAGAGAACAACGCATATCCAACAGAACAGACACCCTGACAGCATGCATGAATGAATCTTATCAATCGGCTGTTGCCCATTTCTGTAAAGACTGCACAGAGCATAAAATTTTTCAAGCAGAGTTTTTAGATAACTGGTTCATGTCGAAACTTATGCCAAGCATTGATGGTAAAATGTTTTGGTGTCCGGTGCAAGTGAGTTTCGAAGCTGCCAAGGGAAGATACCGAGGCGTGGGAACCGGCAACAACAAAGAATTGCTCCCGGTTAAAGTGTGGCAATATGTGCAAAAACAACAGCAAAAAAATAAATTCTAACCCCACAAAAACAATACTGAATAACGAAAGTCAAACGAATGACGACATACATAATCTTACATATATCTAATACCGAGCGATAAACAAGCTTGTACACTCAACAATGTTTAATAAGTCGGAAATAATTCGTAATTTTGTATTGACGAATCTTGCCGGAATTTCAGCATCACTCCCCCGGCCGTGTGTCGTTGTTTACTATGGCGTGTGAGAAGATATATATTTTCGGGCTAAAATTGGTGAGGCAAGCCGCATTGCTTTTCACATTCATGTTTTTGACAGGTGCTTGTGCCGATAATACGGCACACGAAGATGTACAAAAAGAGAACCTCGCCGTTTTTCACGAAGCCAAACAGGAATTTGACCACGGCAACTACAATAAATCACTTCAACTCTATCTCCGATTCATCACCGACAGTGAGCACGACTCGCAGGCTGTGGGCGACCTGTATCTGCGTGCACTGTGCAACACCGGTGCCATACACTTCTACTTCAACGACTATTTGGGAGCACTCGAATATTTCACACAGGGCTACAAAAAAAGCCGAACCTTGAAACATGCAGAGATGCAAAAAATCTTTACCAATAATCGTTGTCTGTGCCTCATCAAGTTAGGTCGCACCAAAGAAGCAGAAAACGAAGTGTCAAAAAATTCCACTGCCACCAATCCTGAATTGCGGTTAGACATGATGCACCTCAACTACCTGAAAGGCAGCATAGCCATGCGCAAAAGAAATTGGAATGAAGCTGCATGGCACTTAAAACAAACACTTAACTCACACCGACTGTTGCACAATGACAAAAAAATTGAGGAGACCTACAAGGACTTAGGCGAATGCTATGAAGCGTTGGGACAATGGAAAACAGCACTCCACTACACACAAAAGGCCGAAGAAATATCGAAACGAGTGAACAATGTGTGGATTCAGGAAAAATGCCTACGGTCGCTCATGAACATCTATGCCCATCTTGGCGGTGCAGAAAAAATGCTCTCGTGTCAAGACCGCTACTTCAGACTTTCGGACTCGCTAATGAACAGCCGGGAATATATGCTCATTCGAAGCACCTATGAACAGTTTGAGAAAAATGAAAAAGGACGTGAAATCAAAAATCTCTCCTCCACAGTGCTCTGGCAAAAAAATCTGTTCATGGCAGGTGCACTCTTGTTGGTGCTCATTGTTTGTGCCCTGCTGTGGCAACACCGACAAAAGCAAAAGCTGTATTTGGCTTATAGGGCAGTATTTGATCGCAACCGCGATTTGCTCGACATGGAAAAACAATATCGGCAAGAACTGGCAAAGCAAGGCGGTATTGCACAACATGAAATCGAAAAACACCAAAGGCAAACGGTACAAACACTCGATGATGAAGACGAAGACCTTAAAACCGAAATCGAAGACTTCGAAGACCTGTTCAACCGCATCATCTATGTAATGGAGAACACACAAGAATATTGCAATCCGGCATTTGGTCTGCCACAACTCACGGCATTGGTTGGTTCCAACACCACCTACGTGTCGAAAGCAATACGCACAAAGGTCAACAAAAACGTAAGAACCTTTATCAATGAATACCGCGCGAAGCATGTCGCCGAATGGCAGATACTGCCAACTTTGGCAACTACACGCTTCAAGCCATTGGCGAGAGCGTGGGTTATGAAATTCCGTCGACATTCAACCGTGCGTTTAAAAACCTCACGGGTATCACACCCTCTATTTACCAAAAAATAGCAAGAGAACAGAAAAACATGCGCTAATGCTTTTTTGTTGCAAATTATGAAAATGAAAGAAACAACATGCGTTTTCTTTTGTTTTCACAGTTGTAAATCAATTAAATTTGCAATAAGTCAAAATAACTTCTATTTTTTTAAATTAAACCAATATGAAAAAACTTCTACTTTTTTTATTTGTCCTCATCTCATTGTTGTGGACAAACAGTGTGCAAGCAACAGGAAAAATCACGATGACGACAGCTCGTCAGGCCGGTCAACGAATCGAAATGAATTTGAAAGCAAAAGGAGACATTGCCATCGAAGGAGTTAAAGAACCAGGGAAAAAAGGTTATGGAGTTTATACTCTAACATCAAGCGAGATTGTAATTCATGGAGATGTCACTTTTTTTGCCTGCAATGAAAACGACTTAACGACCGTAAATATTTCGGAATGTACAACCATCGACACGATGCAAGTCATTTTCAACCAACTGAAAACTCTTGATTTAAGTAACAATAAAAAACTGAAAAACGTATTCTGCTATGGAAACAAACTCGAAACGCTTACTCTTGGTGAACTACCGGAGTTACAAAAACTCTTATGTCATGCCAACAAATTGAACATTGTTGATTTGTCAGGACTTAAGAATCTCCGCAAATGTTATGTTTCAGACAATCCTATCAAAAAAATAGATCTCTCTGCCAATAAACTGCTTGAAGAATTTTCTTGCTGCAATACATTCATAGATACATTGGATTTATCCAATAAAAATGCATTGAAATGGTTGAATTGCAGTGCATCAGGAATCAAAAACGTAAATGTAAAAGACTGTTCTGAGCTTGAAGTTCTTTATTGTTCAGAACTCAAAATCAACAAAATAGATTTATCTAACAACAAAAAACTGAAAGAAATAGCTCTTCATACTAATAATTTCACAGAAATTGATTTCTCCATATTACCCAATATCAAAAATATCAATAGTCCGTTAAATTTTTGTGGTTTGTGAAACTTTCGCCCTAAATCCAACAGGAATTGTGTCATAAAACAAACACGATAAGGCTTTGAAAAAGAATGAGTTAGATAACAAAATATAACATAATAAAATCGGCTATCTC
>JBGYAB010000027.1:0-2744 GCA_041815985.1 Sodaliphilus sp. | reverse complement strand
CGCAACTTTTTTGGACGAAGGCCAAGATAGAGATTTTATCCTTTCGGAACAAAGGATAGAGATTTTTTTCTCTTCCTTTGTCCGATAAAATCATTTCTTTAATATTTCACTAATAGTTGCATTTGCTAATTGAATTTACGCCGGCGCAAAATGTGTCGGGCAATTTTTTTACAGAAGCTTTTTTATTACTTTTGCAATTATGAAGTATTTTATGATTGCAGGCGAGGCGAGTGGCGACATTCATGGAGCGCAACTCATTGGCGACCTTAGAGCACAAGACGCTGAGGCGCAATTTTGTTTTTTGGGAGGCGACATGATGGCCGTGGCGGCAGGTGTTGCACCACTCATTCACTATCGCGACATGGCATTCATGGGATTTATCGAGGTGATAAAGCACTTGGGTAGCATTCTTGGTTTTATGAGAGATGCTAAACGGGCTATGCTTGCTTTCAACCCCGATGCATTGATTTTGATCGACTATCCGTCTTTTAACCTTAAAATGGCAGAATACGCCTTCAAGCAAGGCATTCCGGTGTTTTACTTCATCTCGCCCAAGGTGTGGGCATGGAAAGAATATCGGGTTAAAGCCATTAAAAAGTATGTTTCACGTTTGTTTTCCATTTTGCCGTTTGAAGTCGAATTCTATCGTGGGCACAACTTTGAGGTAGACTATGTGGGTAATCCCACAGTAAAGGAAATTGCCGAAGCTGCCCGAGGTTTTAGTGAGTTTGCCGATTTTGCCCGAGTTCAGGCCCTCGATCCTCAAAAGCAGATTATTGCTCTTGTCCCCGGGTCTCGTTGCAAGGAAATACGTGACAATTTACCCACAATGGTCGAGGCGGCACTTCGGCACGATGCCCACTGCCAGGCTGTGATTGCAGGTGCGCCCGGCGTCGACGACAGTCTTTATCGCAAGGTGCTTGCACCATTGGGTGTGGAATTGCCTGTGTTGCATGGCAAGTCGTTTGAATTGGTGCATCATGCGCGTGTTGCTGTTGTCACCAGCGGAACTGCCACGCTCGAAGCCGCCATTTTGCGTACTCCGCAAGTTGCCTGCTATCGCATGAATGGCAGCAAGCGCATCTATCATTTTTATCGTCGCTTGTTGCATGGTAAGTATGTGACATTGCCCAACTTGATAACCGACGACGAAGTGATACCGGAGTTGTTGCTCCATTTTTGCACTGCCGATGCTGTTGATGCGCATTTGAGCCGATTGTTGCCCGACGGGGTAGAACGTCGAGCAATGCTTGAAGGTTATGAACGATTGGCGAAGTGCTTGACCGACAAGGATTGCACTGCTCATGCATCTGCTCTTGTAATCTCTTTTTTGAAAGAAAAGCGGTTGCAAGATGCCGGCGAGCGTATGAAAGTAGGAAACAGCAACACAATGAGCCGAAAAATGTAAACCTTAGCGGTCTGAAGACCGATTGAGGATTATTGCAGAGTTTAATTTTGTTAAATATTGTGGGCGTAATTCTTGCCGAATTACGCTTTAATTTTGCACTGTTGAGAAAGAAAAACAGAACCATACACTTTGGATTGAAACCACAAAACACACAACCTTGATTTACCATGAAAACTAAAGGTATCGACCTCTTGAAGGGGCGGTGCCTTTATTTTTGAGCAATTTCTTCTCATTCAATCTTTTTTTATTGACCGTAATTCTGTATTTTTGTGCTTGATATCAATCTTATTCTTTTCAATGAAGTCTGCATTAACGTTATTTTTTGCTGTTTTTGGCTTGTTGTTTGCTTGTTGTTCGTGCGATTCGAGTTTTAGGCGCGATGGGTTGCACTATGAATTTTGCGATGGAGGGGTGATGGTGGCGCAAAGCGACATTAATCCTTATGTGGGAACAATCAAAATACCCGACACAATCACCTATAAAGGTGTCAATTATGCGGTAGTGGGCATTGACGATGAAGCGTTTGCCGATTGCAAATTGCTCACCTCCTTGTTGATACCTAAAACAGTAAAAAAAATCGGGCGCAATGCTTTTGCAGGCTGTGTGGGGCTGAAAACTTTGCTTTGTCAAGTGCCTATGCCTCTTGTGACAGATTCTTTGACTTTTCAACGTGTAGACTTGAAACACTGCACTTTATATGTGCCTCTGCAATCAGCTCCCAGCTATGCAAGCGACCTTGTTTGGGGACAATTTGCTTCGATTTATGAAGTTGGTGAATATAAAACCGATATGCCGCTTCCTATTCAAAAGGAAAAAGACATGGTAAAAACCGATGATCATGGAGAGTGATATGATGACCGAAATGTTCAATGTGTACGAAAAGGCGGCCATTGTAAGTTTGCTCATTGAAATGGCCAACGCCGATAAGAAAATTTCCTACGAAGAGCTGGTGGTGGGTAACGACATTCACATTCGCTTTAATATTAATAAGGATACTTTTGAGACAGGCCGTGCACTCGAACCCCAATATGCCATTCATGTAATTAAATCAATGAATGAAGAGCAGAAAAGAGCAGTGGCCAAACTTCTTGTAGAAGTGATTGATGCTGACGAGGTGATAGAAAAACGTGAACTTGCGTTGCTCAATCACATTTGCAACGCATGCGGCATCGACGAAGCCACTTTTAGTTAAGTATTAAGTATTAAGAGGTTAGGAAATAAGTTGTAAGCAGGAAACCTGCTGTCTTAACACCTTCAACACCTTTCAACTCCTTAGCTCTTTCACCCCGACTCTTGAAAAACCTTCTTTTCAATTTTTTTTACATTGCAAAAAGCT
>JBGYAB010000026.1:0-12650 GCA_041815985.1 Sodaliphilus sp. | reverse complement strand
CTATCCAGATTTCAGATGTAAAGGCATGGGGACTGAACGTTGAACCCGGCTTCATGAGCCACCAATTAATCGGTCTTTGTCCATACCTATATCAAAGTTATAAATTATCGAATTATTAACCAACGTACAAATGTACGACAATTATAGTCTGTCGACCTACGATAAGGCATAGAATGATTTTTTCATTCCAATGCCTTATTGTTTCACAAACAATAGTGTACAATGAAGTTTATCAAACGTCTTTCTTTTGGAAGCCTTGTTTTGATGTTGATTGTTTTGTCGGTGGCAACCGTCATTGAGAAAGTAAATGGTGCCGATGTTGCAAAAAAAATGATATATCACTCATGGGTTTTCGCCACGCTTTGGCTTTTCATTGCAATTATGGCATGTATTCATTTGTTCAATCGCAAGTTGTTTAAACGAAGTGCCGTTTTCTTGTTGCACATTTCTCTTTTATTAATTTTGTTGGGAGCAGGGGTAACGTGGCTGTTTTCATTGCATGGCAAAATGAGCTTGATGCGGCAAGAACAAGTGAACGCCTTCACAACCGACGGCAATGCGATCGAAAAGTTGCCGTTTGATGTAGAATTGACCGATTTCAACATTCAATACTATGCCGGCACTCGGGCACCCATGGATTTTATCAGTAAAATCAAGGTAATAGACAAAGACAGAGCGGTTGTGCAAGGGCAAGTGTCGATGAATAAAGTGTTCTCTCATCAAGGGTATCGTTTTTTCCAATCAGGTTATGATCCCGAAGGAAATGGAACGGTGTTCTCGGTTCAGTATGATCCGTGGGGCATCGGCATTTCCTACACCGGCTACTTCCTTTTGATAATTTCCTCAATTCTTGTCTTGTTTGAAAAACGAGGTCATTTTAGACAACTGTTGCGCTCATCACTGTTAAAACAGAGTGCAACGGCAGTAGCCTTGCTGTTTTGTTCTTTCACGGCTTCGAGCCAAACAGAGGTTGCACACTTGCGTGTATTACCCCAAGAGCTTGCCGAAAAACTTGGTGACACCTATATCTTGTATAACGATCGAATGTGTCCTTTTGAAACATTTGCCCGCGATTTCACCATGAAGATGTATGGCAGCAATTCGTTCAACGGCTATTCTGCAACACAAGTGGTTTCGGGCTGGATTTTTTACTTCGAAGATTGGAAAGATGCACCAATGATCAAAGTAAAAGCAAGTGTACAAAACACACTTGGCATTCGTGACGATTATGCTTCGTTTCAAGATTTTGTGAGCACTCAAAATGAGTATAAGCTTGAAGGTCTTCTTTCGCAAATCATGCAAGGTAACGATGTTGCCAATGCCAAAGACATTCGCGAAGCCGACGAAAAATATGAGCTGGCATCGATGATGGCCATGGGCGAATTAACCAGAATTTTTCCTTTGAACATCAACGGAGAGTTGCAATGGTTTACACCGGTGAGCAACGACATTCCGCTCAATATCGACGAAAATAAATTGATTTTCATCAGTCAAGGTTTGAATTTTTTGAATGAACTTGTCGCTAAAAACGATATGCATGGAGCCGCCGATTTTTTGATAAAATTCAAAGAGTATCAAATAAAAGAAGGAGGAAAACTCTTGCCGAGCACAAGTCGGTTTAAAGCAGAAAAACTCTACAATTCTCTTTATTTCTCCAAGCCATTGGGCATGACACTTGTTGTCATTGGCATGATATTGTTCTTTTTTATGGTCAGACGAATTGCGACAAAAAAACTGATAAATAAAAGTACAGTTATCGGGATTAATGCTTTGCTGGTGTTGATGTTTCTCTATTTAACGCTCCTTATTGGGCTTCGATGGTGGATTAGCAGACACTTGCCACTGAGCAATGGCCCGGAAACCATGGAGTTCATGTCGTGGTCGGCCGTGCTTCTTGCTTTGCTGTTGCAAAGGAGATTTTCAATGATATTGGCTTTTGGGACATTAATTGCAGGACTAACCCTCATGGTTTCGTCATTTGGCAACGGCAATCCGCAACTCACACAGCTCATGCCGGTGCTTCAATCGCCCTTGTTGAGCGTGCATGTGGTCGTAATCATGATTGCCTATTCCTTGTTGGCCTTCATCATGCTAAACGGGATTGCGGCTGTGGCATTGCGAAAAAATGCCGAGCAGACGAAACGCTTGCATGTGATAGGGCAAATCATGCTTTATCCGGCCGTGTTTTTGCTGGCGGCCGGCGTGTTTGTCGGTGCAGTGTGGGCCAATGTGAGCTGGGGCACCTATTGGAGCTGGGATCCCAAGGAAGTTTGGGCATTGATCACGCTCGTGATATATGCACTACCGCTGCATGTGGGGTCATTGCCCAAATTCTCCAAACCCATGTTTTTCCACATTTATGCCATCATTGCGTTTTTGAGTGTACTTATCACCTATTTTGGTGTAAATTTCCTTTTAGGCGGCATGCACAGTTATGCCTGATTACTTGAAAATCAAAAATTAGCAAAAAGTAGTGATACCCGATTTTTGAAAATACCCAATAATAGGGATTGCACAATTACATTATTTTGGTTTATTTTGCAATAAAAACATCACAGTTCATGTCAATAGAAGAAAAATATTTGCCTTCAAATCGACTCAGCGACCTCATTAGCGACAATTTTATGCTTTTAATGGTCATGAGTCGTTTTGAAATTTCACTTGGTTTCGGAGAAAAGAGTGTTCAAGAGGTTTGTAATCTTCACAATGTCGATTGCAAGACATTCTTGGCAGTGGCTAATTTCATCAGTAGCAACCAAACGTCGTACAGCACCGACGACTTGCCGGAGTTCTCTTTGGAGTCGCTGATGATTTATTTGAAAAACGCCCATTCTTATTTTCTCGATTTTAGCTTGCCGCGTATGCGCCGAGAGCTGCTTGAAGCCATCGATTGTTCTTCTGGCGACAACAAGGTTGCATTCCTGATTATCCAGTTCTTTGACCAACTGGTTAAAGAGGTTGAGAACCACATGGAAGAAGAAAACCACACAATATTTGGTTACGTCAAAAAACTGCTTAACGGTCAAAAGACCGAAAAATATTCAATATCAAAATTTGCTCGTCACCATTCTCAAATCGACGAGCGATTGGCAGAACTGAAGAATATTATCATTAAATATTATTCAGAGAGTGCCAACAACAATTTACTCAATGCTGTTTTATTCGACATCTTCAACTGTGAGCAGGATCTCGCCTCTCATCGCAGGGTGGAAGATTGCCTTTTTGTACCGGCAGTCGCCCTTTTAGAAAAGAGTTTGAAAGATGAAAAATAATGATACGTCTACCATCAAAGTTGTTGTCGCCGACAATTCTGTCATTATCAGAAACGGCATAGTTACGGTCATCAGCCATTTACCGGGGATTGTGGCTACGACCTACAATGTAAAGACCCAAGAGTCTTTGCGCAACTATGTGTTCATGCAAGACCCCGACATTGTTATCGTCAACCCCTTGTTTGACGGTTTGTTTGACATCAAGGGGTTTAAAGAAGAAAACAAGAAAAGCAGGACCAAATACATCGCTCTGCGGAGCACTGTGCTCGATGAAAACACGCTTGCAGAGTATGACGAAAATTTTTCAATTTTCGACACAAGCGAAGTGATTGCCGAGAAGTTGCAAAATGTGCTTGAAAGAAAAGAACAGAAAGTCGAAGAACCGCAAGAAACGCTTAGTTTTAGAGAAAAAGAGATTGTTGTGTGCATAGTTAAAGGACTAACCAACAAAGAGATTGCCGAAGAGTTGTGCCTTTCAATCCACACAGTAATCACTCATCGTCGCAACATTAGCCACAAGTTGCAAATTCATTCACCGGCAGGGCTAACCATCTATGCAATAGTGAACAAGCTGATTGACATAAAAGACATTAAAAACATGTAAAGGGATAGCTCCCGACAACCTTTGTGGTTGCACACACCATGTTGTCATGAAACTAATGAGTTGACCAATCACGTTTGTGCGCATGGTCAACTTTTTTTAATGGCATGTGCTCATGTATTCACACCAAGCGAGTATCTTTGTGGAACAATATTAACAGTTTTACAGATATGAAAAAAATCCTTCTCCTTCTTTCACTCATTCTAATCTCATTTGCTTTTACTTCATCGGGACAAAAAATTGCCATTCTCAGCGATGTGCATGTCACTCCCGGCAATGCCAATGAAGAGCAGTTGAAAAAAGCTGTCGTCGAAATCAATGGAAGTGATGCCGATGCAGTATTGGTAACGGGCGATTTGAGCAACGAAGGAAACGATGACCAATTGTTGAATGTGAAGCTCATTTTAGACGGCATCACAAAACCGCTATATGTCATTCCCGGTAATCATGAGAATAACTGGAGCCAAAGTGCTTGCAAAACCTTTAACGACTTGTGGGGAGCAGACAAATTTGCATTCACACTCGATTCGCTTGTCGTGATTGGCATGAACTGCGGACCATACATAAAAATGGGAGATGGACACATTAGGCAAGAAGATTTGATTTGGCTTGATGAGACATTGAAGAGCATGGTTAAACCGGGAATGAAGGTACTCAGCGTTAATCATTATCCATTGCTCGACGACTTGGACAATTACATGGATTATGTTGCAGTTCTCAAAAAATATCCTGTGATTACTCATCAATGCGGACATTATCACAAATGGCGACTTTATGAAACTTGTGGAATTAACGGAGTTATTGTCAGAGCGTTAGACATGGGAGAGAAAAACTACGGATACACCGTGCTCAATATTGATTTGCATAACAGCCGAATTCATGTTTACGACAAAAAAATAGGGAGCCATATTCCCACAGTAAAGTTTGCCTATAAAATAAACACCAATTTCTTCGACATTGCTTTTCCTTTGGCTCAAAATACAATAAAACAAGGTTTTAATGTATCGAAAATTTATGCCGACAATGCCTCTGTTTTCACAAGAATTGGGATTGACAAGGATAATCTCTATTGGGGCAATTCGCTTGGATATGTAAAAGCAATTAGTAAGACGAAAAAGGATGTAATATGGCAATACAAAACAAATGCCATGCTGTTTTCACGTCCGGCTGTGAGCAACAAATACATTATTCTTCCCACTGCCGACAAACGATTGATATGGTTGAATAAACAAGATGGAAAAGTCGTCTACGAACATCATTCCGCAGGTCCCTACGTAGCCGATGGCGTGATAGAGCAAGGAGTGTTGTATCAAGGAGGCTACAAGACTTTCCAGGCTTGGGACATCAATGCTCACAAAATGCTGTGGTCCTACGACAACATTGAAAACTATTGCCAAGCTGCACCTGTCATTAAAGGAGAGAATATCTATTTTGGTGCTTGGGATACTCGTTTAAGGGCGTTAAACAAAAAAACAGGGAAACTCAATTGGGCATGGAGCAATGGGGTTAAGCAAAATTTATTAAGCCCCGGCAATGTGGTTCCTGTGGTTGTTGACGACAAAGTAATCATTGTGGCACCCGATAGGGTTACGACAGCCATAGACATTACCAATGGAGAAACCATGTGGAGAGAGAAAAACAAAAACAGAGTGAGGGAGAGCCTTGGAGTGAGTGAAGACAGCCAAGTCGCCTATGCCAAAACGATGGACGGAACGCTCGTTGCCATGAGTGCCCAAGGCAATAAGTACAAGTTGCTTTGGACGGTTGAACTTGGAATGGGCTATGAACATGCACCGTGCATTGTTCTTGAACATCAAGGCTACATTTACACAGGTAGCAGACGCGGACAGTTGGTTATTGTGAATGCTCACACCCATGAAGTGGTAGTGAATTACAGCATGGGCAGCAGCGAGGTTAACGGCTTTGAAGTCGACGCTTCGACCGGCGATGTGTATTGTTCGCTTGTTGAAGGCACTATTTTCAAAATAAACCGATGATGACAAAATGAGGTCATAAACCCAAATCGGTCATTAGACCGCTAAGGTTTACAATTATCGGTTCATCGCGTTGCTTCCATCCTGCTTTCGTCTGCATGTCGACATCTTGGTTGCCGTTTTTTTTCTTGACGTACCCCCCCTACGTCTTCAATTTGTTCAACATTCAAACAAAATCAGTGCGGGTAATGGCCGATTGGGATAAAAAATTAAAACGGGATTTTGACGATGTTTCAAAATCCCATTTCGATTTATCAAGCGTAAGTCGCTCAGATGAAAATATATTTCAAAACAAATAAAACAGCCAAAATATACATTGTGGGAGTGAGCTTCTTGAAATTTCCACAAACGAGGTTCAAAACCACATAGGTGATAAGACTCAACAAAATACCATCGCTGATGCTATAAGAGAGCGGTATCATCACAATACAGATGAAACACGGAATTGACTCAGAGTAGTCGGACAAATCAATTTGCTTAATCGAAGAAATCATGAATAAGCCCACAATCACAAGCACCGGACATGTGGCAGCTCCGGGAATTGACGTGAACAACGGAGCAAAAAGCAACGACACGATGAAACCAAGTGCGATGACGAATGCTGTCAATCCCGAACGTCCTCCTTGGGCAACACCGGCTGCGCTTTCAACATAAGTTGTAACAGTGCTCGATCCGCACAGCGCACCGGCCGTTGTGCCAATGGCATCGGCCATGAATGCTTCGTTGAGGCGTTTTACTTTGCCGTCTGCACTTATCATTCCTGCCTTCGACTCAACACTCACCAGCGTGCCAAGCGTGTCAAAGATGTCGATAAAAAGGAACGTGAACACCACAACAAGCATGTCGATAGAGAAAATGACATTAGGATCGGTCTCCAATTGCAAGAAGAGCGAACTCATCGAAGGAGGCATGCTAAAGATGCCTTGATAATGAGTTAATCCCATGAAAATACCTATGCCCGTTGTAACCAAAATTCCTATTAACATGGCTCCCATCACATTTTTAATGACCAAAACTCCGGTGATGAGAATACCAATCGCCGCAAGCAATCCCGTGCCACCGGTAATGTTGCCCAAAGATACAAACGTGGCATCATTGCTCACAATTATTCCTCCGCTTTTCAATCCGATAAAAGCAATATACAAGCCAATGCCGGCAGCAATGGCATTCCTTAGCGACGCCGGAATCGCTTTCACAATTTGCTCTCGCAAGTGAGTTACTGTGAGCAAGATAAATATAAGACCTTCGATAAACACGGCTGTGAGAGCAAATTGCCAGTTGTAGCCCATGGTCAAACAAATGGTGTAGGTAAAAAAGGCATTAAGCCCCATTCCCGGAGCCAATCCAAAAGGCAATTTAGCATAAAAAGCCATGACCAGCGTGGCAATAATGGAAACAATCGCCGTTACAGTGAACACTGCTCCTTTTTCCATTCCGGTTTCGTGAAGAATCGAAGGATTTACCGCTAAAATATAACTCATTGTGAGAAATGTTGTCAATCCTGCCACAATTTCGGTCTTCACATTCATTGAATGAGGATCAAATCCAAAAAGTTTTTCTAATGATAGCATAAATAGTAATTAAAAAGTTTATTGTTTCTGTTTCTTAGAAGTTTCAATGGGCAGCAGGGGCTATTGCTTGTTCACGAGTTTTTCCTCGTCTTCTTCAGTCCACAATGGGTTTTCATCGTCCCAATCGTCAAAGCCAAAGAAAGCATCTTCGGTAAATTCTTTCATTTCCCGTCCATCTTTCTTCGTGGGGCGGCCAAGACCTTTTTGACGTTTTACAAAGCCACTGATGCGAGCCATTTCGAGCAATTCATATTGTTCTTTGCTTGTTATGTTCTTTAAATAATTGGGAACAAGTTTTGCTCCAATGCGATTATCAAGAAGTGCAAGCACCTCGAAAGTGAAAGTAATAGGAGACTTTTTTACCGAAATTTTGTCGCCCACCTTAACCACACGCGAGGGTTTCACATTCATTCCGTCTATGGTCACACGGCCAAGTTTACAGGCATCGGTTGCCTGCGAGCGTGTCTTGAACACTCTCACTGCCCAAAGCCATTTGTCAATCCTAACTTCTTTCATCATTTGTTATTGTAATTGGTCATCGCAAAGCTAAGTCCCGAGAGGCAAAAAGCCTTGATGGCATCGATAGCCACATTGAGCCGAGCCGGCAATTGCTCCAATTCTTCGGGAGTGGGATAACCTAAAACATAGTCAACTTGCATGCCCTTGGGAAAATCATCGCCCACGCCAAAACGAAGCCTGGCATAGGCATTCGATTGCAATTCGGCAGTGATATTTTTCAACCCATTATGACCGCCATCGGCACCTTTTCCACGCATACGAATTGCGCCAAAAGGCAGTGCGATGTCATCGACAACAACCAAAATGTGATCCAAATCGATATTCTCTTTCTGTTTCCAATAGCGCACGGCATCACCGCTCAAGTTCATGTAGGTTGACGGTTTCAACAGCACTAATTGCTGATTTTTCAGCCGCATTTCAGCAACATCGCCATAACGTTGCGTGCTGAAAACAATATTGGACGCCTTTGCAAGGGCATCCAATACTGTAAATCCTATGTTGTGGCGGGTTCCTTGATATTCTGCACCAATGTTGCCCAATCCGACAATTAAATACTTCATCAAATGTTATAACAAATTGATTATTCTGTTGCAGGAGTTGCTTCTTCGCCCTCTTCACCCCCTTCTGCTTCGGTTGTGGTATCGGCAGCGGCACGAGTTGTGCGAACTCCAACAATCACAAGCTCTTTTGCGCTCACAAGTTCAAAGTCATCAAACTTGAGGTTGGCCACCTTAATGGAATTACCAATCTTGAGTTCTGTAACATCAACAACAATATCTTCGGGCAACTTGGTATAGATGCCTTTTACCTTAACTCGCTTGAGGTTGAAATAGAGCTTACCACCGGCTTTCACACCGGCAGCATGTCCTTTTACATGTACAGGAATTTCAACAACAACGGGTTTTGTTTCGTTCACTTCAAGGAAGTCGATGTGAAGAATGCTGTCGTTAACGGGGTGGAATTGAATATCTTTAAGAACGGCCTTGTGAGTTTTGCCATTATAAGTGAGTTCTACAACAAAAACTTCGGGAGTGTAGATGAGTTTGCGCACATCGCCAAAGTTTACCACAAGGTCGGTTGTGATAACGCCTTTGCCCGATGCTGTTGTCATCACAGCTTTTTCTCCGGCTTCGAGAGTACCGTTGTAGCTCCACTCACCCTTGTCGTTTTTCTCAAATTGGATAACCTTGCCACCACTGAGCACTACCGGAATTTTGTTTTCGTTGCGAATTGCCTTTGAGGCTTTCTTTCCAAGATCGGTTCTTGGTTCTGCGTTTAATTGAAACGTTTTCATTTTAAAAAATTAAATGTGTTACTAAAAATTAAGTTTGCCTTAATTTCCCATCACACGGAAACTTAAAAGCAGTGCAAAGGTACAATTTTTATTTCAAAAGCATGAAAAAACACGGTATTATCTTCGACAAAATTCCACAAATTTGCAGTAAGAGCATACCTCTGACCCTTCGGAACATTGATTGAATGACAATTGAGGATCGAAAAAATTGTTTAATAACGTTTTCATCTCCTGTATGAACTCATCGTTAACTTCCATGAAATCTTCAATTTCTTTTTTATTAATGTTAACTCTTGATGTTTTCATGTCTCTTATTTTATACACAATGGGTTTGATAATCAGTTCTTCGGGGTGCTCTTGCCGATAGGCGTTGCAATAGATGAGCAACTGGAATATGGCAAGCACTTTTCTTTTATCGGGCTTGAAGAGGTCGCCGACGCAAGAAACTGAGGTTTCATCTTTTCCGGTTTTATAGTCAATCATGCGAAGAGGTCCGGTTCCGTTAATCTTGTCGATGCGGTCGGCTTTGTATGTAAAGTTAAACGGAGGACATCCTTCCAAATTCAACACCAGCCGATGATTGATTTCACATTCATAAATTTCAAAAAAATCACTTTCTGTCGCAAGCAACCCCATGTCATATTCCAGCACGTTTAAAACATAGCGTTTCAACGCATTGGAAATGATCAACGCCTCGCCATTCAATTCACGGTCGAGCTCGTCGTCATTGCATTTCAAGTAATTGCGGTTAATATTGCGCTTGAGCTGAACATCTAACTTGTTTTTAATGAAATCCTTGATTTGCGATTTATAAACTTTGTGGTGCAACTGCCCTTGGGCAACTGTTGCAGGATAATAAAAATCTTGCAACGTGTCGTGTACAATCGAGCCAAAGGTGGCGGCATCCATAAAGTCGCTTTCCTCGTTGTCGGCGTTCAAGTGCTCGACATGGTGAAAATAAAATTTCAATGGGCATTTAATGAACTCTTTGATAGAACTGGCCGACAGCCTTGCATCGGAATCAGGGCACATGTAGTCATTAATCTTTTCAAGCACATTCTCTTTCTTGGCAACATGAAAATTCAAACTTTCGGTAGGTTTCACACCAAGGGTAATGTTCCTATGCACGATCTTGCAATGATACACCTTCTCGAGTTGCGTGATAAACCTTGAATATTCGCCCGACCCAATTGCCTGCGTGCTTGAATCGTAAATCAGACACACATTCTTGGCACGGCTTATCAATCGATAGAAATAATAGGCAGTCATGGCCTCTTGATGCTCGATTGTCGACATGCCGAACGCTTTCCTGAGGTTTGTGGGAATAAAAGAACCGGAATAAAATTTGCGTGGGAACATTCGTTCGTTCATCGACAACATGATGAGATTGTTAAAGTCGAGACAACGAGTTTCCAACACACCCATAATTTGAAGGCCTGCCAATGGCTCGCCTTGAAACGGAATGGTATAAAGTCCGGTTAAACGGTCAATCAAGTAGAATATCGAAATTTCGCTCATGGGAAGCCCATACTTTAAAATCATTTTTTCAATTTCATGAAGAACTTCGATATATTGAGCGATAAAGGCATTTTGCAAGGGAAGCAAATCGGCATTTTCGGTATCATCGTCACGTTTTGTCAAATCGTTTTTTGCCGGAGAGAGAGCTTCTGCTTTTTTTGCAAAACCAATGATGCGTTTAATGTAGTCAATGACTTCATTCACATTTTGCGTGTTGTGAATGGTGATGAAAAGATCTTCAAATCCGGTGCCGATGAACAACTCTTCAGGCACATTGTAAATGTTGTTGTTGTCAATTTCGCCAAGAATGCTCGTGCAATCCTTTGGGAAAAGAGATTTTAAGATGGGGTGAGAGAGCACATCTCTCACAAATTCCCGATAATATCTGTAATATGCTTCACCTTTTGTGCGTGTAGCTTGGCTGTGTAGTCGGGCAACAATGCGCATGAGCGACACAATGTCGCTGTCGCGAAGCGGAAAACCTACTGTAACATTGATTTTCGGAACTTTATTGCTCACCGAGTTGATGATGGGTAAAAACAATCGCTCATCAGGCAAAACGATGGCAGTGTCAAGAGCATTGCCGGCATTCTCTATTTCCTTGCTGTCTACCCATTGATCGACAACAGTGAAAGCATATTTTGCCTGCCCTATGTTGGAGGGAATTCCAAGTACTGTAATGTGCGGAAAACTCTCTATTTTCTCGATTTTGGGTATGGAGGAAGGAAACCGCTTGATGTAGAAGTCGAGAAACCGAGTACCCTTATTCTCCTTTTCTTCAAATGCCGGAGAGTTGTAATCCCAGCAAAACTCTGCCATTCCTTTGTTGTCCAAGTTGTCAAAAATTGCAA
Source organism: Sodaliphilus sp. (assembly GCA_041815985.1). GTDB lineage: Bacteria > Bacteroidota > Bacteroidia > Bacteroidales > Muribaculaceae > Sodaliphilus. The sequence goes on along the minus strand of JBGYAB010000026.1, from coordinate 1,030 downwards.
GTTCGCAATTTGACAAAACATTGAAACCCACAAAAACATACTTGTCGTGATTAAATGCCTCAACAGACTTTTCTTTGATGATTTTAACAGCCTTTTTCATCATTTTGCCATTGTACGACAAACCTTGGTCGTCAATGCGCTTGTTATATTCGAGATAGAGGGCATGAAGTTGTTGCCACAATTTGAGATAGTCTTTTTTTACTTGCCCGTTTTCATCGACAGAGGAGGTCGAAAACTGTTTCCAAAACGCATCGTTGTTCTCTTGGGTGGGATCGAAACGAACATTGAAATAGGTTTCAATGGCTTGCTTCAATTCTGCACTCATGTAGTCGGTAGCAATTTCACGCAGTTCCTTCGTGTTCCGGAAAATAGATTCGGCATCGACCATATACATGTCGACATCGTTGAAATCGTTCAAAATAATGTTGCCCCAATAAATGAATTTGTCAAATTCATAGTCTTTGTTGCCACTCACTTCACAATAGGCATAAAAGAGGTTGAACATCGCTTCAATGGGTGAAATGAGTATGTCGCCGGTGATGTCGCCAATAAAGTCGGTGATAGTGGTGACCTCGGGCATCAGGGTCACTCTTGTTGCACAATTTTCAAAATGTGATTTAAAAAACTGTCCGCTCCTTCTGTTGGGAAACACAAAGCAATAGTTGCTCACATCATAGCCAAGAGAGCAGTAATGAGAGGCCACTGTTTTAAGAAAAGGCGTGTGCTTCCTGTAATTATCGGTCATTTTGACTATTAAAATTCTTTTAAAAAATTGAGAGGAAGTCGCTATCTTTATTGTTGGAAAACTCAACACCTCTCATGTAAAAGGTTCCGGACAAAGATACAATAAAATTTGAAATTCAACGACATTTGTCTTGGTAAAGCATCGCGTAAATTCAATTAGCAAATGCAACTATTAGTGAAATATTAAAGAAATGATTTTATCGGACAAAGGAAGAGAAAAAAAATCTCTATCCTTTGTTCCGAAAGGATAAAATCTCTATCTTGGCCTTCGTCCAAAAAAGTTGCG
>JBGYAB010000025.1:0-50348 GCA_041815985.1 Sodaliphilus sp. | reverse complement strand
ATTCTGCCTATTCGGGTGGTGGTCGCCGTCCGGGCTATGCAACGCTCAACTCAAGCGGTCGCACGGCGTCTCAAACTATGGGACGTCGCCCCATGGGCGACATTTCATCTCGTCCTTCAACAACAGGCGGTCGCAGTAGTACCAATGTGTCGGGTGGCCGTCGTCCGGGCTATGCAACTTCTCGTGGCAATGTAGGCAATGTAGGCAATGTAGGCAACATCGGTCGTCGTCCGTCGGGCATGATCAATGCCGGCTCTCGCAGTTCGGTTGTGAGCCGTGGCACGGTTTCAAGCAACAATGAAATGTACAACCCGCCTACTCCCTCTGTTCGCTCTTCGAGCATGTCCACAACCCCTCGTAGCAGCTATTCGGGTGGCAGTTACTCTGCCGGTGGCGGCCGTTCCGGCAGTGGCAACAGCAGTCATTCCGGTGGTGGCGGATTTTCGGGCGGTGGCGGTCGTCGACGCTAATATTATACAATAGAGACAGTATCGTTAAACATCTTTTTCTTTAATAATCAATTTGATGATGAATAAGTTTTTTTTAGGGTTGCTCGTTTGCAGCCTGCCGATGATAGCCGTAGCGCAAGAAACTTTTGATGCGTTGCAAATGTCGCAAACCGAATTGCGTGGAACGGCACGTTTTCAATCCATGGCCGGAGCTTTCGGGGCACTGGGTGGCGATCTTTCTACACTCACACAAAATCCTGCCGGCATTGGTGTTTATCGCAGTAGCGATGCAAGTATTTCACTTGGTTTAGACTTAAACTCGGTGAAAACTCCAAGCATGAAAGACAATGAAACTCGCTTTAACCTGAACAATGCAGGCTATGTAGGCACTCTCAAAACCGGCAGTAACGACATGCCTTATCTCAACTTTGGTTTCACCTATAACCGAAGCAACGATTTTCATCGTCATTACCGTGGAATGGTGGGTGGAATTCAAAGTTCGGTGACCAATCACATTGCCACCTACACCAGCAATTTCACGGGCGACGATATGGGCATGACCGACAAATATAATCCCTACTACGATGGCAGTGCACCGTGGATTAGCGTGTTGGCATATAATTCTTATCTAATCAATAACAATAACGGTTGGCAAGGACTTTATGGCCAAGGGACTAATGGTAATGCCGAATATGAAATCAGCCAAAGCGGACACACCGATGAATACAGTCTCAACATTGGCGGCAACGTCACCAACAAGTTTTATTGGGGATTAGGGTTGGGAATCACCAACATTGATTACGACAGCTACATGTACTACGGCGAATCGCTGAACAATGCCTATATTTATAACTATGATAGAGGAGACGGTTCTATTGAGCAGGGCACAGCCAACTTTGGTTTTGTGAACAACCTGAGCACCAAGGGCACTGGCTATAATTTCAAAGTAGGATTTATTGTAAAACCGGTCAATGAGTTGCGTTTGGGTTTTGCCCTTCACACACCCACTTTCTACGACATGCGCGACCTCTATAAAACTGTTGCAAGTTTTGAAATGCGTGGTTCGGGCAAAAACAACTATCATGGAGAAAATCAAACCGGCAACAAAGACTATTGGGACGAAGTTCGCTACGACTACAGCACGCCATGGCGTTTCATTGGCAGTTTGGCCGGTGTGATTGGCCGACAGGGCATCATCAGTCTCGACTATGAATATGTGGGTGCCAACTCCATGCGCATCAAAGACGATGCCGGAAAAGAGTATGTCGATGTCACCACACGCATGAAATCCTACATGCAGGCAAGCCACATTATTCGCCTTGGCGGTGAGTATCGTGTTGACAATAATTGGAGCGTGAGAGCCGGTTATTCCTACCAAACTTCGCCGGTGAAAAGCGAGGTGAGAGAAAACCGTGCAGACGTTACAACAGTGAGCACCAATCCTGCCTATGAGTTCGACAACAGCATTCAGTATGTCACTTGCGGTTTTGGTTATCACTACAAGAGTTTCTATGCCGATTTTGCCTATGTGCATAAAATGCGCAACAGTGAGTTTCACGCATTTTCGCCCAACACCTACTATGCAAACAATATTGAACCCAGCGTTTACAGCGAAGTGAAGGAAAAAGACAATCGCCTGACGGTTACGCTTGGTTTCCGTTTTTGACTTTTGTTGCGAGACTGAACAACTTTTAAAAAAAGAAGAGGATGCAACACTGCATCCTCTTTCTTTTCAATGAATTCCAAATCGGTCATTAGACCGACTGCTAAGGTTTACATTTCCGGTTTATTGTGTTGCTAATGACCGATTTGAGATAAAGCATGGCATAGAGCTGTGATGAAAAAAGTGGTCGCAACTCCTTTTTGTTTCAATGGAGTTGCGACCATTTTAATTTTTACGGTCAAGAGAGATGAACTTAGAAATTGAAGCTGTCTTTCTCTTTGGTAACGTTGCGGTAGGCAAGTTTGTTGTCGAGATATTCTTGAGTTGCAATGAGAGTTGGTTTCGGGAGTTTCTCATAGTACTTTGAGATTTCAATTTGCTCGCGGTTCTCCGAGATTTCCTCCAAGTTGTCGTTCATCGATGCAAACTCCTGCAATTTCTTTTCCAGGTCGCTCTTCATTTCGGCGGCAATCTGGTTGGCTCGCTTACTGATGATGCTCACGGTCTCATAGATGTTGCCGGTGGGTTGCGCCATTTCAACGAGGTCGTGGATCGATGTTGTTTGCGGTGCGTTGGTCTTCTTGTAATCCATTGTCAGAATTTATAATGTTTTGTTGTTCTTTTTTTTATTTATCGCTCACGTGCTTGCTGGCAATTTTGAAAATGTAGTCAGCCTCTTTGCGATCTTCGCTGTCGGGATAGTCGTTGATAAAGGAGTAGTACTCGTCGAGCACGGTGCGAAACCGTTCTTCTTTCTTTTCTTCCACACTCTGGCTGGCTTCGCTGTATCGCGCTTTGAGCACAAGAAACTCAAGTTCCTCTTTGTATTTGCTGTATGGATAATCCTTAATGGCGTTTTTGGCAGTAATCACTGCACTCTCGTAGTTGTTGCCCATGTAATTGCCCAAGTTGTAGTAAAGTTGGGCATTTTGCAGTTGCTTGAGCACAAGTTTGTCTTGCAACTCAAAGATTGCGTTTTGAGCAATCGACACCTTGTCGCTTTTGGGGAAGAAATCGAGAAATGCTTGTAGCTCCTCAATGGCTTTTAAAGTTTCGCTTTGATCGAGTTGAGGATCGGGTGAATCGATGTAGTAGCCATAGCCCGAGTAAAAACGGGCAAGCTCGGCATATTGTCCCTTGGGATATTGCTGATAGTATTGCTTGAAATAGCTGCCACTGTTCAGGTAGTCCTTGTTCTCATAGTAGCTCAATCCCAGCAGATACAGAGCCTCTTCGCCTTTGTCGGTGCCGCGAAAAACGGTGTAGCAACCTTCAAGCAGGGTGTAGGCCTGAGTGTATTTCTTTTGTTCAAAAGCCTTTTTGGCGAAGTCAAATTTATAGTTGTAGTCGGTGCTTTTGAGGGCTTTGTTATATTCACCGCAGGCGGTGAGCAACACAGCCGCGCAAAGCATGATAAGAAATCTAACCTTCATTGGCTCTAATTTGTGTCTGTAATCTAAGTTGATTCATTGTGTCCGCCTTTTGTGGGGCAGAGGTGTATTTGGTGTGCAAAGTTACTCATAATTCATAACTTTACAAGTGCCCAAACCCAAAAAACATTTAATAACCCTGTCAAAAAAAGTTTTAGACATTAAAAACTGCTAAATTATGGCTTGTTTTAGTAATTTTGCAGCTGATTATGAAATCAACTCTTCGCGATATTGAACTTCTTGCGCCGGCACGCGATGCCGAAATCGCCATCGAGGCCGTTAGGCATGGTGCCGATGCCGTTTACATGGGTCCTCAGAGTTTCGGTGCCCGGGCAATGGCAGGCAATTCAACTGCCGATATTGCCCGAGCGGTAGACTTTGCCCACCGGTTCAACGCCAAGGTCTATGCCACGGTCAACACCATTATCTATGAAAACGAGTTAAAAGCTGTCGAAAAACTCATCACCGATCTCTACAATATTCAGGTCGATGCTCTCATTGTGCAAGACATGAGCATCTTGCGCATGGACATTCCGCCCATTGCACTACATTCGAGCACACAGTGTGATTTGCGCACGCCCGAGAAAGCACGTTTTTTGGCTTCAATGGGTTTTTCGCAACTGGTCATGGCACGTGAACTCACGCTTGCCGAAATCGCCAACATTCATCAGGCAGTGCCCACTGTGCCGCTCGAAGGCTTTGTGCATGGGGCATTGTGTGTGAGCTACAGTGGACGTTGTCAGGTGAGTCAAGCCTTGAAAGGGCGCAGTGCCAATCGTGGCGAGTGTGCTCAAATATGCCGATTGGCATTTGACTTGGAAGATGAAAAAGGAAGCAAGCTGTTGCGTAACAAGCATTTGCTTTCATTGCGCGATTTCAATGCCGGTGCACATGTTGCCCAAATGATGGTGGCCGGTGTTTCTTCCTTTAAAATCGAAGGACGCTTAAAAGATGCAGTCTACGTCAAGAATGTTGTTGCCCATTATCGCCGTCTCATCGACGACATTATTGCCATGCATCCCGATGTTTACAGGCGTGCATCGGCAGGAACAAGCATCTATTCCTTTACGCCGGAACTCTTTAAGAGCTTCAACCGCTCGTTTACTTCTTATTTCATCACCGGTCGCCGGCTTGCCAATGGGCAAACGATGGCTTCGCTCAACACTCCCAAGGCTTTGGGCGAAAAATTGGGCAAAGTGATTGCTTCGCGAGGCAAAGAGGTGACCATCGACACGGTTCATCGCATTGCCAATGGCGACGGATTGAGCTATTTCAACAGCAAGGGAGAGTATGCCGGATTTAGGGTGAATAAGGTAGAGGGGCGCACTGTCGTGCTCAAAAATGCGGTTAACCTCTCTGTCGGAACTGTTTTGTATCGCACCGGCGACAAGGCTTTTGACGATTTGTTGGCCAAACCTTCGGCACAACGCCACATTGCGTTGAATGCCACATTGCGCTACATTGCCGGCCGATTGGTGTTGCACCTTGCCGACGAGCGAGGCAATGAAGTCACCCACAGTATCGAATGTCCACAACTGCAACCGGCCAATACGCCACAGGAAAATCGCCAACGCGAAGTGCTGGGCAAATTGGGCAACACCATCTACCGCTTGGCCGAAGCGCATGTGATGGGCGAACACTTTGTGCCATCATCGGTCTTAACCGCTTTGCGGCGTGAAACCGTTGACCTCCTCGACCGTGTGCAAGCAATTACCTACAAGTTTGCGGTAAGGCACAAGGAGCAACCCGACAGCCCAACATTCGCCACTCGCCTCACCTATGCCGACAATGTGGCCAATCATTTGGCCGAAACCGTTTTTCGTGACCACGGAGCAGAGGTGTCGGAACCGGCCTTTGAAGTAAAGCAACCTGCCACAGATGTGCCGGTGATGCACACTCGCTATTGCTTGCGTCGCGAGTTGGGAGCTTGTCGCCTTGCAAAGGGAGCAAAACAATTGCCCGACCCGCTGTTTTTGCGCAACGGTGTCCACCGCTTGCGTGTGGAGTGCGACTGTGCCGCCTGCGAAATGAAAATCTACATTGCTCCGTCTTAACTCCTCCAAAACAATTGTCTCTTTCACTTTTCCCCTTTTATTCCTGCTCCAAACAAGGCAAAATCGCCTTTCAAGGGATCGTCGGGGAACACTTTTCTAAGTTCTTCGGTCAGCTTTCGAGCGGTGCTCATCGAGGCTGTTTTGCTCTCAATCAAGTGCAGTTTCAGGCTCTCTTGCAACACATGTGTGTCGAGCGGAATGAGCAACGTGCGCTTGTCGATAAAACGCCACAAGCCCAAGTCAACGGGCGAGCCGTCTCGCACCAACCATCGCAAGAACATGCACACCCTTTTGCAGGGCGACTTGCTGTCGTGGGGCACAAGATGCCCCACGTCCCAATTCTTGAAATGTTGCGTGATGGCCTCAATGGCTTCAAGGCCGGTCGATGCGTTTTTCTGCATATATGCCCCCATGCTCCCATGCTTTTGCACCATGCTTTGCAGACCGTCACACAGTTCTCTCATGTGATGAAACGTTTGCAATCGATAGAATGTGTCTGCATTGTGAGGGAGGGCAGAGCTGTGGGCACCGCTTGCAATCCACCGGTGAGGTACGCCGCCCGAGTGCTCTAAAAAGAAATTAATTTTTGGCAAAAACTGTTTTCTGTTGCCATAGCTCAAGCACGAGGCAATGAACGCCATCATCTCTTGATTTTCCTTTCCTGTCACTTGGTGCATAAACAAGCTTGGGTCGCCATCGAGAAATGCCGCGGTTTCATACCTTGCCGCCAGTGCAACAAGATGCTCTTTGAGCGCACGTTTCATTTGTTTTTATGGAGTGTGCCGGGGGGCGTTAAACCTCGGGGAAGAGGCCGTAGAGCCGTCCGTCTATCATATCGGTTATTTTGCGGAAGTCATCGGAGTTTTCCTCAAAGTTCACCGCATCGCCATCAATAATCACAAGATTTCCCTCATAGGTTGCAATCCACTCTTCGTAGCGTTGGTTCAAGCCTTTCAGGTAGTCGAGCCGCATGGTTTGTTCATATTCGCGTCCGCGTTTTTGAATGTGGTTTACCAAGTGTGGCACCGATGAGCGTATGTAAATCATCAGATCGGGCAACTTGGTGAGCGAAATCATCAGGTCGAAGAGATCGGTGTAGTTTTTGAAGTCACGTTCGCTCATCAGCCCCATGTCGTGCAGGTTGGGGGCAAAGATGCGAGCGTCTTCAAAGATGGTGCGATCTTGAATAATGGTGTCGGTCGAACGCGAAATTTCCACGACATCGCGAAATCGCTTGTTGAGGAAGTAAATTTGCAAGTTAAACGACCATCTCTCCATGTCCTCGTAGTAGTCGGCAAGATAGGGGTTGTTGTCAACCGGCTCAAACTGTGGTGTCCAGCCATAACGCTTGGCCAGCAATTTGGTCAGGGTGGTTTTTCCCGACCCTATGTTTCCTGCGATTGCAATGTGCATAGCTTTATTTTTATTGTTGTTCTGTTGGTTGGTTACTGAATAGGCCGTGCAGTTCGCCCTCAATTTTGTTGAGCACAAACTTTTGGTCTTGAATGTTGTTTTTGTAGTCGAGTGTGTCGGCATCGACAATGAGCACTCGTCCCCGATATTTGTTGAAGATAAAGTCTTCATATCGCTCATTCAGGTTGGCAATGTAGTCGAGCGGCATCAATTGCTCGTAGTCGCGTCCGCGCTGCTCAATGCGTTCGATGAGCCGGGGTACCGATGCACGCAAGTATATCAGCAGGTCGGGCAACTTCACCACTTCGAGCATGTCTTCAAATAGTTCCATGTAGGTGTTGTAGTCGCGTTCCGACAGGTTGCCCATGGCCTTGTTGTTGGCTGTGAACACATACACACCTTCAAATATCGAGCGATCTTGAACAATGGTTTTATTCGATTGGTTTATTTCCAGCAAGTCGCGAAAGCGTTCTTTCAAGAAAAACACCTCTAAGTTAAACGACCAGCGGGCTATGTCCTTATAGTAGTCGGCGAGATAGGGGTTGTAGTCCACCTGTTCAAATCGTGCTTCCCAACCGTAGGTCTTGGCCAGCAAATTGGTGAGGGTGGTTTTCCCGCTTCCTATGTTTCCTGCGATGACAATGTGCATTTTTTCTTGTTTATATATCTAATGAGAGACAGCATTGCCCCTTGCAATGCCGAGGCTGTACTCAAGCTACAAATTTAAGCAAAATTCCTCAATCGACACAAATTTTATTACAACCATTCTCGCACGATTTCAGAACAGTTTGCCTAAACTCGTGACACTGTGTGTTATGTTAGTTTTTGTAAATATTTTTGGCTCTGTAAAAAAAAAAAACGTAGATTTGCAAAAAAATAGGACAATTATTTACGCCCAAGCGGTCATTAGGCCACTATGGAAAAACTTTAAAACTTTTTATAGATGAATAAGTTAATTTTTTATGTGTTGCTAACGGTATGTATGTTTTGTGCAGACAATGCCGTTGCTCAGAGTGGCTATTTCACTCGTGACAACAGTTTTGAAATTGAAGTCGGGGCAGGTCCAAACTTTGGCGTGGCCGATGTGAAAGCCATGAAGAACAACAAAGTGGGGGCAGACTGTTATGCCGAATTCCGCTATAATTTCGATAAACTGCCTTTGGCGGTGGGTGTTCAGGCGGCATTCAACGTGGTGAAACGTGGCACCCTTGGTTGGACCGATGGCGTGTACACTGCTCAAAGCAACTATGGCTATACCTCCTCTAACATCATGCTCACCTGCGACTATCGCAAGCGTGTGAATTCGTTCATGGTGCTCTTTGGCGGAGTGGGAGTTGGCATGTGCAATTTTAATGCCAGTGCAAACCTGAAAAGAGATCATGCCGATTTTACGGGCGAAGTCTATTCTGATAATCTCCCGAACAAGTGGTTTGCTTTCATGCCTCGTGTGGGCGTGCATTTGGCCAACTTGGCGCGAGTGACTGTCGGCTATAAGTTTCAAGAACGTGCCAATCGTCATGCCTTTGTAACGCTGGGCTTCACTTTGGGTTTCAAGCCGCGTCGCTAAGCCGGCACGGTATCAACAAGCACAAGGCCGAGACAAAAGAAGTTGTGTGGCTTCTTTTGTCTTGGTTTTGCGTTTTTTGAGGTCTTGCATAACACATTTTTAAACTTCGTTAAACTTTTGCAAGAAAAAAAATGTTGTTACTGTTGTAAATAATATTTATCTTTGCCACTTGAAAACTCCATGCGACCGGCCACAGTTAGGTTGCCGTTGCATGAAGTTAGGCAAAACGAATGAAGCAGTACAAAGACATAACGGCATGGCAAAGGCTGGCATCATGGTTCTTTATCGTGATGCTGTTTATGAGCATTGGCTTCAAGTCGTTGCACGTGCACAACCTTGCCGACGGCAATGTGCCCGTGGCGTGTGTCGATGGTGGCGATGAGCAATTGTCGCAACACATGGGCGATGATTGCCCGATATGCAAGTTTGTTCTCCCGGTTGCCGAGAAACCTGTCATTCAAAACTCGGTAGACTGCTCTTTCTACTCCGAAAACATCTATATCATTTATCAGGAGATGCCATTGGTGGCAAGGTACATCTCCTTGAACACACATTCACCCCCAGCCATCGCCTGAACTCCTGTTTTTCAAGGCTTGAAACCCTGTTGTGCAGTGTGCACCCGTGTCGGCTCTTGGTGAGCGTGACGGTGTTTAAGGGCATTTTGCAAGTGAGACATTCTTGCTCAAAACCGTGTCTGCACCTGCTCCCTTGCATTCATCACATCGATTAAGAGACACTGCCGGCGTTTCAATCAATTTTCTTTATTTTTTTAACAAAAACGTTACTCACATCGCAACGAAGTTGCAGTTTGCTGTCGTGCACGTTGTGCATTGTGCAACAATGTTGACATGCAACATGCCTGCCGATGCGATGAAAAAATGTTGAATCATGAAATTTATGAGCAAATGGCATTGCATGCCGTTGGTCGTTTTATTTGTTGTTCAGCTTGCCATGCCTGCACGCTTGCAAGCCATGACCACTGTGCAACAGGCCGATACGGTCATGTCCAAAGACTTGGGCGAAGTGGTAATTACCGGGCAAAGGTCGACAGTGAGCGGCAATGCCGTTTCGCAGTTGCTCGACGGCAAGGAGCTAAAACTTGAATTGGGCAACAGCTTTGCCACCGCAGTCGAGAAGGTGAAGGGCTTGAGCGTGATTAAGAGCGGAACCACCATTGCCAAACCGGTGATTCAGGGCATGCACAGCAATCGCATTCTCATCATCAACAATGGGGTGCGCCAGCAAGGGCAACAGTGGGGCGACGATCATGCACCGGAGCTTGACATTAACAGTGCCGGCAGAGTGAACGTTGTGAAAGGTGCCGAATCGGTGCGATATGGCTCCGAAGCGATGGGAGGTGTTATTTTGCTTGAAAGCAAATCGTTACCCTACGGCGAAAAAAGCTTGCACGGCAACCTGACGGCCTTGGCAGGGAGCAATGGTTGGCGCTATGCCGCCACGGCGAGCGTTGAAGGCACAATGCCCTTTTGCGACAAGCTGGCTTGGCGCGTGCAAGGCACCTGTGTGAACAGTGGCGACCAGTCTACTGCCCACTATTTACTCAACAACACCGGTATGCGCGAAACCGATTTTTCGGCGATGCTGGGCTACAAGGGCAGGCAGTTTGTTGCCGAACTGTTCTATAGTCGCTATTATACCAACATTGGCGTTCTCTACACTGCCCACTTTGGCGACATCGACTTGCAAAAGCAGCGCATTGCCATTGGGCAACCGGTGGAAACCTATCCCTATACCCGGCACATCGACTATCCTCACCAGCGAGTGCTTCATCAAATTGCAAGAGCCAAGCTCACCTGTGATTTCACTCCCAAGAGCAAGCTCATGTTGCAATACTCCTATCAGCTCGACAATCGCGATGAGTTTCATTTGCGCCGCAGTTATCGCTCGAGCATTCCATCGCTCAGCCTCACCTTGCGCACCTTGCAGGCCGATGCCGAATGGAAATACTGGTACTCCGGCAATCTCAATTTCGACTTGGGTGCCTCATTTTGTAACCTCGACAACAGCAACCTGATTGGCACCGGCATTGTGCCGGTGATTCCCAACTACACGCTCACCGGCACCGGTGCATTTGTCATGGTCAAGTATGTGCGTCCAACTTGGGGAGCCGAAGGAGGGATGCGTTTCGACTACGAGAAGAGCAACGCCTCGGGCATCGACCTTTACAGCAAGCACTATGGCGGACGCAGGCATTTTACCAACGTTACCTACAATTTTGGCGGGCATTACAGTCCCGACAATCACATTTCGTTGGTGAGCAACGTGGGCATGGCATGGCGTGCTCCCCATGTGCACGAGCTTTACAGCAACGGTCTCGACCACGCCTCGGGCATCTACTTGAAGGGTGATTCCACCATGCAATCGGAGCGCAGTCTCAAATGGATTACTTCGTTCAACGCCGAGTTTTCGCCCGTCACCATTTCGGTTGATGCCTATTTGCAATGGGTCAACAACTTCATCTATTGCGAACCGTCGAAGGAGTTTTTTACGGTTATTTCGGGCACCTATCCGCTTTTTATCTACAAGCAGGTGAAGGCATTTTTCCGTGGCATCGATGCCGAGGCACAATGGGCTGTTGCACCACATGTGAACTACTCCGTCACCGGCAGCATGATTTGGGTGAACGAGCGCAACACGGGTCGCTATTTGCCCTACATTCCATCGTTTCGCCTCACGCAGGCGTTAGACCTTGGCTTGAACAGTTTGTGGAAACTCAATCGACCCCACATTAAACTCAACCACAAGTATGTGGCAAAACAAGACCGCTTTGATGCGGCTACCGACTTGGTGCCCTACACACCACCTGCCTATCACCTCTTTGGCGTCGAAATCGGTGCATCGCTTGGGCTGCACAAGCTGGGGCGTCTCGACCTGTCGGTAATTGCCGACAATGTGTTCAACAGGCAGTATAAGGAATATACCGACCGTTTTCGCTACTATGCCCATTCCTTGGGGCGCGATGTGCGCGTGGTGGCAACATGGTCGTTTTGAAACAGAATATTTTATTTAATAATCAATTAATAATTAAGTGTTTTAACAATTTAAAATCAAAAAGAAATGAAAAAGAAATCATTCAAGCTGTTGGCGATTGCGCTCATGCTCATTGGCGCAGGCATGTCGCTGGTTTCATGCAACGACGAACCCAAAAAACCGGGTGATGAATCGGAACACAAGCATCACGACGATCCCTACAAAGCAGTGCTCACACTGGCCACCGGTCATTTTCACGGCGATTGGTTCCACCAAGATGAAGACGCCGAGGGCGTGCAGTATTTGAAAGCCGTTCAAACCATCACTTTTGTTGACGAAGGCAAGGGCTGGGCACCCGAGAAAGGAAGTCAAAAAGGGTTTGTGGTGAGAGCTGGTGAGAAAGACGAAGAAGCCCCCTATTTCCTCACCATTCGCTATTTTGCAAAAGACGGTGACGAGATTACAGGTCATTTTGTTGAAAACAATCAAGACCAAATTCACCAGCATTTTTTCATTCCCACCAATGTGAAACCCTTTGAAGAACTGGGTGGCAAGGTTGAGGCCGACGATACCGATCCGGCTAAAATCTACGACTATACCTACATGGACACCAATCCATGGAACAAAACGTTGAAAGACGAGGGCACAACGCTCATTGGCAAGACAAACCCCATTGGCTTCAAGGGCTATTTCAATTTCTTGAAAAATCACAAAATCATGACTGTTGCCATCAGGCTCATGCATGCACGCACCAGCAAGTTTATCAACGACAAGGCATCTCCGTTCTACGCTCCAACTCCCGGTCAGCTGGCAAGCGACCATTGGGACGTGAAAATGGATATTCCCGTTATGGTTTATGCCGAAGAAGAAGCAGTACATCAATGGAAATCAGAACTTGGTACATCTTATGAAAATCTGACCGAAGAGGAGCAAAAACTCATCAACTCCATCGCTGTGGTTTATGGCATCGACAAGAAAGCCGCTTTGGACGATTTCTACATCTTCTTGAAGCACCGGTTAGAGCATCACCACCATCATCATTGATTTTACCCTTAGTGGTTCTTTATTTCATGAATTGAAAAAATTTGATGAGGAATTGAAAAGGAAGTGAGAGGGACGATAGTTCGATTCCCTCTCACTTTTTCCGGTTTTACCGAATGTTTTTCTTCATGGATTGAAAAAAATCAAGTCTTAGAAAAAAATGCTTATTTTTCGAGTGCTTGTTTAATGGCATTGGTAACATGATTTTTCTTGTCGTCGGGTGCCGACGATGCGTTCAAGTCCTTTTCTAATTTTTTCAAATCGGCTTTCGAACCGATTTTGGCGATAACTCTCACAGCCGCAGTGCGTGCTAGCCAGTTGCAGGCCGCATCCTTGGCGATACTTGCCATTACATCGACGTATTCCGATACCTTAAAGTAGGTTGCCTTCTTTTCCCATGCAGAATAGTTGTTCTCGGCACGCGTCTGCAATTCGCCAATGCAATCCCATGCAGGGTCATCTTGGGTGCGTGGAGTTTTCTTGAAATAAGCGATCGTTGCATCGTATGCTTCTTTGCTGGTTTGTTCGTGGAAAGGAAAATCATACCAAAAGTCATACAAACCCTCTACAACCGAGCCGTGGAGAGCCGTTTTGGTTGGATCGTTGAGAATTTTTACTAATTCGGGAATAATCGATTGGTCGTGAAAATTACCTGCACGCCTGCACATGCTTTTGCTCACTTCCTTGTCTTTATCGTTCATGAGCTTGACAATGGCTTCTTTCACACCTTCTACGCCCTCGCTCCACGAACTTCCGAGTGCCGATGTGCAGGCTTTGCGAATGGCGGCATGCTTGTTGCTTGTGTTAGAGAGAATGAATGTGGCAATTTGAGGGCTTTTTTTCATGTCGTTGGACAAGGCATTGATACCCATCTTGATTACGTATGGATCTTTTTCGTTGTTGAGAATATCAAGCACTTCTTTGCGACTTGTTTCGCTCGTGCCAAACAAGAATTGCTTGGTTATGCCAATGGCATAGCCTCTCACCTGTGCAAATTCGCTTTTCATCAACTTCTTGTTGATTTCTTCTGCATTGTCGGGCGACTTGTGGTTTTTGAAAACCTCCGAGCGAGCACTATAAACCGGATTGCTTTCCAGTTCAAGCGTTTCTTCGTTGATTTTTACCTTAGAAAAAGCGAGAATTAATGCTTCATATTCTTCGGCGGTCAGCTTTCCGTCGGCCGGAGTTTTTATCATGCCGATGAGACCTTCTTTGGTAAACTCCACACTGTTCAGCAGTTTCATTGCCGGACTTTCGGCCGAAGTTTCGGTGTTTTCGTCGTTTTTCTCATTTTTTGCACCACTGCAAGCCGTTGTAGAAAGCATGAGTGAGCCAAGCATTGCTAATAATAAAATACTTTTTTTCATAGTGGTATAAGTTAAATGATTTTTAGAATTGAAAAAGGGCGATACGATATTGTTTGAACGCCCTTTAATTCCTTGATACAACATCTTATTTCAACCCATTGAATTTACCTTTGATGCTAAACGGTTTGAGATAACTGTCGCCGGCATAGTTTATTTTGCCAAGTGTATCGTCGTCATACAGCACAGTTCTTATGAGCATTTTTTTGCCTTGTGGGTCAATTAATTGATTAGAGTTGTTGTAGCCATATCCCTTGCTGTAATATACAAGGAACGACACTTCGCCTTCAGGACTGTGCAAGAATTGATTTTGTACATTGGTACCATAGAAGGTGATGCTGTAAGGCTCCGTTGGAGCATAGCCGTTGAATGGAGTTGCACCTTCGAGTTGAGCCGCTGCCAAGTAGCGATAGGTCTTGTAGTTGGAAGTGAGGGCGCGTTTCATATCGCCTTGCTTTGAATTTGATACTAATAGATCAATGCATTTTCCGCCTGTGCCCTTGTTGCGGAAGTAGATTTCCATTGCCATCATGGTCATGGCTGCCGTGCCGTGAGGCGTTGTGCCCAAGAATTTATACACTTCTTGAAACTCGGTGTAGCCCGATGGAATGTTGGTGAACGTTACTGTTCCCTTGCCATTTTGGTTCCATTCATTGTGTTTTAAGTCACCGGTCATGGTGTAGGTGTGACTGCCCCATTTCAGCGTGTTGCCGTTGATTTCCGGAGTTTGTGAAGTTTCATTCACAAGGGCTGCCCAAGGGTCGGTCGAGGAGTTGCCTCCACCGTTTCCGCCTCCGCCGCCGTTTCCGCCTCCACCACCGTTTCCGCCTCCACCGCCGTTTCCGCCATTACCTCCACCGCCATTTTCGGGAGTATCATTGGGACATGCGGTAAGGGCCACTGTCATTCCGGTGAGTAAAGCCATGCTTAAACACAGAGTTGCTGTTTTTTTGAAAAATGTTTTCATATTGCTTTTTTGTTTTATGCCACCTTATGGTAGCCGGTGAATATTATGTTTATTAGATTAAATATATTCCGTATCTTGAATAACCTTTGTGGCAAAATTATGGAAGATGTTACAGAATGACTTGTAATTTTTGGACAATGATTTGTTTTTTTTGGACAAAATGTACTTTTTGAAGTCAATCTAATAGAATACAGAATGCAACATTTAATGATATTTTCAATCCAAATTAAGGCAAAATTTTGAACCAATATGTTTTAATTGATGAAATCGTCCTTGTTATCTTGGCTTTTATTATTTTATTGATAATTAAATGTTTAGTTGATAATTTGTGCTTAAAGAACTAAGTTTGAATTGTGTTTTGTCCAAAAATTACAAATCATTGTCCAAAAATTACAAGTCGATTTGTGCCTTTTTTCGTTCATTTGCACATTGATATTTTGATGCTTCAAAGATGAAAATGGAAAAGTTGATTATTTTAAGCATACTTATAATATTTTTTACAACTGCTTCATTTCAAAAAATGCAATATAAAAAGATGACGATTGGCAAAAAAATAATGGCACGAGCAGCGCAGAATAATGAGCAAGTCGGCGAGTGCGATGAAGATATAGAATGGAGTCTGTTGTGCAATCATCATGGTGCGAGTAGTACTTGCACCATGATGTTTTTTTACTAAAAAAGCGGTTGTTAACTCATGAGTGTGTTTTGCTCTTGATGAAAAGAGAGCCGGTTTTTATAGGTTGTGAATAATGTGAAAAAGCGTACGAGATTAAATATAACGTATTATGATAAAATTAATTTTAATATTGAGCTTTTGCTTGTCGATGACTTCTTGTGGCAGTAAACCGACGGCACGCACCATTACCCAAGTTGCACCGCAAGCAACACCCTCCGAGCAGGTTGCAAGTGGCAAGACGGTGGGCAACGTCAAGAACGACATGTTTGAAGCCTGCATCAACCCCGATGGTTCGGTAACGCTGAAGTTCAACGAGCAATTGTGCCAACGGTTTGCCGACACAATGACCATGCCATGTCGCATAGGACAAGGATACAAGTATGGGGTGGAGGGATTGAAAGCCACGTGCAAAGATTTGATTCTTGGTAATTTTGGAAACGACGTGCACCCAATGTTGGTGATGCTCACCACCGATGGGCGAGTAGCATTGTTGAACTTGATAGACGCCATTGCTACGGGCGACATGCAATGTAGCGGACCGTTGCATGGGTTGGAAAACGTTGTGGCAATCAAGGAAGTTACCGACGAAGATGGAACAATTGTGGTTGCTGTCATGCCCAATGGGATTGAAGAAATGGTGAACGAGAATCGGGAAAACGTGGGCTATTTTACCCTTGGCACTTTTGAAATGCATTTAACCGACGATTGGAATATTTCGATGAACGACGAAGTGGTGGGCTATCACCGATATGGTACCTACTATCAAGATCTCTCAAAGGTGGCCGATGGTCCCGGCGAGGGTGTACGCGAATATATTGCCGACATCGACGGTTCGTTACTTCGCATCGTCATTCATGAATATAACAGGGAAAAGAGGAGCCAATATCGTGTTACATTCTATGCCGACGATGATTTTCCTCTTGAGCAAGGAAAACCGCTTAAAATGACACGGACCCCATATACGAAGCTTGCCGACTGATTTTAGAAAAATGAAACTGACAGTAAACGACAAAACAGTCAACATCTTCGAGGGAGCAGTGGCAAGAGATGCTGTTCGACGCTACATGTCGATGTGCGGACGCAACATGCACACCGACATTGACAACGATGTTGAGGTCTGCGACCGATATGGCCACGAGATAGGCCTCGACGCGCCTTTGAAAGATGGTTTATATATAGAGGTGAAACAATTAAAAAACGAAGAAAGATGAAAAAAAACATGTTCACATTGCTGTTGCTCGTCGTCGTGGCATTGACTTGTGGCGCAGCCCGGAGAGAGA
The DNA here is from genome assembly GCA_041815985.1 of Sodaliphilus sp. Lineage (GTDB taxonomy): Bacteria > Bacteroidota > Bacteroidia > Bacteroidales > Muribaculaceae > Sodaliphilus. The sequence goes on along the minus strand of JBGYAB010000025.1, from coordinate 33,453 downwards.
TACACATTTTATCGGCCAACGACATGCATGCCAAAATTCAGAATTTTCCTCAATTGTCGGCCATTGTCGATAGTTTGAGAGCCATCGACCCTCAGTTGCTTGTTGTTTCGGCAGGCGACTATCGCACCGGCGATCCGCTCAACGATCAGTACACGCCAAGTTCCTATCCCATGGTGGCACTCATGAATTTTGTGGGGTTTGACTGCTCCACATTGGGAAATCATGAGTTCGACTCGCGACAAGAAGGTCTTGCCAAAATGATGAATTTGAGCAATTTCCCTCACATTTGCGCTAATGTTCACCCAAGACCGTCGCAAGGCATCAACGTTATTCCCTACAAGATTTTCAACATAGATGGCATCAATATAGGCATTTTGGGCGTTGTGCAGTTGGGCACACGCGGCATTCCCGACACGCACCCCGCCAATGTTGAGGGTATCACTTTCAGCCCTGTCGAGGAGACAATCGCCGGCTATGAATGGCTTGCCAAAAAATGCGATGTCAACATTTTGTTGTCGCACATAGGCTATGAAGAAGATGTGAAGATGGCGGCCAAGTTCCCCTACTATGACCTCATTATTGGCGGACACTCGCACACTCAAATCGAAGGCGGTGAAATGCACAATGGCGTGCTCATCACGCAAAATGTGAACCGCTTGAAACGAGTTACCTACACCACACTCACCGTCGAAGATGGGAAAGTGGTGAAAAAGGAGGCTGAGAACATCGAAGTGCAAAGCTATCCTAAACAAAACCCCATTGTGGCGCAAATGGTGAAAAACTTTGGCGAAAACGAAACTTTCAAACGCAAACTGGGTGTTGCCGAAAAAGCGTTTGCCAACGCCGAAGAACTGGGTGTGTTCATGAGCGATGCCATCGCCAACGTGGCCGGTGCCGACTTTGCCGTTTGGAACTATGGCGGAGTGCGACTCGACAACTTGCCGGCCGGCCTCATCACTGTGAACGATGTGCTCAGGCTCGACCCCTTTGGCAACAAGTGTATTGAAATGACGCTCACCGGCAAAGAGTTGAAGGCATTGCTGCTGTCATGCTTCGACAACGACGATAAACAGTTTCCCTACACCTCGGGCAATCTCATGACCACGGTTTATTTCGACCCGGCCAATCGCAACAGCATCAAGAAAATTGAGCTGATGGCCAACGGCAAGAAACTCGACATGAAGAAAAGCTACAAAGTGGTGATGAACAGCTACGTTGCCTCGATTTGCAATGCTCCGCGAGCCGATCAAGGTCGCGACACCAACAGTGGCACGGCCGAAATGATCATGCAATATCTTGAAAAAGTGGACAAAGTGAACTATGAGGGTAAAACATGTCAAAAACTATTGAACCGAATTGGTCAATAATGCGAACGGTTGCATATTAAACCCCAATCGGTCATTCAACCGCTAAGGTTTACAATTATCGATTCATCGCATGCTTCCCGACTGATTTGGGTTAAAGTTTTTGAAAAAACATAACATTCAAGCAAAATCAGTGCGGTTTCTAATGACCGATTTGAGTTAAACAATGGCGTGTAGTGGGAGAGCAGATGTTTTTTACCAGTCATGCGCCACCATGTGAACGGCTTGTTGATTGCAAAGAAATATTTCTATTGCAAAAAAAATGCTAAAACATGGTGGCGTATCGTTTTTTATTTGTATTTTTGGCATGTCAATTGAGAGACTGTTTTTATATATAAAAATTAAAGCAAAGTCGCTCATTAGGCGAAAATTAAGGAAAAAGCGACCATGATGGTTGCATAATATAGACTAAAAATAACGATTTTTTCAAGTATTATTTTATTCAATCAAGGGGCAAAGCCTTGATATTTGTCAACTATGCTGAAGATACTTTTTATTGTCGGTTCTTTGAGGAAAGAATCCTTTAACCGTCAACTCGCCAAAATGGCAGAGGAAATGATAGGCAATATTGCCGAAGTGAAATACCTCGACTATAGCCAAGTGCCACTCATCAATCAAGACTTGGAGTTTCCTGCACCCGAGCCGGTGACACGCTTGCGCAACGAAGTGGCGCAAGCCGATGGTGTGTGGATATTTACTCCCGAGTACAACATGAGCTATCCCGGGCTCTTGAAGAACGTGCTCGACTGGCTTTCGCGCCCCGTTGCCCCCAACGACTATGCAACTCCCACAGTGATTGCCGGCAAAAAGGTGGCAGTGAGCGCAGCCGGCGGACAGCTTGCGGCGGCAAAATGCCGTGAAAAGCTGAGCGAATTGCTCACATTCATCAAAGCCTGCCTCATGACGGAGCCGCAAACGGGTATCGCGCTCAATGCCGAGGCTTGGACCGAAGGCCGCATGATATTGACCGGCGAACAGCAGGCCATGTTGAGACAGCAGGCACAAGCATTCATGAGTTTTGTGGCCGGCAAAGATTGATAAATGGTAAACCATTGCTTGAAAACCGAAAAACGTAAAGATTTTTATTGCAGATAGGCCGAAAGGCGTTTTTACAGTAATTTTATATAATACACACATTTATTAATAACTAAATCATTTTTTTGAATATGCAAAAGTATGTATGCGACCCTTGCGGTTATGTTTATGATCCCGAAGTGGGCGATCCCGATAGCGGAATTGAACCCGGAACAGCGTTTGAAGACCTCCCCGAAGACTGGACTTGTCCGTTGTGCGGAGTGGGAAAAGAAGACTTTTCGAAACTCGAAGATTGATAAAAAATATAATTGACTATGAGTAAGATTAATGAAATTTACAAGTGCAAGGGCTGCGGCCTCATGGTGGAAGTTGTGGGTGAAGACACCTGCAATCCCGAATGCTGTGGCGCACCCATGCAGCTCCTGAAGGAGAACACGACCGATGCCGCCACCGAGAAGCACGTGCCCGTTGTCGAGAAAATCGACGGAGGCTATCGTGTGAGCGTAGGCGAAGTTGAACACCCCATGACCGATGCACACTACATTCAGTGGATTGAACTTATCACTGCCGATGGTGTTGTGATGCGCAAGCACCTCACCCCGACCGATAGGCCGGTGGCAGAGTTCAAGACCGATGCCGACGAGGTATATGCCCGCGAATTTTGCAACCTGCACGGTTTGTGGAAGTCATAGGGTGACGATTGTTTTAGAAATTCATTGCACAATCCGTTGCGGCGTTTTTGGCCGTGACGGATTTTTTTCTTTTTGATGATGAGTATAGATATGAAAAAGGCGAAAAAAATGGCATTTTGCCGAAAACTGACTCATTTTTCTCTTTTTTATTTGAATAAATGTAAATTATTTTTCCTACCTTTATAACCAAATAGAAGTGATATTTTGATGTAGAGAAAAGTATTCGATATATTAACACCTTAATACAATTTAAAATATGGGATTATTTGATAAACTGAGAAATGAATTCATTGACATTATCGAGTGGACCGACAACACCGGCGACACCATGATTTGGAAGTTCCCTCGCTATCAAAATGAAATCAAGAACGGTGCACAACTCACTGTAAGGGAAAGTCAACTTGCTGTCCTTGTCGATGAAGGCAAGATTGCCGACGTGTTTCACCCCGGACGTTACGAACTGTCGACTGCCAATATTCCTCTTCTTTCGACGATCAGAGGTTGGAAATACGGCTTTAACTCTCCCTTCAAGGTAGATGTGTACTTCATCAACACCAAAGAATTTTTGAACCAAAGGTGGGGCACTGCCAACCCCATCATGATGCGTGACCCTGAATTTGGTCCCATTCGCATCAGAGCATTTGGCAACTACTGCTTCAAAATCAATGCCGAAGACCCCAAGAAATTCTTGCTCACCGTGGTAGGAACCAATGCACAGTTCTCGACCGAAAATGTGTCGGATCAGTTGCGCAATTTCGTGATTACCAAGTTTAGCGACCATGTGGCCGAGAGCAAAATCGCCGCACTCGACATGGCCGGCAACCTCAACGAGTATTCCGAATCATTGGCTCAATCGCTTTCGGCCGATTTTGAATATTATGGCTTGAAACTCACCAAGTTCCTTGTAGAAAATATTTCGTTGCCCGAGGAAGTGGAAAAAGCTCTCGACCAGCGCACGAGCATGGGTATTTTGGGCAGCGGAAACGTTGGACAGCTCAACATGAACCCATACGTGCAAATGCAAATGGGCAAGTCGCTCGAAGCCAGTGCCGAAAATCCCGGAGGTGGTGGAGCCGGTGCTAACGCTATGGGTATGGGCTTGGGCTTTGGCATGGCGCAACAAATGACACAACAAATGAACCAAATGCAGCAGCACCCCATGCAACAACAACCACAAGGAGCAACAGTTGCACCTCCTCCAATTCCGCAAGCTCCAAGCTATTTTGTTGCTGTCAATGGTCAGCAACAAGGGCCATTCTCTGCCGCTCAATTGCAACAAATGGCTCAACAAGGGCAATTCTCTCCCAACTCGTTGGTGTGGACGCAAGGCATGGCAGGCTGGGTGGCCGCAAGCACCGTGCAAGCTCTTGCCAATGTGTTTGCCCAAACACCTCCTCCGGTACCGCCGGCATTGTAAACAGTTTTTTTGACCTTGTTTTAAAATAAAGTATAGTAAAAGTACATTTATCAATGGATCAGAATAATAATTCATCACCCAAGAAAACTCCGCCACCTGTGCCTCCCGGCTACTCGTCTGCCTCCTCAGGGCCTCCACCGGTGCCACCAAGTCATTCACCTGTGCCCCCCGACACGGCCGAGACGCCCACAGGCATTACCGACGCACCATCGAGCGCATTGCAATATAAGTGCAAGTCGTGTGGTGGCTCCATGTCTTATTCGCCCAAGTATAAAATGTTGAGATGCGGCTATTGTGGTTCTACGCGCGAACTTGATTTAACACCGGCCGAAATCGAAGAAAACGACTTTGAAACCTGGGCTGCGCAAAATCAAGAGGGGCTTGCCGGCACAACTTCGTTGCTCGAAATGGAAGCACAGCAGGTGAAGTGTGAGCAATGCTATGCCTCGTTCTCCATTGCGGCCGACAAGTCTTCGGCCAATTGTCCGTTCTGTGGCACTCCGTTTGTGCTCGAAAAAGCGCAAATCAAGCGTTTTTGGCAACCTGAGTATATCGTTCCTTTTTCAATCGACAGGAGCCAGTGCGACCAATTGTTTGGCAATTGGCTCAAAGGCAAATGGTTCTTGCCCAATAAGTTCAAGCGAGGTGATGTGGTGGCGAAGGAGTTCAAGGGCGTGTATTTGCCTTATTGGACCTACGATGCCGAAACCACCACTTCCTACACGGGGCAGCGAGGTAAGCACTACACCGTCACCCGAAAAGACAGCAAGGGCAACACCTACACCGAGACTGAAACCTCTTGGACCTACACCTCGGGTACAGTGAGTCGTTTTTTCGACGACGTGCTCGTCGATGCGTCTGCAACCCTGCCTTTCGACATCAAGAAAGGATTGAATAAGTATTGGAATTTAGGTGAATTGGTGGAATATTCCGAGCAGTTTGCCTCGGGTTTTGTGACCGATCTCTACACGGTCGATTTCACAGAGGGATTGGAAGTCGCAAAACAAAAGATGAAAGTTTGCATCACCCGAGATGTGGAAAGCGACATTGGTGGCGATGAACAACGCATCGACACCATGAACACCAAGTATGACGAGGTGAAATTCAAGCTTATTTTGCTACCTATATGGATTGGCGCATTCCAAATCGATCAAAAACTCTATCAGTTTGTAATCAATGGGCAAAATGGTGTTGTCTATGGCAAATATCCTAAGAGCAAGTGGAAGATTGCGTTTGTGTGCCTTATTGCCATCTTGATTGCAGCTTTCTTCTATTGGCTCATGGGGCTTTTGGAATAGTCTATGGCGTTACAATAGCCTTTTTTAGCTCCAATCGCTCTAATGGCCGATTTGGGTTTAATTATGGAAAGCCGATGAAGACAGCAAGAATTAAAGGAGTTGAAGGAGTTAAACGATTGTTTACTCCATTCAACTCCTTTTTAAGAGCTTCTAAGTGTTAAGTTGTAAGTGTTGTTAGAGGCAAGACAACAAGTATCGTCTTAACTCCTGATTTTTCTTCAGAAAATAAAAAAATTATTTTTGTGCCATTTGGCAATAATCTTTCATCATTTTCTCGTAGGCATACACGCCGTTTTCGCTCAGTTCAACTGTTTTGAACTCGCCATTGGGCGAAATCATTTTCACGTGAGTGTCGTCGACATACTCCATGAATTTGATTTTTTCTCCATTATTGTTAAATGACCATGAGTTTTCGGTCTCATCGAAGTCGAACCGAAAGGTGCTCTTGTCGGGCATGTTGGTAATGGTGTAGCCGGTTTTGTCGCATTGCACGAGATATTGGGCTTCTTTGCCGTCAACCACTTTGGTACTGGCCTCAATGGGGTTGTTGCCCGACCAAAACTCAATGGTGTTCAGCACAACCAAATCGGCAAGCCCCGAAAGTTCGTACACGGGCAGAATCCAAAATGCGACAAACACCAATTCGTTAACAAATTTGTTGCCCACTTGGCGGTTCCAGCCCAACACTTTGTTGGTGAGCGAAAAACTGCCTATGCAAGATGTCATCAAGATAGACGTTGAAAGCGTGAGCACAAGAGCTACTGACAAATAATACTTCTTCATTTTCATTCGTTTTTTTATTGCGTTAATAATTAGTTTAGTAACGGCCGTAGTGAGCTTCAACAGTACGCACATATTTCACTGTTTCGTCGCTGCGAAAGTAGCCATAATGGCACACCGGATCGTTATAGAATTTTTCGATTGATTTCCATTTCAGCGCATCTTCCACATGGCCATACCACAGCGTGGGATTTTTATCATATTTTTCGGCCAGTTTAATGGCATCGACTATGTGAGCCATGCCACCGTTGTAGCCGGCGAGCACAAATCGCACGCGCTCGCGCGGATCGTTCACATATTTTGCAAAATAGCGATCGAGCTGAACGAGTACCTTCGAGGCCACTTTCACGCTTATTTCGGGATCAAACAGGTCGTCGGCATTACTCACGCCGAAGCCTCTTGCCGAGTTGGGCATGATTTGCATCAACCCTCTTGCACCGGCCCACGAGATGGCATCGGGCGAAAAGTCAGATTCGGTTTTGGCAATGGCGGCCAGCAGTCGCCAGTCGTAGGGTGATGAGGCATAACGGCGAAACAGTTCGTCGAAGGCCGAAATGTCGCCGGGGCGTTTTACGTATTTTGAGTGCCGGGTGCCAAAGGCCGAGTGCCCCATGGTGCGTGCTTGTTCAAAGTAGTGGCGCGAGACATCTTCGGCATAGAGCAACGTGCGCTTGCTGGTGCTCCAAGCATCGATTGTGTCGGCAAGCCAATTGTTGTTGAGGTTCACTGCCCACGATGAGTGTTGCGGAAAACTCACCGGCATGTCGATGTTGATGTTGTTGTGATAGCCCTTGTTGAGCTTGGCAATATCGCTGTCTACAATAGTATATTTGATGGTGCCGTTGCTCACTTGGTCAATCAAGTCTTCGGCATTAATGGTATCGCTCTCTATGGCATTCACCTTAATGCCTCCGCCCAGTTCCTCATTCAGGTTGTGCAGGCGCGATTCATATTTCGACCCCTTCTCTACATGAATTTCATGCCCAATGAGTTGAGTTACATTGGTGATTTTTCTTCCCGATGCAGGCTGAACAAGCACTTGATAGGTTGTGCCGGTTTCGCCACAATGCAACACTTGTGCGTTGAACTCTTGCGTCACCGGAATTTCATAGGCAAGCAAGTCTACGCTGTCATTTTTCACGTATTCGAGTAGCGATTGCATGTTTTGTGCCACTTTAAACCGCAAGGCAATTTTCTTGTCTCTCGCAAACTCGCAAATGCGGTCGTAGTCGTAGCCAAGCGTGTCGCCTCGGTAGATGAAAAAGCTGGTGGGACTGTACAGTGTGCCCACAACAAGCGTGTCGGGCAATTGTTGTCGCTCAACTGCCGTTTGGGTCGACGAAGTGCACGACTGTTGGCACATCGCAACGATGAGCAGAGCAAGAATTGCCGATATGTGTGCAGGCATCTTTTTCATGCAACGGTGACATGTTTCTTCGCACAAAGCGAGCGAAGCACAGAACGTTTTTTAATATTCAAACGTTCCTGCCTCGCTTTTTATTGTGAGAGAATTGCAAGTTGCTTCCTCAACACGGCCTATGACTTGTGCCTCAATGTTGAAACTTCGTGCAACGTCAATCACGGCTTGCGCCTCGCTTGGGTTTACATAGATTTCCATGCGGTGCCCCATGTTGAACACCTTGTACATCTCTTGCCAGTCGGTGCCCGATTGCTCTTTGATGATTTTGAACAGTGGCGGAATGGCAAACATGTTGTCTTTCACCACATGCTTGTTTTTCACAAAGTGCAACACCTTGGTTTGAGCGCCGCCGGTGCAATGCACCATGCCGTGAATTTTGGCTCTCATTTTATCGAGCAGGCGTTTTACCACGGGAGCAAATGTGCGAGTGGGCGATAGCACGAGTTGCCCCACATTCACGTTCAGCCCGTCAACGCGCTCGGTGAGCAGTTTTTTACCCGAGTACACAAGATCGTCGGGCACAGCATGATCGAAGCTCTCGGGATATTTTTCGGCAATATATTTGGCAAACACGTCGTGACGTGCCGAGGTGAGGCCGTTGCTGCCCATGCCGCCATTATATTGTTTTTCATAGGTAGCTTGGCCAAACGAGGCAAGCCCCACAATCACGTCGCCGCCCTGAATGTTGGCATTGTCAATCACCTCGTTGCGACGCATGCGGCAAGTTACGGTGCTGTCTACAATAATGGTGCGCACAAGATCGCCCACGTCGGCAGTTTCGCCACCGGTCGAAACAATGTTCACTCCCATCTCTTTAAGCTCGTCGAGAAACTCTTGCGTGCCATTGATCACAGCCGAGATCACCTCGCCCGGTATCAGGTTTTTGTTGCGCCCAATGGTTGACGACAGCAAGATGTTGTCGGTTGCACCCACACACAGCAAGTCGTCAATGTTCATCACCACAGCATCTTGTGCCACACCTTTCCACACGCTCAGGTCGCCCGTCTCTTTCCAGTAGACGTAGGCAAGCGACGACTTTGTGCCGGCACCATCGGCGTGCATGATGTTGCAGTATGCCGGATCGCCTCCCAGCAGGTCGGGAATGATTTTGCAGAAAGCGAGCGGAAAAATTCCCTTGTCGATATTCTTAATGGCGTTGTGTACATCGTCTTTCGATGCCGACACGCCGCGCAGGTCATAGCGTTGATTGTTCATTGAGGTTTGCGTTATAATATATATATTATGTGTTGATGTTTAAATGTAGTATTTCAAAATCAAGAAATAGATGAGCGAGGCCGGTGCCGCAAGCAACATGCTGTCGATGCGATCGAGCAGTCCGCCATGCCCGGGAATGAGATTGCCGGAGTCTTTCACGCCGGCGGTGCGCTTCATGAGCGACTCGGCAAGATCGCCCAGCGTGCCGAAGACCGACACCACAACACCCAGCCCAATCCATGCCGCCATGTTGGTTGGACCGTTAAAAAAGTCGTTCAGGTAGAGCGATGCCACAATTGCAAATGCCACGCAGGTGAACAGACCGCCAAAGAATCCCTCCCACGACTTGTGAGGCGAAATGCGCTCAAAGAGTTTGCGCTTGCCCAGCGTGCTGCCAAACACATAGGCTCCCGAGTCGTTGAGCCACAGCAGGCAGAACACGGCAAGTAGCATCATGCCGCCTTCAACGGCGCAAATGGTGTTGAGCGTGCCCAGTGGCACAGCCACATAAACTATGCCCATGAACGAACGCTGAATGCTGTGAATGGCATTCACGGCCGGCATATAGAGTTGCACAACAATCCTGATTGCAAAATAGAGCAAGAGCGGCAGCAACCATGCCGACCGCGAACCGGCAACGCCGGCATGAAGCAGAAAAAAAGAGATAAACACGCCCAACCCTCCCAAAATGTCGATCAGCGAGATTAAAGGAGCTTTAACATCGCCCTCTTCGGTGATTTTGTTAATTTCCCACATGCCAAGCACGGTAAAAATTCCAAATGATGCTAAAAAGATAAAAGGGGTGTAGGGGATAGAAAAAATCGCAAGGAAAATAGTGGCAACGTAGATGCTGCCCGATAAAATTCGTGTGATTAAATTATTCACTGTTCAACTGGGTTTTGTTTATCACACAAAATTAAGCTTTTTTATCCGAAGTATCAAAATATTCAACCTATTTCATCGCGGCACGCTTTTTTAGAACTCGGTTAATAATAAAACCACATTGCCATGCGTTATTAAAGTGTATCAATTTTCACACATATTGCCTATGCAAAAAAGTTCTACTTCAGTTAAAATTGAAATGAAAACCCAAAGCGGCCACAAGATGGCAGGCCCCAAGGAGGCAACACTCAGTTTGTTGAAGCAGTTTGCCCGCATCTATGCCTATAATGAAAATATGCGTCCGGGCTTAGGGAATTTCATTCCAAACTAAAAACAACAGTAATCGGTTACAAATTCAAGAAAATGTTGTACCACATCAAAGGGTGAATCTCTGCATGAGAGGCACCCTTTTTTAGAATTGAAGAGAAGTGAAAAGGAATTGAGAGGGGCGATACTGTTTTTCCCTCTCTGTTTTTTTAGGAGACTGCTGCATGAGTGATGTAGTGCCGATGGCAGAAATCTGACAAATCTGAACAAATCAAACAAATAGCAAGCAGAAAAAAAAACGATATGTGAGCTTTGGACAATATTTGTTCGATTTCTCGCCCGACAGAGGGCGACTAACAAAAAGTGAGAGGAAAAAACAATCGTTCCTCTCACTTTCTTTTATCGCAGGTTGGTGATTGGGTTGCTGAGGTTTAATTTCATTTAGTCGCTCAAGAGGCGGTCGAGCACAGTGCCCACGAGGTCGTTCATTGCCGTTTTGTAGTTGGGATTGACGCTTGTGGCCACGCGGTTGGCGATGATAGAGCAAATGGTGATGGCGCGGTGCCCCATGAGTTTGGCCATGCCTTGCAAGGCCGAACTTTCCATTTCGTAGTTGGTGATGTGCCCATTGGCATATTCAAATTGTTCGATTTTGCGGTTCAGCTCCGGTTCGGCGAGTGGCAATCTCACTTCGCGCCCTTGCGGTCCGTAGAAGCCCACTGCCGCAATGGTGTAGCCTCGCACCATGTCGTTGCGCCCAATTTTTTCAACAAGCCCCGGATCGGCTTCAACAACGTATGGCTTGGTGAACAGTGGATTCCAATCAACAAATTGGCAGAATTGTTTTTCAAATTCCAAGTCGCACACTTCGTTGCGCCCGGCATAGTAGTTGAGCACGCCATCGAAGCCAATGGCTTTGGTTGCGATTACCGGAGTGCCCACGGGCACGTAGGGTTGCAGGCCACCCGATGTGCCAATGCGCACAATGTTGAGCGTGCGATGGTTGTCGTTAACGGTTCTTGTTTTCAAGTCAATGTTGGCAAGTGCATCAAGCTCGGTCATCACAATGTCTATGTTGTCGCTGCCAATGCCGTGCGAGAGAGCCATCACGGGTTTGCCCTTGTAGGTGCCGCCAATGGTGTGAAACTCACGGCTTTGAACGTCAAACTCTTGTGTGTCGAAATAAGAAGCAATCATGTTCACGCGCCCCGGGTCGCCACACACGATGATGTTGTCTTTGAGTTGCTCGGGTAGCAGATGTATGTGAAAAATCGAACCGTCGTTGTTGACGATTAATTCTGAATCGGGAATAATTCTTTTATTCATAGTTTCTATTGTTTTGATTAAAAAGCAAATATACGAAAAAATGTTGAAAAAGGCAATAGAGATGCTTTTTCAAGCCATGGTGTAGCGACAGCCCGGCAGGCTGAGAATGATGCCTTTGCAATTAAGCTCCACGAGCTTGCTCATGATGCGATACACCGGCAAACCTGTGGCTTCGGTGAGACTGTTGATGTGAATGTCGCCTGCTTGTTTAATGATGTCAACAATGCTTTGCTCTTCTTTGGTGAGGTTGGGAAACAGTTCCAACTCGACGTTGAGTTTGTTTTTCTTGCGACTTTCCCAGCGCATGGCATCGATCAGGTCGTCGGCTCCGGTGATGAGCATGGCTTGATTTTTTTGAATGAGCATGTTGCAACCGGCCGAACACTCGTCGCCGGTTCTGCCCGGCAGTGCAAACACGTCGCGTTGGTAGCTTTGTGCAATGTTGGCGGTAATCAGTGAACCTCCTTTGTCGGCCGATTCTACCACCACGGTGCAATCGCTCAAAGCCGCTATAATGCGGTTTCTTGCCACAAAGTTGCCTTTGTGAATGACATCTTGCGAAGTGTAGTCGGTGATTATCGCCCCTCCGTTTTTAACGATTTGGGCGGCATCGTTTCGGTGCTCGGCAGGGTATATCTTGTTTAATCCGCAAGCTTGAACGCCTATGGTGGGCACATGGTGCTTGACAGAGTAGCGATGGGCGTTGATGTCGGTGCCATAGGCCAAGCCGCTCACGGTGATCACTTGTGGCAATGCCTCGGCCAGCCCTTTCACGAGTTTGTCGCAAAAGTTGCGCCCGTATTCTGTGCATCGTCGAGTGCCCACGATGCTCACAAAGTGCTTGGCATTCCAATTGCAACTGCCCGCGGCATAGAGCAAAATGGGAGCATCGGTGGCGTGGAGCAGGCGTTGAGGAAAATGCTTGTCTTTGAAATACAGGATGTTGATATTGTTCTTTTCAATAAAATCGATCTCGTGCGAGGCTTTTTCGAGACAGGCATTGCGATAGTCGCGGCCGGTGATTTTGCTACGGCTGTTGGTGATGAGTTTAAGTTCTTTTTCGCTGATTGTGAAAAACTCCTTTTCGTCGGGTATCACATCGAGAATTTTTTGGGCAAGGTCTACTCCCATGCCTCTGATGCAAGCAAATGCAATGCGGTATGTCAGTTCATCTCTTGTCATTTCATGAGTGGTGCAAATGCTTCGATGAATTTTTCGCCACGGCTCAACTTGCCGTTGTGCAGGTTCACCACGGTGGCTTTGGCCTTGATGGCCTGCTTGCCTGTTGCCTTGTCGAAAATGTCTTGATGAAAAATGAAGCGCACCCCCACAATTTCGAGCCACAGCTTACTTTCCATGGTATCGCCGCTGTGCAATGGCGACATGTAGTCTACTTCGATGTGCTTGAGCACCGGCACGTTGCCGTCTTCAGACATTTGGCGAAAGGTGTAGCCGGCTTGTTCGCAAAAGCAATGGCGGGAGTATTCTAAATAGTGCAGATAGTTGGCGTTGTTGACAATGCCCTCTGCATCGAGTTCATAGTCTCTTACTTTGATGTCGAGTGAATAGATATATTTTGCTTCCATTGTTTAATTGTCAATAATCTTTCAAAGTTACACATTTTTTTGCTTGGTAATGTACCATTTTGTAATTTTGAGCAGAAAAACTGTTTGATATGAAGAAAAAACAATTATTTGCCGTTGTCATGTTGCTCTTGTGCACTTGCAGTGCACTTGCCTGCACGTCGGCTATTGTGTCGGGGAGGTTGACGGCCAATGGCCGGCCTTTGTTGTGGAAAAACCGCGATACCGACGACCAAAACAACCGAGTGAAACGCATTGTGGCCCAAAATGGCCGCTATGAGTATGTGGCCTTGTTCGATGCCAAGGACGTGCGCGACACTGCGGCATGGATGGGATATAACGAAAAGGGCTTTGCCATCATGAACACGGCTTCCTACAATCTCAACAACGACGATGTGAAGGACATGGATCACGAGGGTGAACTCATGCGCAAGGCTCTCGAAGTGTGTGCATCGGTCGACGAGTTTGAAGCATTGCTCAACGCTTTGTCCAAGCCCTTGCGTGTTGAGGCCAATTTTGGCGTGATCGATGCTCATGGCAATGGAGCTTTTTTTGAAACAGGCAATTACAGTTACAGAAAATATGCCCTCGACGATGCTCCCGATGGCATTTTAACACGCACCAACTATTCGTATAGTGGCCGTGTCGACGGGGGAAAAGGCTACATCAGAGAGCAAAACGCCAAGAAATTGCTTGCTCCGCACTTGTTGCGACGCGATTTCACCCCGGCGGTTTTCACCGAAGAACTTTCAAAAACATTCTATCACTCTTTGCTCGATGTTGATTTCACGCACAGCAACATGGAGTGGCTTGTAGATCAAGATTTCATTGCTCGCAGCTACACAACCGCAACAACGGTGATCGAGGGCGTTGTGCTGGGCGAGAACCCGTTGCTTACCACCATGTGGATTGCCTTGGGCTATCCGCCTTGTGCCGAGGTTGCATGGGTTTGGCTGGGCGAAGATGGCGTGCCGGTTGAACTGCAAGGCACAGCCCCCGACAACCATGCGCCCCAATGCGACAAGGTGAATGAGCGTGAAAAGGAGGTATTCTCTATTGGCCGTGGCAGCGGCGAACGATATTTGAATCTGTCGAAGCTCTACAACTGCGAGGGCACGGGTTATTGCCAAAGGCTCATTCCGCTGAACATGGAAACTTACCGCAAGGGGTATGCTGAGCTTGAAAAACGGCGTAAATCGTTGGAGGGCAAGAACAAGAAAAGCAGAAAATAAAGACACAAAGTGTGCTCTCGTTGAGCAACAAGATGTTTTTCGTTTTTTCGAGAATTGACTGTTGCGCATGGAGCTGTTGTGATAAACTCATTGATAAGCATGATTAAGTTTTCGTGTCACGTTTCGGCCGGCGAATATGCAAGGACTGTGTTTTCCATTTTTTTTGCCGAAAACTGGTTTTGGTTTCTTTTTCCATTGATTTTTTTTGCCTTGTTGAGCGTGTTTGATGTCAGGTTTTTAATTGTGGCTTTGATGGTGCTGTTCATTATCATTCCCATGATTGGAGCGTTGCTCTACATCAATTATCTGCTCACGCTTGAAACTCGCTGGTCGATTGTCGAAAAAGAACTCCTTGTCGGCGACGAGGGCTTGACGCTTCGTTTCGCTCCGGGCAACATGAAAGATGCTCACATTGAATGGCGACAGTTGAAAGGCATGTTTTCAAAGGGCGGTTTGTTGGTTTTCCCATTGAGAATGCGTCGCTATCAATACTTGGTGATACCCTTGAAATCAATTGAAGAACAAGGCGTGAGAAAGGATTTTTTGGAATTTTGTGCTTGCAAAATGGGTTGAGCAAATCGGTCATGGACCTCTCACTGTGGCCTACATTTTGTTTGAATAGAGAAAATGTTGGGAAAAGAGCGAGGGCATTAGTCGGTGGTCACCCAACCGATGCCATATCCGGCAGGAAGTTGTTGTGCCATTTTGAGCATTTCGCCATAATTGTCGCCTCGGGCAATGTAAATGCGGTGCTTGCCATTTTTTTCGCGCACCTTGGCAATGTCTTTGAGTTCGTTGTGTGATTGCAAGTATTGTTTCACTTGCGTGTCGTTGGCAAGGGTGCTCACGACAAGATAATATTTTCCGCTGTTGTTGTTTTTCAAGTCGTCGAAGCTTAGTCGCTCTTCTTGTTTTTCTTCAATTAAAACATTGTTGTCGCTTTGTTCGGTTGGTTGTGTGGTTTGTGGTTGAACGGCGACAATGGGTTGTTGCGCTACCGGTCGATCCCGATTGGGTTGAGCTGTTTGCACCTTTGAGGGTGTTGCCGGGCTGTGCTTGGCGGTGATGCTTGGCACGTTTATCGATGCAAATTCTTGGTGTTGCTTGTCTTGAATGATGGGAGTTGACAGCACAAATCCAAGTCCGAGCAACAGCACTATCGAGGCAGCGGTTTGAATGAAACGACGGGCAAATCGATTGCGATGTGAAGAGGTGCCTGAAATGTTCGTTGCCACATGGGGCGGTGTCGTTGCCACATCACGGTCTTGCGACGCAATGTTTTCGGTTTCTCGTGCAAGTTGTTCAAGCGTTTTGAAATCAATGAATTGCAAGCCGAAAAACTCATCGTTGGGAATTTCGTGATGAAATGGAATAAATTCGATGCCGCCGCTTGGCGTGCCGGAAAAGAAGCCCAGACGGCCGAAAGGAATTTCCGACCCTTCGTCGATGATTTGCTTGTACACTGCCACGTTGTTGTCGATGATTTTGCAGGCATCGCCATAGCTCATGTTGTGACGGTGGGCAATGGAATTGGCGAGCAAGCCGTCGTTGTGCAGTATTGAGCCGTTGAATCCTATTTCTCGGCGAGGTTTTATAAACCTGTGAGAAACAATAGAGTAGGACGATGGCATGTATTGCGCAATGAGTGCTCCCCAGCCGGGAATCACCACGCAATCGTTACTCATTATCAAGTACTCTATGTGCTCAATCATTGAAATCATCAAACAAATGTAAGGCTTTTTTATTGAAGTGCAAAAAGATTTAACAATTTATAGAAACTTTTATTTGATGGCTTCGACTGCAATTTTAGGATCAATGCCGTGTTCTATGGCAAGTTGCACATCGCGTTTGGCGGCATCGATTTCATAGCGCAATTTATTGAGCTTGGCACGCAGCACATACAGGTAGCCGTCGTCGGGGGCAATTTGCAATGCGCTCTTGATGTCGTCCGAGGCATCGTTGAGGCGTTTGAGCATCAAGTAGCAATCGGCTCTGTTGCCCAGCATTGAGGCCGTGGGTTTCTTTTTAATGATGTCGGAAAAGTAGTCGGCGGCTTTTGCATAGTTTCCGGCCGCTTTGCTCAAAAAGGCTTTACCTTCGTTGGCGAGTGCAGAGTTGGGGTGATAGCGCAATATTTCTTCAAATTGCGCGTCTGCCTCTTTGAGATCGTTTTGTGCGAGAGCCAGCATTCCCAAGTTGTAGTGTGCTTCGGCTTCGCCGGGATCGATTTTAATGATGTGTTCATAGTCGGCCTTGGCGAGAGCCACGCTGTCGAGTTCAACATAGAGTGATGCCCGGTTGTTGAGCAGGGTCACCGCATTGGGGGTCATGTCTAGTGCCATGCTGTAGTTTTTCACGGCTTCGGCAAGTTTGCCTTGATAGCGTTGCAACGTGGCAAGATTTGACAACAGCAGAGAGTTGTTGTGGTTGGCAGGGTCTGACACAATGGCTTTGCGAATGTATTCCTCGGCCTTGCCCCAGTTTTTTTGTGTAATGAAAGTTTGGGCGGTGTCGATGCACTTGAAATATGCCGTGGTGGTGTCGATGGTTGCCTCGGGCACTCCTTTTTTCTTGGCAACCTCTTTTGTGACTTGGGCTGTTTTTGCGACTTTGGGAATTTTGAGATTTTGCTCATTGAGCGAAGCGCCCACTTGTGCATGTGTTGCGATGCCGGCAATCAGGCAAAGTGACCAAACGGCGATGAAACGAATGAACTGCTGCATTGATGAGGAATTTTGCGGTCATTTAGCCCAAATTGGTCATTAGATACCGTCCGTATTGTTTTCGCCTGAATGTTGTTTCTTTGTAAGGTGTAGCGAGCTACGTCAGGAAAAAATGCGACCAAGAGGCCGACATGCCGACAAAAACAGACGAGAAGCAACATGACACTCTCGAAATGTAACCTTAGCGGCCTAATGCCCGATTTGGTTTTGAGATTTTATTGATGCAAAGATAGTGCTATTATTTTTGAATATTTGTGGCTTTTACGATATTTAGCTAATTTTGTCTTGAAATTAAGATAATCAAAGCATTTTTGTTTATCGGTATAATCAATACGGCACAATGTTCAATCTCAATATGTTTTTGTTGCAGGCAACCTCTGCATTGCAAGATTCTTTAAAGAAAATAGTAGAAAAAGCTTCGGCGGCACCCGACACGGTGCAACTTAGCCCCGAAAAGATTTCTCAGGACATTCGCAACTTCAATTGGGAAGCCGTCAGCCGAAGTCTTGCCGATCAGTTCACCGATTTTGCTTTGCGAGTGGTTGCGGCGATTGTTTTGTTTTGCGTGGGGCGTTTCATCATTAATAAGTTGCATACGGTTTTGCGTATGCTGCTTGCTCATCGCAGAGTCGAACGCTCACTGTCAACATTTTTGTTGAGTTTTGTGAAAATCTCTTTGATGTTCATTCTTGTGGTATCGGTAATTGGGGTGTTGGGCATCGAAACAAGCTCGTTCATTGCCATTTTTGCCTCGGCAGGTGTCGCAATTGGTATGGCGCTCAGCGGCACGCTCCAAAACTTTGCCGGTGGCGTGCTCATTTTGCTCATCAAGCCCTACAAGGTGGGCGATTACATTGAGTTTGGCACCAACAAGGGAGTGGTAAAGGAAATTCAAATCTTTCACACGATTATCACTACCTACAACAACGAACGCATTATTGTGCCCAATGGCGGACTTTCGACCGGCACTATCAACAATTTCTCGGCCGAACCCTTTCATCGGGTGGAGTGGCGATTGTCGATTGCCTATGGCGACAGCATTGAGACGGCACGGAGTGCGATTCTTGAAATTTTGCTTTCTGACCAACGCATTGTAAAACAGTATGTTGAAGATAGTGTGCCTGTTGCCGATGTCTCGACCGAAGAAGAGGAGGCCGGTAATGCCGATGCGACAGAGAACATCTCCTTTTGGAAACTGTTGTTCAAGCGCGGCAATCCCAAGGAAAAGGTAAGGGAGGTGATGAACGTTCGTCAAACGTTGCTTGCGGCACACAAAGTTACCAAAGATTGCATGCCGCAGGTGGCATTGGAAAATCTCGACGAAAGTGCGGTGGTGCTGGTGGCGCGTGCATGGGTGGCTGTGGACGACTACTGGGCGGTGTATTACAGCATTAACGAGGAAATCTATCGCCGGCTTCCCGAAAAGGGATTGCACTTCCCGTTCCCGCAATTAGATGTGCATTTGAAAAATAAATAATTTTTTTTCTTGCATTTCAGCATTTATTGGCGTATATTTGCGTAAAATATACGAAGTAGTGCCTTTTGTCATTTGTTGGACTGGATTTTTGCCACAAGTAGGCAATCGCTAAAAGCTTATCTTCTAATTATTTTTATTTTTTTCGTGCCATTTGAGACATTGAATTTTTTGTACTCATGACAAGGTGCGAGTAATTTTTTTACATGAATGCCCACATGTTTTTTTAAAAGAGGGTGTTCTTTTCTCCATACACTCAACAACGCAAGAGTGCGCTGTTTTCTCCAAGCCAATAAAAAAAATACATAAATGATAAGTAAATGGAACTACTTACCCTTTACATCCGAAGAACGCAAGACAGAGGTGCAGTTGGCGACACGATTTCCCAATTGCCCCGCTATTGCTCGGCTTTTGGTGCAACGTGGCGTGAAAACCTGGGAACAAGCTCAGGAGTTTTTCTATCCGTCGTTGAACCAAATGCCCGATCCATTCCTGATGAGGGACATGGAAAAGGCTGTAAACAGGCTCAATAAGGCCTTGGGGGCAAAAGAGAAGATCATGGTATATGGCGACTACGATGTCGATGGAACTACGGCAGTCGCTCTTGTGTACAAATATCTTTATAACTTCTATTCCAATCTGGAGTACTATGTGCCTACCAGAGAGGACGAAGGCTATGGTATTTCGCTTCAAAGCATCGACTATGCGGCGAGTATCGGTGTTAAACTCATCATTGTGCTTGACTGTGGCATCAAGGCAATCAACGAAATTGCCTATGCAAAGTCGAAAGGCATTGATTTCATCATTTGCGACCATCACGTTCCCGACGATGTGTTGCCCGATGCGGCGGCAATCCTTAATCCCAAGTTGAAGGACGACAAATATCCGTTCAAGGAGTTGTCGGGTTGTGGCGTGGGTTTCAAATTTATGCAAGGTTTTGCAAAGAGCAATGGCATGAACAACATCTACGACCACGAGAGTTTGCTCGACTTGTTGGTCGTGAGCATCGCCGCCGATATTGTGCCCATTGTGGGAGAAAATCGTGTGCTGGCCTACTATGGCCTGAAACGGCTCAACTCCAATCCCAACGTGGGTTTGCGCAGCATCATCAAGCTATGTGGCTTGAACAACAAAGACCTCACAATCAGCGACATTATTTTCAAGATAGGCCCTCGCATCAATGCGTCGGGGCGCATGGAATCGGGGTCGGAATCGGTTGAATTGCTTGTGGCCAAAGACATTTCGACGGCCTACGAGATAAGCAAGCGAATTGACCAATACAACAAAGACCGCAAGGAACTTGACCGGCAAATCACCGAAGAGGCCAACAAAATCATCAAGAACCACAAAGCTCAAATCAGTGGCAAGAAACCCATTGTGATTTACGACCGCAATTGGCACAAAGGCATTATCGGCATTGTGGCATCGCGTTTGGCCGAGCTTTATTTCCGCCCATCGGTTGTGCTCACCTACGATGGCGACGGTTTGGCAACAGGGTCTTCGCGCTCGGTGCGAGGGTTCGATGTCTATTCGGCTATCAAGTCGTGTCGAGATTTGCTTGAAAACTTTGGAGGACACACCAATGCCGTTGGCTTGACTTTGAAAGAAGAGAATATTCCCGAGTTTCGTCGCCGTTTGTCGGAATATGTGGAAAATCACATCGAAACCGATCAAATTACTCCTCAAATCGATGTGGATTGTGAACTCAATTTCGAAGAAATCAACAACGACTTATTGCGCTACATGCGCTTGTTCAATCCGTTTGGCCCCGAAAACAACCGCCCGGTGTTTGTGACTCGCAATGTGTTTGATGCCGGCACCAGCAAGGTGGTGGGCAAGAATTTGGAACACATCAAGCTCGAGCTTGTTGACAGCAAGTCGAAGAAGGTGATGAATGGCATTGCCTTCAACATGGCGCGTTTCTTTCCGCACATTCATGCACACAAGCCATTTGACATTTGCTACACAATCGAGGAAAACAAGCACCGCAACATCACATCGGTGCAATTGCAAATCAAGGGCATAAGAATTCATGAAGAAGCATCGGTTTCCGATGGACAAACCTCATGAAATATTAAAGAAATATTGGGGCTATGATCAATTTCGCCCCTTGCAACTCGATATCATCAACTCTGTGCTTGACGGTAACGACACCTTGGGGCTCATGCCCACCGGTGGTGGCAAGTCGATTACTTTTCAAGTTCCTGCAATGCTGTTTGAAGGGTTGACCTTGGTGGTTACGCCCATCATTTCGTTGATGAAAGATCAAGTAGATAACCTCATTGCACGTCGCATCAAAGCCACCTATCTGCACTCGGGATTGTCGATGGCCGAGTTTCGGCGTACGGTCGAAAAATGCCGTTATGGCAATTGCAAGTTTCTTTACATTTCGCCCGAGCGGTTGAGAACAGCAAGTTTTCTCGACCATTTAAAGCACATGCCGGTAAGCCTCATTGTGGTTGATGAGGCGCATTGCATTTCGCAATGGGGCTATGATTTTCGACCTTCGTTTCTCAAAATTGCCTCGGTGAGAGAGCTGTTTCCACAAGTTCCTGTATTGGCTTTGACGGCAACAGCCACCCCCGTTGTGGTAAACGACATCATGCAACGCTTGGAGTTCGAACGCCCCAATGTGTTTTCCAAAAGTTTTTCGCGTCCCAATTTGAGTTACGTGGTCAGGCATACCGAGGAAAAATATGGCGAATTGATCCACATTTTAAAATCGGTGCCGGGATCTGCTATCGTGTATGTGCGCAGTCGCAAGCGCACCAAGGAGATTGCCGACGAGCTGTTGAGGCACGGCATCGCTGCAGGTTATTATCATGCAGGGATTGGTATCGAAGAAAAAGAAGACAAGCAAAACCGCTGGAAAACAGGAGAATTGCGGGTAATGGTTGCTACCAACGCATTTGGCATGGGCATCGATAAACCCGATGTGCGCTTGGTGGTGCACATCGACATTCCCAATTCGCTTGAAGAGTATTATCAAGAAGCCGGTAGGGCAGGACGTGACGAAAAACGTTCATACGCCGTGTTGCTCACCACACACACCGACAAAGCCACGCTCAGACGGCACATTTCAGAAGCTTTTCCCGAAAAAGATTTTATCAAGAAAATCTATGAATGTGTGGGCAATTTTTTGCATGTGGCAGTGGGCGAGGGCTACGAAAAAACTTACGATTTTAATTTCAATCTCTTTTGTCGCACTTTTAAGTTGCCGATAATTGCCACGCACAGTGCATTGAAGATACTCACCCAAGCGGGTTACATCGATTTTGTCGAAGAAATCGACACACAGTCGAGGGTCATGATATTGGCCAACAAAGAAGACCTCTACCACATTGATACCCAAAATCCCAATGTCGATAAGGTGTTGCAGGCATTGTTGCGCACCTATTCGGGATTGTTTGCCGACTATGTGTTTATCAACGAAGCTGTGATTTCGTTTCGCTTCGCTATCGCCGAGAACGATATTTATGATGCCTTGATCGAACTCACTCGGTTGCACATTTTGCACTATGTGCCACGCAAACGCACCCCCTATATCACCTACACCACCTCACGCGAAGAACCGCGACATCTCTTGATACCCAAGAGCGTTTACGAAGATTTGAAACAGCGCATGGAGAACCGTGTAGAGGCTGTTATCAACTATGGTTTCAATCACGACAAGTGCCGTGAAAGCATGTTGCTCGAATATTTCGGACAAACTGCCACCGCTTGTTGCACGCATTGCGACGTGTGCATCGACAAGCGCAAGCGAAGCGACCACACAGCCAAAGACGTGCACGACGGCATTCTCTACATGGCTCAAGTGAAACCCCGCCATTTGCAAGACTTCGTGAAAACTTTGTCCTTTCCGCACGACGAAATCTTTGCGGCAGTCTCTTTTTTGGTCGATGAGGGCTTTCTCAAGCATCTCGACGACGACACCTATGTCAATCCCATTCCTCTAAATTGATTTCACTAAACCCAAATCGGTCATTAGAGTCCGCACTGATTTTGTTTGAATGTTGAACAAATTGGTTGTCTTTTTTTTGAAAACGCAGCCCGCTACGTCAAGAAAAAACGGCAACCAAAATGCCGGCAAGCAGACAAAAGCAGTCGGAAAGCACGCGATGAACCAAGCACTGTAAACCTTAGCGGTCTAATGACCGATTTGGGTTAAAAAAGCCTTGCATATTTCAATAAAATTGGCTAATATTGCAGAAGAATTGTGTATACGTTTTTTTGCACTTTTACCATTACGGCAAACTAACGAGAGGCACAACAAGATAAACCGCTTAACGATAATATGCCTCGTAATGGGCTGCTTGATATGAACATAGAACAAGTTAGAGAATATTGTTTGACGTTGCCGGGTGTTACAGAAGATTCTCCTTATGGACCCGACATGATCGTATTTAGGATCGAAGGAAAGATCTTTTTGCATCTGCCATTGGAATATGCCGACCCGCGCATTTCAATCAAGTTGCCACCGGAGAAAGGATTGGAATTGCGTGAATGTCATCATGCTGTTCGCGCGGCCTATCATCTGAATAAAGTGCATTGGAATGACATTTTTATTGAAAACACGTTTTCCTCTCATCAAATTCAAGATTGGATTCTCGAATCCTATCATCTTGTATTGAAAAATCTGCCCAAAAGAATCAAAGCCAAATATCAACCATAAATTCCCCAACCTATGGGCAGAAGCCCTTAACCTTAATTTAAAAGTTTAGGAACCAATGTAATATGATATAAAATAATCATTGGATTATATAAAAAGACTGAATTTTTAGGAGTTCAGCCTTTTTTATGTCCTTCAAAAGGTAGGCAGATATAGCGCATTTATCTGTTTTTACAATTTATTGCCTCCTTTGTGAGGTTGCTATGAAGTGGAGCTGGAGGGGTTTGAACCCTCGTCCAAACGTGGAACTAATGAGCTTTCTACATGCTTAGTCTTGACTTGATTTTCGTCTGCCGGCAGGATCGAGACCACCAACCGTCAGCTTAGTCTCTAAATTTCGAGCTCGACCCGAGACTTGCCGTTCTCTATTCCCGATATTCCAGCACCACCATATCGAAACGCCTCGGAACAAGGGCAATCGGGTGATGTCTCGTTGCTACCACCTTGGGTAGCAATAAAGCCAACTTACTATACTTCGGTTAGGCAGCGAGAGCGTAGTTATTTTCGCCAGTTAAAATTAATGATGTCTGAGATTATAGAGCATTGCCATCATCGCTCTGCATGCTTACACACCACCTCTACACGCTGTCAAAGCCAAGTCAGCCCCTTGTTTTCGTGTGTGAAAGTGATTGCAAAGTTAAGGTTATGTGGCCGAATTGACAAAGATTTTGCCCTGTTTTTTTGTTTTTTTTGAAAAAACGAAAAAAGAGGCAAAATGAAATTGCAATGAATGACACAATTACCTATTTGAAAGCAAATTTTATAAAAATTGGCAAAAAAACGGACTATAAATACCAATTTTTGGGTATTGTGCTTTATTTTTCTCTTCTCTACCTTTGCATGTGTAAAAACGTATCTTATGCAAGTAGACAAGCATCACATAAACAAAGGGCGATTATTCCCATCGCATCAAGCGCATCATTCAAAAGCAGAATGGTGCGCTTTTTTTGTGAACATAACAAAACATTGTTCATTATTGACTTCGTAGACATGCAAATGCTTAAAGAAAATATCAAACAACGCATTCTTGCGGTGGCACGCGAGGAATTTATTGCTCATGGAGTGAGAGACACCTCCATTCGCACCGTTGCTCGGAGAGCAGGTATTGCCGTGGGCAATGTGTACAACTATTTCAACAGCAAAGACGAGCTGTTTTGTGAGGTATTGCGCCCCCTGCTTGTTGCGCTCGATCGCTACATCTTGTCGCATAACGAAGAGCGACATTTGAGCATCGATGTGTTTAACATAAAGGGGTTTCAAAGTGAATACATCGGAACCATGAAAACGCTTGTTGAGGACTTTCGCCCCGAATTGCGCCTCTTGCTTTTCAATGCCGAAGGGACATCGCTTGCCGGATATAAAGAGCGCATTACGGAGCACCAAACTAAGGTGGGCATTGAATATCTCTTGTTGATGAAAGAGCGTTATCCGCACATCGACATAGAAATTTCTCCGTTTTTCCTTCATATCGTCAGCTCTACTTGGGTAACTATTTTTACAGAGCTTGTAGAGCATGAAGACTACGATGATAGAGAAATAGAGCGTGCACTCGAACAGTATGCGGCTTACAGCATGGCAGGCTGGAAAGAACTGATGAAGCCATAATATAGTATTAACTTTCATACATTTAATTCAATATGTTTAAAACACTCAAACGTTTAGGAACTTATATGGGAGGGCGCAGATTGTTGTTGCCTTGCTCCGTCGTGCTCTCGGCGGTCAATGGGTTGCTGTCGCTTGTTCCCTTCATTTTGTTGTGGTTCGTGGTGCGCACGTTGCTCACCGATGATGGCGATTTGGCACATGCGCCGGTGTGGGATTATGCCATTGCCGCTCTTGTCGTGTCGGTGGTGAATGTGTTGCTCTATTTCATTGCTCTCACGTTCTCGCATCTTGCCGCTTTTCGCATCGAAACCAATATGCGCCGTAGTGCAATGGAGCGGCTCATGCGTGCGCCATTGGGTTTTCACGATGCACAAAACACGGGACGCATGCGCAAGATAATAGATGAAGATTCGTCGGAAACACACTCTTTCGTAGCCCACATTTTGCCCGATGTGGCCGGTAGCATTGTTGCGCCGCTCGGGGTCATTGTGCTGTTGTTTGTGGTCGATTGGCAGTTGGGCATCGCCTCAATGGTGCCCATTGTGTGTGCCTTTGCTATTATGGGCTATATGATGAGCCCGAAAAACAATCAATTTCAACGGCAATATCTCGATGCACAGGAAAAGATGGGCACCGAAGCCGTGGAGTATGTCCGTGGCATTCCTGTGGTGAAGGTCTTTCAGCAAACGGTGTTTTCGTTCAAGCGTTTCCACGACAGCATCATCAGCTACCGCGATTTGGTTATTAAATACACACTCGGGTGGCGAACTCCAATGCCGGCCTACACTGTTGTTATCAACGCTTTTGCCTTTTTTCTTGTGCCCGTGAGCATCATTATGATTGGGCATGGTGGACAACCGATGGTTATTATTGCCGATATGTTTCTCTATGTGCTCATCACGCCGCTGATTTCTGCCAATGTGATGAAAACGATGTATCTCAGTCAAAACCTCTTTTTGGCAAATGAAGCGGTGGAACGATTGGAGAAACTCACCGATGCTCCGCCGTTGCCCGATAGCGATGCGCCTAAGCGTGTCAAGGAGTTCAACATATCCTTCAACAACGTTTCGTTTCGCTATGATGGTGCTCAAAACGATGCTGTGAGCCATGTTAATCTCACCATTCCCGAAGGCAAAACGGTTGCACTCGTGGGAGCATCGGGAAGCGGAAAAAGCACCATTGCAAAACTCATTCCTCGTTTCTGGGACGTGCGTGAGGGCTGTGTGAGCATCGGGGGTATAGATGTGCGCGACATGGATAGGGCAGAGCTGATGCACAACGTGTCGTTTGTGTTTCAAAACACTCGCTTGTTCAAAACGTCGCTTTTGGAAAACATTTGTTATGGCAATCCCGATGTGTCCATGGAGGCCGTGAACCGTGCCGTAGATTTGTCGCAAAGCCGTGAAATCATCGATCGACTGCCACAAGGGCTCGACACCGTGATTGGAGCCGAAGGCACTTACTTGTCGGGTGGCGAACAACAACGCATTGTTCTTGCTCGTGCGCTTCTCAAAGAAGCCCCCATTGTCGTGCTCGATGAGGCTACAGCTTTTGCCGACCCTGAAAACGAGCATCTCATTCGTCAAGCCCTCATGCACCTCACTCGTGGCAAAACCGTGCTGATGATAGCTCACCGGCTCACCACCGTGCAAGATGCCGACAGTATTGTGGTGATGAACGAAGGACAAATTGCCGAGCAAGGTACGCACAAGGAGTTAATGGACAAACAAGCACGATATTACAATATGTGGAATGAATATCAAAAGTCGATAGCTTGGAAACTATAACAACTGAATAAAGATTTTAGAATATGATCAAATATTTTCAAAACCGTTTTGCCCTATCGGAAAAAGGGGCTAAGGATTTGCGGCGAGGCATCATGTTTTCCACGCTGTTTAACCTTGCGTTGATGTTGCCTCCCACCTATCTGTTTTTCTTTTTGATGGAATACCTTGGCAATCAACCCTATCGGCACTCGCTATGGTTCTATTTGCTCGTGGCGGTGTTGTTGATGCTTGTGATGTTTGTTGTGAGTCGTTGGCAATATGACAGCACCTACACCACAGTCTACAACGAAAGTGCGCAACGCCGCATCGGTATAGCCGAGAAATTGCGTCGCCTGCCACTTGCATTCTTTGGAGAACGCAACCTCTCTGATCTCACTTCTATTGTTATGGAAGACTGCACCCATTTGGAACACACGTTTTCTCATGCAGTCCCACAGCTATTTGCTTCGGTGTTGAGTATTATTTTTATTGCCTTTGGATTGTTTTGCTATGATTGGCGATTGGCAACAGCCCTCTTTTGGGTTGTGCCACTGGCAGTGGCAACGCTGTTGTTCTCGCGGTGGAAAATGAACAAGGCTTTCAACCGGCTTTACCATGTGAAACGCGGAGTGACCGAGCAAATACAAGAAGGATTGGAATGTGTGCAAGAAATCAAAGCATATAGTGGCGAGCAAGCCTATTGTCACAGTT
This sequence comes from Sodaliphilus sp., assembly GCA_041815985.1. Classification (GTDB taxonomy): domain Bacteria; phylum Bacteroidota; class Bacteroidia; order Bacteroidales; family Muribaculaceae; genus Sodaliphilus. The sequence continues at coordinate 5,994 of JBGYAB010000025.1, read as the reverse complement.
TCGACCAACGGTTGAAAAATTACGAAAAGGGTCTGGTTAGCAATGAATTGGTGGCAGGAGTCTTTGTCAATCTCTCTGCTGTGTTATTGAAATTGGGAATGCCGTCGGTTATTCTATTGGGTGCGTGGTTATTGCAACGTGGCGAAGTGTCGTTGTTCGTCTATATGGCATTTTTGCTCATCTCGGCAATGGTCTACAATCCCATTCATGAAGTTTGCAATAATCTTGCGATACTTGCATTTCTTGATGTGCGCATCAACCGAATGAAAGAGATTGAGGCTATGCCCACGCAAGACGGAGAGCTTGAGGTGAAGCCGGATAACTACAACATTGAGTTTCGCAATGTCAGTTTCTCTTATGAAGCCGAGAAGCAGGTGTTGCACGATGTTTCTTTCACGGCTCGGCAAGGCGAGGTCACAGCTCTTGTCGGTTCTTCGGGTGGAGGAAAAAGCACTACTGTCAAGCTTGCCGCACGATTTTGGGACATCGATGGAGGTCAAATATTGCTTGGAGGAAAAGACATCTCTAAAATAGCTCCTGAAACCTTGTTGAAAAACTATGCTGTGGTTTTTCAAGATGTATTGTTGTTTAATTCCTCCATTGCCGATAATATACGCATCGGCAAGCGAGATGCCTCCGATGAGGAAGTGCAACGTGTGGCACGGCTGGCGCAATGCGACGATTTTATCGAACGCATGCCACAGGGCTACGATACCGTTATTGGAGAGAATGGCGAAACGCTTTCGGGCGGAGAACGGCAACGCATCTCCATTGCACGTGCTCTCTTGAAAGATGCCCCGATCATTCTCTTGGACGAAGCCACTGCCAGCCTCGATGCCGAGAACGAAACAAAAATACAAGCCGGTATATCGGAACTGGTGCGCAACAAGACTGTCATCATCATTGCTCATCGCATGCGCACCGTGCGCAATGCCGACAAAATTGTCGTGTTCAGTGGCGGTTCGGTGTGCGAGCAAGGCACGCCCGATGAATTGATGGCAAAAGAGGGAGAATTTGCCAGAATGGTGCGATTGCAACAAGGACAATCTTAAAAAATGGAATAATAATGAAAATTGAAAAAATCAACAGAGGTTTCAAGCGATTGGCAGTGTGGATACTTCGACATCGCATTGTCGTTGCCGGAGTGTTTGCCGCCATCGTTGCCTTCTCATTCATGGGCACGAAGCGCATTGTGATGAAGACCTCATTCGACGACTATTTTGTGAGCGACGATCCCATGTTGCTCAAAACCAATGAGTTTAAATCTATCTTTGGCAACGACTATTATGTAGCTGTGTTGGTAAAGAACAAAGACATCTTTTCCACACGCAGCTTGACGCTCATTCGCGAGCTTAGCAACGAGTTGAAAGACAGCCTCTCGTATGCCGATAAAGTTACTTCGCTCACCGACATTGAGTTTGCTGTGGGAACTGACGAAGGAATGACCATAGAACAGATTGTTCCCGATGAAATTCCCGGTGATGCCGCTTCGTTGAGCCAAATCAAGCAAAAAGCATACAGCAAGCCCTATTTGGCCAAGAAAATGGTATCGAAAGATGGCACCATGACGTGGATTATGGTAAAACTCCGACCATTTCCCGAGGATAGCGTGTGGAAGAAGACAAGCGACATTGGCCCTGATATGCTCACGGGAAAAGAGGTGGGACAAATCATTGGCAAAGCAAAATATGCCGAATTGTCGCCTAATGCCGCTGGAATGCCCTATTTGAGCTATGAGAAATTTATTTATTTGAAAAACGAATTGGGGCGGCTGTTCATTTTTGCCTTTATTGTCTCCATTGTGGTAATGCTCATTGTCACTCGTTCTCTGCGTGGAGTCATTGCTCCATTGCTTACTTCGATATTCGCCCTTCTCATAGGCTTCGGCATCATTGGGTGGACCGGTATTTACATCGACATGAGCACGGCCATGATAGCGGTGATACTTACTTTTGCCTGCTCTATTGCCTACAACATTCACCTTTACAATTTCTTCAAAACAAGGTTTGTGCAGACGGGAAAACGCAAGGCATCGATCGCCGAGGCCGTGAGCGAAACCGGCTGGGGAGTGCTGTTGTCAGGCTTGACCACTGTGGCGGCCATGATGACTTTCCTTTCAATGAAAATCGTGCCGATGAAAGCCATTGGGGTCAACACCTCGCTATGCCTTCTTGCTGTGCTTCTCACCTGCTTATTTATCACTCCGGTTGTGTTGTCATTTGGCAAAAACCGTAAGCCGGTTGCCGATATGACCAAGAGTTTTGAAGGGTATGTAGGCGATCGCTTTGGGCGATTTAGCGGTTTCATCATGCGCAATCATCGCTCTGTTATTGTTTCATCGGTTTTACTCACAGTGTTCTGCGGAATCGGACTGTTATCCATAGAACCGGCGTTTGACATTGAAAAGACGATGGGGCGAAAAATCCCTTATGTAAAGCGTTTTCTCGACCTTTGCGAAACAGAGCTTGGAACGATGTATGCCTACGACTTGATGGTGACACTGCCACATGAGAACGATGCCAAGAAACCGGAGAATTTGCAGAAACTCGACCGATTGGCAAGCATTGCCGGCAACTACAAACTCACAAAACGCCATAATTCTGTCACCGACATTGTGAAAGACATGAATTGCACGCTCAATGGCAACAAACAGCAGTTTTACCGAATTCCCGATGATGCCGATATGGTAGCACAGTTGCTGTTGCTCTACGAGAATGCAGGAGGAACTGAGTCGGAGTATTGGATGGACTATGACTATCGACGATTGCGCTTGCAGTTGGAGATGAAAGACTATAATTCCAACGAAGCAGAGAAAGAGATGAACGCTTTGCAAGAAGAGGCACGCAAAATGTTTCCGGGTGCGCATGTGTCGGTAGTTGGCAATATTCCGCAGTTTACTGTGATGCAACAATATGTTGAGCGTGGACAAATGTGGTCGATGCTGTTGTCGGTGTTGGTTATTGGTGTTGTTCTCGTTCTTATTTTCGGAAATTGGAAGGTGGGACTTGTTGGCATGATCCCCAACATTGCTCCGGCTATTATTGTGGGAGGTATGATGGGCTGGTTGGACTATCCGCTCGACATGATGACCGCCTCGCTCATTCCAATGGTGCTGGGTATTGCCGTCGATGACACGATTCACTTCATTAACCACAGTCATGTGGCCTACGACCGCTGTCATGACTATGGGCAAGCCATCAATAGGACTTTTCGCACCGAGGGGCTTGCCATTGTAATGTCTACGGTCATCATTTCGGCAACATTTGCCGGCTTTATTCTTTCTGATGCCACGCAGATGCGCAATTGGGGTGTTTTGGCAGTGGCAGGCATGATGTCGGCATTGCTGGCCGACCTTTTCCTCACACCCATTTTGTTCAAGTATCTTCGTGTGTTCGGAAAAGAAAAACAAACAATAATAATAAAAAATAAAAAAATATAAGAGTAATATGAAAACAAAACATTTTGTGTTGTCGCTCATCGCCATGTTGGCGGTTGGCGGCGTACAGGCGGCAGGACTATCGGGCAGAGATATTATGAATAAGGTGAAAAATCGTGCCGATGGCGACACACGTTATGCCACCATCGAAATGACACTCATTCAAAAGAGTGGACACAAACGTGTGAGAAAACTCGAATCATGGGCAATGGATGTAGGGAAAGACACGAAAAAAATCATGTTTTTCACCTATCCCGGCGATGTAAAAGGAACAGGATTTCTCACTTGGGACTATGATAATGTGAACAAAGTAGACGACAAGTGGCTCTATCTTCCGGCAATGAAAAAAACAAGACGCATTAGCGGAAAATCGTCGAAAACCGACTACTTCATGGGGAGTGACTTCACCTACGACGACATGAGCGTACGCAGTGTGGATGAAGAAAAACACTCGCTCTTGCGCGAAGAGGTGCTGGGAGGACACAAGTGCTGGGTTGTGCAGTCTGTTCCCAACGACAAAGGCGAAATTTACACGCGACGTGTTACATGGATTAGGCAAGATTGTTTGATGGCGATGAAGGCAGAATATTATGACAAACTTAACAAGTTGCATCGACGATTGACTATCTCGAACATTAAAAAAGTGCAAGGATTTTGGACAATGCACTTGATGCAGATGGAGAATGTGCAGACCGGGCATAAAACCGTCATACGCATGAGCAACCAACGGTTCAACGTGAAAGTGTCGCCAAACCTTTTCACCGTTTCCAAACTGGAAAAAGGACTCTGATATGAAATCGTTTAGACTATTCATGCTGATGCTTGTGCCGATGTTCTCGGCACAGGCATCGGCTCAAACCGACACCGTGACTATCGGGAGAGACTACGACGACGTGCTGTGCGATACTGTTGTCATGGATGTCTCCCCCTCCAATTTCGATTGGGACAACGTGCCGCAAATAGTCCCGCAAACCGATGACGACAATGCCCTGCAAGTTCTGGTAAAGGGATTTCTTGACACCTACCATTCCGTCAGGACACAGGGTAAGGACGACCTGATGGCTTCGAGAACCCGTGCACGGGGAGAGGTGAAACTCGAAAAGGGGGCAGCCTCGCTCTTCGTGTCGCTGAACGCCACCTACAACGGCATATTGAAAGAGCGCACGGGACTGGAACTGCGCGAGGCCTACCTCTCCTATGCCAAGGGAAACCTCGACCTGCGCATGGGGCGGCAGATTATAGTTTGGGGTGTAGCCGACGCGCTGCGTGTAACCGACTGCGTGTCGCCGTTCGACTACACCGAGTTTCTCGCACAAGACTACGACGACATCCGCATGCCGGTTAATGCCTTTCGTGCAAAATACACTTGGCGTTCCATGACTTTTGAGGTGGTGTGTATTCCCGTGAGTGATTTTTTTGTTTTGCCCACCGACACACACAATCCGTGGTCAATGCGGCCAACATTTGCAACTTTGCCCTATATCATCGATTTGGAGAGTGGTAAACCTCAAAAACGATTGTGCAACATCGAATTTGGAGGACGTGTGTGTATGAATCTTAGCGGTATAGATCTTTCTGTGAGTGCCTTGCAAACGTGGAACAAGATGCCTGCTCTCGGTCTTTTTTTGTCCTCCGACCGGCAGACACTCCTTGCAACAGGGCAATACCATCGCATGACCATGTTGGGAGGCGATTGCTCGTTGCCGGTTGAGCAACTTGTGCTTCGGGCCGAGGCGGCTTGCTATTTAGGTGAGGCACAAGGTGCCGAACTTGGGTTCGAAGTGGCACGGCGCAATGCGGTCAATGCTCTTGTGGGTGTGGATTGGTATCCGGGCAATGATTGGAATGTTAGTGCGCAATATTGTCATAAATGTGTCTCAGGAAACATTGCAGGGCTTTCTATCCACCGCAATACCGCTCTCGCTACGGCAAGAATTGGTAAGGAAATGTTGAGAAATACGCTGAAGTTATCCTCCTTTGCTTATATTGATGTAACGAACGGAGGAATATTCAACCGCTTTTCGACATCCTATTCGCTCAACGACCAAATAGAACTTACTGTTGGTTATGACTATTTCCATGCCGACAAAGGAACGTTTGCAATGTACAGACACAATTCCGAAGCATGGTTAAAGATGAAATACAGTTTTTAACCCAAATCAATCGGTAGAACCTGCACTGCTTTTGTTTGCATATTGAACCGTTTTGTTTGCCTTGATTTAAAAGTTTTAACGGGCAAATGCAAGGAAAAGGTGGATTTATGCCGTGAATTGCTTAGAGGGTCAAAATGCAGAAAAATGTGGCTTATATAACAAAAATGTGCATATTTTAGACACGTTTGCGGTATATGACAAAAGTGTGCTTAAAACTTCCCATTCCCCCTTATTTACTTGGGGAATGGGATTTAATAAAGTCTTGAATTATTGCTGTCCGGTAAAAGTCTAAAGGACATAAAAAATCTTGCTCGAAGCCCTTAATTATCGGACTTCGAGTTTCTTTTTCAAAAAGTAAGCCCCCCTAATCAAAAAGAGTTAGTTGAGGTGGTACTTTTTGTTGCT
>JBGYAB010000024.1:0-6845 GCA_041815985.1 Sodaliphilus sp. | reverse complement strand
ATCATGTGCAAGGAACTTGGTACGTCCATCGGCCGCCTTAAAGCGCAGATGGTCAATGCCTACTATGCCCAACGAATTATTGACGTGTTCGAGAGGAACCCGAACGCGCTATTAAATAAGAAACTGTAAATGAGATATTTAGTTTCGCTGCTGAAGCAGCATAAAAAATAACGGAGTATTGAAATATAGAATGCTATAATAATAACATCAACAAAACCGGCATGGATGCGCTTGTGAATTCTTTGCCAATTCGTCAGGCAGGAGACAAAGCAAAATTGGTGGTTGTCAACACACGAGGATCAATTGAAAGAAATGTATGCTCTAAGGCTACAGTTGCCACTGCCAAGAATAAAGGCTGGAAAATACTCGATTATGCCAACGGATATTATACCCCCTATGAAGGTAGTGAAACAGAAGATGAAAATCATATCAAACTGAAAACCAACAAACCCATAGGCGCAGAATTGACTTTCTATGCCGTTGCACTAAATCCCATTGACATAGAAGGTGCTGAAGTATTAGAAATTGACAATACCAAACTACGTTTAAAAGTTTTACAACCGGAAATTATCATTAAGGGCGACTTGATGAATTTTGCAGCCCAAAAATCCAGCCTTACATCTGCCGATGTAAAAAGCAACTTACTTGTTTCTTTGTGGTTAGATGAAAATGACTTGGAAAACATCAATCTAAATGGCAACTCCACCATACAGGTTCTCAACGTTGAAAAAAACAAACTGAAATCTCTTGATGTAACTCAAATGATTAACTTAGAAGAACTTGCCTGTGGAAGAAACATGTTAAGCAAACTCGATTTAAGCAATAGTGCAAATCTGAAAACACTCTCTTGTGAAAACAATAAAATCGAATCGTTCGACTTTTCAAAAACACCGCTTATTGGATCAATTACTTGTTTCGGGAATAAGATTAATACATCAAACGCCAAACAACTCTTTGAAAGTCTTCCACAATGCCAAACTATCATACATGACAACAAAGGGGTCATCTTTTTCGTAGACTCTCATAATACAGAAGAAGGCAATGCAGCTTTCAAAAAAGATGTGCAAATTGGTAAAAACAAAAACTACGATGTCAGAGACTATATCGGAGGAATAGACGGATCACAAGGAAAACCCTATGAAGGCATAGAAGATGCAACAGAATTAAAACTATATGTGGGCGGCGTGAAAGTAACAGCCGACAATGCCGGTGACGTGCTTGGCGACGGAGGAACGGTTATTTACGACATGAATACCAAGACTCTGACCCTCAACAATGCTCAATTCATTTCTCCTGAAAACAGTGGAGGCATTGCCAATAGTAGCGTAGATGATCTCACTATAATCCTTGTCGGAAACAATAGTATCACAACTCAGGGTTCATACACCGGTTTAGGATTAAGCCGACGTACAAAAATCATCGGTGACGGAAAGCTTGTCATTAACAGTAATGGCAGTGGAGGCATTTACATCAACAAAACGCAACTTACTGTTAAAGATTGTAGTATAGACATTACCGGCAAAGCAGGTATCGTAGGTTATAACGGCAAATCGGGTGAAAAATTGGTCATCGATAATGCCACTGTGAAAGTAAACGGCAGCATGGGAGCCATTTTCATGATCGAGAAATTCGACCTTTCCAACAATTGTGAAATCGTGTCTCCTCAAGGAGCATTCTTCGACGAAACCTCACGCTCTATCATGATTGATGAAGGAGGAAAACATAAACTGGTGAAAGGTGAAGTGATCATCGCTCCAATATCGTCGGGAGTAGAAAACGTATTTGTCAACAAAAATGTAGATTCAAACAATCGGTGGTATGATTTGCAAGGAAGAGAAGTACAAAAGCCTTCCCAAGGTATCTACATTCACAATGGCAAAAAAATATTGGTGAAATAAAATACCATTCAACATAAACCAAACCTCAGGAAAGGGCTGTGTCACTATTTTTTTGACTCAGCCCTTTCTTTCATCACAACAACAGTTGATAAAATGGCAAATGACATTGCACCTGATGATCAATCGTGGTTTAATCATTGAAAATCAATATTTTAGATTTAATAATCTAAAATATAATAAATAAAGTTAAATTTATTGCACATTTTAAAAAGTTTTTCTAATATTGACATTAAACATAATATGGATATGTTATTTTATGTTTAGTTTTCACACCACCGGATTACTAAAATTAATAATGTATATCCATTGTGAGATGCAAATATAACTTTGATACAAGAAATAACTACCAATCAATCAAATTTTGTGATTTCCTTATCAGGTTGGAAGAAAGGATTATATTTTGTCACGGTAACTGAAAATAACCAAAGATATTCCGGCAAATTTTTCAAGAAATAAGAAATAATATAAAAGTAGAAATGTTATGAAAAATAAAGTTATTTTATTCACGAGTGTGTTAATTTTGTTGTTTACGGCAACGGCTTGCAACAAGGACAACGATGATGAATCCATGTATGTAAAAAAACAGGCCCATACGTTGGAAAAGTTATACAATTTAGTCCTAATACAGCCCATGGTCTTTTTCATATTAAGGAAGCACCTCTTGACGATATATGGATAGATGATTATAAAAATCCTAATTGGTTTAGTTTTCGCTTTGTAGTTAGTAATGCACCAAAGTCCATGACGGAGATTGAATGTGGAGACCATATCAAATTTATGATATTGGCAGATCTCGATATTCCTTATTTTAAAACTTATGATAAGATATATCGATATTGTGTTATAGAAATTATAAGTATTCAAAAAGGAGAAAAAACAATAGACTATTGAATTTTCATCAAGTAAAATTTTGAGTTTTTCTCGATTTAAGGAGTCGTTACCCTCAATCGGTCTTAAAAGATTGATTGAGGGTGATTAACTTTGTGTGAAAAATGCAAGGTGAAAACGCATGGTCAATTTGTTGTCTCCATGCCCTCTCACCTTGCTTGTTGTTTTTCTTCATGAAGTGTGTTGGAGAAAAAACTATCGAGTTGCCTCTCCCTCAGCTTCACAAAAATAATTTTAGAGCAACGACTTGATTTGTTCCTCGATTTGCTTGATGTCGTAGGTGGGTTCGAAGCGTTCAACTACATTGCCTTCTTTGTCGATCAAGAATTTAGTAAAATTCCACTTAATGTCGGGCTTTTTGGCAAAATTAGGATCATCCTTGGCAAGCATTTCGTTGAGAATTTTACCTATTTTGTGATTGGGATCAAAACCTTGAAATCCTTTTTGAGCCTTCAAGAAGGTATAGAGCGGTAATTCATTTTCTCCGTTTACTTCGATTTTCTTGAATTGAGGAAAATCGGTACCATAGTTCAACCTACAAAAGCTGTGAATGTCTTCGTCGCTGCCTGGAGCCTGCTCGTCAAACTGGTTGCACGGGAAATCAAGAATTTCAAACCCTTTGTCTTTGTAAACCTTGTAGAGTGCTTCGAGCTCTTCGTATTGAGGAGTGAAACCGCACCGAGTGGCTGTGTTCACGATAAGGAGAACTTTGCCTTTATATTCGCTTAAAGAAACATCATTGCCCTTGCGGTCTTTTACTGTAAAGTCATAAACATTTTGTGCCATAACAAAAGAAATATTAAAAATTAAAATTAATGTAAGTGCCAATAGTTTTTTCATATCCCTGTCTTTTTTCTCAGTTCATCATTCAAAATCATGAAGAAGTTGTTTTTGAACAATGATTATATTAATATTAAATTTATTTTTAAAGAAATTCTTATTTATATTTGTTTATATAAGCCTGTTAATTGCTGTGATAACTTTTTGGCGAAAAACTTGCATTTTAAGTTATTGTACTTTAAAAATTGGTTATCAATAGTTTTTACACAAGCTTAGACGTTGAATATGAATAAGTTTCAAACTTTATTAACATACTGTTAATTCATGGCAAAGTTAATAATTTCTTCTTCAATGTGTTCTTAAAATAGATGAAAACCATGTTAAAAATAGTGCAGTATGTTTGTGTTGATTTATTGGGAGTTTATCAAGAAAAATGATAAGCCGCGTCGATTTTAAAAAGTCAAGTTTTTTGACTGTTTTTTTTATTGAATTTGTTGTGAGAGTTTCAACAGGTTATTAACAAGTTGTTGATTAATCCCAAATCGATCAATTAAACCGATTTGGGATTATGACTGTTGTTGATTTAGAATTTTATTTCAACACCCATGCTCATGAGGCGAGGCATGCCCCAATAGCCTTTGAAGGTAGATAAATCGTGTTTTTCTCCATCAATTCCGCGTTCAATATACTTGCTGTTGGTGATGTTGCGCATGGTGCCGAAAAAGTTGAAATGAATTTTCTTTAAACTAAATCGATAGCCTGCCGTGGCGTCTAATGTTGTGTGTGAGGGCAGCATGTAGGCATCGGCTTTGTCGCTTGTCACTCTGGTCGATGGTTCAAAATCGGCATACATGCGTGCATAGTGTTGACAATCGGCATTGACATACCAGCCGTCTTTTTGAGCATTGAGTTGAATGCCGAGTTGAGTTTGCGGTGCATCGCCCACATGCAGTCCGTCGCAATAGATGGCATATTCTTTGAGTGTTTCTCCGCTGTAGGTGTCGTAGGTGATGGCTTTGCCTCCGCTTTTCCATTTCCACGATGCCAACATTCCATAGGCTTTCACTGCAAACCAGTTTGTTATGTTTTGATTTATTGTGGCTTCTAATCCCATGTGCAGGGCACTGAGACCCGATATTTGATATTTTTCGGCATTTTCGTTGGCTTGCTTGGCAATACTCACCGAGAGGTGTTTATTTTTCCACGATGCTACATAGCCCAGTAACTCGGCATTTCCGCCATTCCATTTTGTGCGTATTCCTGCTTCGCCCAATATGTTTTTTTCGTTTTTCACATTTTTGGTGATGCTCAGGTCACTCGATGCCAAGTAGATGCCGGCGTATGGCAATCGGCTGTTGTAGCCCATGTTCAGGTATAGGGAGTGAAGTTTGTGAAAATGCCACATCAGTCCGCCTCTCACACTGTAGCCAAAGCCTTTGGCCCACTTGCTTTTTTGATTTTTTACATCGTCATGTCGTTGATAAAGTCCGGTGTAAAATGCAACTCCTATGTTGGAAGAAAGCGCATTACTCGTTTGTGTTGTCTGCACGTAGCCCGAGACGTGATGGGTGGTGCGTCCATAGCGATTGCCCACATAGTCGCCGATTGTAAATTTGTTGTCTCTAAAAAGCAAATAATCGGCAGAAAGTAAATCGAGTACTTTCATTTTCGACCATGTGTCGAAGTATTGGTATTGAACACCGCTCGATAGTGTCCAGTTGTGGTTGAAGTTGTAGTTGGCCGATGCCACTCCACCCATTTGCAAATGCCCCGAAAGATAGTCGATCATGGCATATTTGCCGGCGTGTTGTCCGTTTTCGTCGGGTTGGGTGAGATTGTTCGCTTGAATTGCGTCGAAATCAATGTGCCCGTCATCGGTTCTGAACGACATCACTGTTTTGCCTTTTTCGGTGCTCATGGTGGTGTAACCTCCGCCATCGGCCAGTGCCAAATAGAGTGAATTGCGCATTTGCCATTTGTCGCTGTTGAGAATGTGCTGCATGGTGAAGTAGGGTTTCACATAGTGGTTGCGTGCAATGGAATATTTTTTTCCTCGCAGATAGCCCCAGTTTTTAGAATATCCCACACCGTATTTTTCAACTTCTTGTGCCGATAGTTCGGTGTTTCGCTGGTTGTGTTTTTCGGGTGAACCCAGTGCCGTGAAAAGAAACATGTTTTTTTCGTTCAACTGCTTGGACACGGTGAGCATGTAGGCCAGTGAGTTTACATGGGTACATTCCACATAGCCATTGCCTCCCACGTGGGCGAGCATACCATTCACAGCCCAGCCGTGTTTTGTTGTTCCCGACGAAAAGTTCACCACTTCTTTGTGCAGTCCGTGCTCGGTGAGCGACAGGTTGAGCTGAGCAGAAGAATGCCATTGTGGCCGCCGAGTAATGATGTTGATGCCCCCACCCATTGCACAATCGGCAAGCATAGTGCCTCCTATTCCCTTTTGCACCTGCACCGAGAAGGTGGCATCGGCAAGAGCCATCCAATTGTTCCAATACATGGAACCCGAGGTAAGTCCTTGAATGGGTATGCCGTTGAGCAACACGGCTATGTTCTCTTGCTTGAAGCCGCGCATGTTGAGTGTGGCATCGCCATAGCTGCCGGTAGACGGTGTGGCGTAGACACCCGGCACCGATTGAAACATTTCTACGAAATTGGGACTTGCCGGGTGTCTGTCGACATCGGCCGGCTTGATGGTTGTTAAACTGAGAGGGGCGTTTTCGACATTCAGGAAATTGGCCTTGACTGTCACCTCTTGGAGTGTGAGCATTTTTTCTTTTGTCAATTCTTCGGTGGTTTCGCCGGCATGTGCAAGCGAAGGAAGAATTGAAATGCCCATAGCAATTAATAAAGTTTTTTTCATAGCTTAAAGAAAGCTTTTTGTTGTTATTATTAATGAAATAGGCACAACAATTCAAGGCTTTCTTTAAATCTTCTTTCATCCAGACTTTACTGTCGGTATCGTAGTTTCAACGATTCGTGCCCTTGTGAAGGCTCGCGGACTTTACCGCCGGTTGGGATTTTCACCCTGCCCTGAAGAGTTATACGGGTGCAAAAATACAATATATTTTCTAATTTACCTAAACTCATGCCGTGTTGCGGGCAATTTGCACAATTGGTTTGCATCAATACTCCGTTATTTTTTATGCTGCTTCAGCAGCGAAACTAAATATCTCATTTACAGTTTCTTTATTTAATAGCGCGTTCGGGTTCCTCTCGAACACGTCAATAATTCGTTGGGCATAGTAGGCATTGACCATCTGCGCT